>JAFTPJ010000031.1 GCA_017463405.1 Clostridia bacterium
GCAAAAACTGCCCGACGGGATCAACATTGCCCATCACCACGGTGTCCGCGGGCGCTTTTTTCAGCATTTCCGCCATGCAGATCGCGTTGCCGAAATGGTACGCCGCCGCGCCCGTGGAGAAGATCGAATCGGTCATCATCAGCGTGTTATCGCCGCAGTTGTGATAGATGACGATAAAGTCATTCGTCTGCACCGCATCGATGATCCTGCGCACGTAATCCGCCGAAAATTCTCCGGCTAGGCTCGGGGAAAGCATTCCTGCCAGAGGCTCTGCCATCACCACACCGTCGGCGCCGACCGCACGGTAAGCGTTGATATAATCGATCAAAAAGCGCGTCACCTTTTCCAATGTCATGTGCACCATCTCGGGCTCGGTGTAGCAATTCATCATCGCCTCGCTCACATCCATCAGGCGTCCCGCCAGCGAGAACGGACCAATCACACCCGCAAATACAGGACGGTCGGTAATCAGCTCCCCTGCCATGCGGATCGCCTCGATGTTTTGCCTGCATCTGCCCGCATCAAGCGACGGCACCGCCAGTGCTTCTGCCTCCTGGAGGGAGGTCACAATCGCACCGACGACCGTCGGAACCTCGTTGTCCGTCACACGGATATCGGAGCCGAACGCCTCTGCCTCCACCGACAGATCCATCATGCTCACCGATGCCAGCGACGCATGCCGATCGGCAACTGCCTTCATTCCCTTTGCCTGCAAAATACTGTCCGAAATCAGCTCCCGCACGCTGACGCTCATCAGTGAGACGCACGGGAAGGACAGAATCGGCATCGGTGTTTTCTTCGGAGTAGCCTTGACCTGCTCCAGCCATGCTTTCATATTTCTATTTGCCATAAGTCAACCTTTCGTTCTTCATTATGCCTGACAGAATGCAACCGCCGCATCCGCCGCACTTGCCGCATCGGAGGTGTAGCAATCAGCACCGATGGCATCGCAGTAATCCTGCGTAACGGGAGCACCGCCGATCATAATCTTAACCTGATCGCGGATGCCTGCCGCCTTTGCCTTTTCAACCACCGCCTTCATTTCATTCATCGTGGTGGTAAGCAGCGCGGAACAACAGATAATCTGCGCCTTGTGCTCAATTGCCTTTTCGACAAAGGTGTCCGCGGATACGTCCACGCCGAGATCAACAACCTCCAAGCCCTTGCCCTCCAGCATCATCTTCACGATATTCTTACCGATGTCGTGCAAATCTCCCTTGACCGTACCGATCACAGCAACGCCCTTAACGGTCACGCCGGATGCTACAAGGTACGGACGCAGCAGCTCCACACCTGCGTTCATCGCACGCGCCGCGATCAGAACCTCGGGGATAAAGACCTCGTTTCTCTTGAACTTGTCACCGACGACGGACATACCGCCGAGCAATCCCTCCTCCAGGATGACCTGGGGATCGATACCCTCCTCGATTGCCTTTGCGACAAGCTCTTTAACCTTGGGTGCTCTGCCCTGCTGCAGAAGGGTGCTGATTTCATTGATAGTGCTCATAATAGATTCTCCTTTATGTATAGTATAGTGTATTTTAATCTTCAAATTCATATGTGATCTGCATTTCCTTGATCCGATCAGCGTAATATTTCACAAGATCCAGCTTGCTTCCCGGCATCAAGCGATGATCGGGGCACGGAATAAATCCGCCGAGCTTCACCAGTCTCTCCATGCGGCGCAGCTCCTTGTCCACGGCAGCTCTGTCCTTGCGGAACGCGGTCTTGTCCATGCCACCCACGCCCATCACACGCTTGCCGAATATTTCCCTTGCAGGCGCGAACTGATCGCCCCAGACTCCAATCTCGATCGGCAACATGATGTTCACACCGTTATTCACCCACGTCGGAAGCAAAGAGCCTACCACACCGTCGCAATCCAGCGAAATCAGATCGATCCCGTAGCGATGGCACAGCTCGGTACGCTTTTTGTAGTGCTTTGCGCACAGCTCGTCAAAGAGTGCGGGCGAGAGCAACGGTCCGTTTTTGAAGCAGATGTCCTCCCAATAATGCGCAAAATCAAATACTCAATCTGTGACGGAATCCACCCTCTCGCCCAAGATCCTCTTTGGCACGGTCACGTTTGAATGCAAGAATATTGATTCCCTTATCCACCGTATTGCGGTAGATGGTCTCCATATCGTTGTACTGCGGTTGAGAAAGGTTGACACCCGTCAGTCCCGGGAGATTGCACAATTTTTCTATATAGTGGTCGCCGCGTCCGCAGAAATGCACCGCACCGCCACCGAAGCGCTCCAACAGCAGCCCGTCATAGGATGCCGCAAATTCTTCGTACATATCGGGTGAGAGGTTCATCGCGCTGTCGTTGCGGATCAAAACCTTGCCGCGATACCACACCGTTCCCCAATGCGGATTGATATCCTCGCGTAACGGGCAGATCGTTTCCCAGCGCTTCATGAACGCCGTGTAGGTATCGGTAATCAGCGAAAGCGCCGCATGCACCAGCTCCGGCTCGTCGTACATCGCGTAAAACATCTCGCCGCCCCAAAGCAGCTCTGCAATATCCAAGGGTCCCTGCAAGTCGGGATGATAAACCGTAACGTACTTTTGAATCTTCGGGTAGCCCGCAAATACCTCGGCAAAGATTCTGCCCATTTCAAACACCTGCTTACCAAAGCCGTTCTCAAGATCGGGCATTCCGCGCCCGACCATCGCGCGGATCCACTCGGTATCGTTTACCGAGCGCGTGGTGGGTAACGTGTTCATGTCATACGGCATCACAAAGATTTCCGCACCGAACACCGATGAAAGAATGCCCGTGCCGTAATTGGCGCGTACGCACAGGCTCTGCGTTTCACTGTTGAGCGCATTGGATACGCCCGCAAGCTCCTTCTGCAACATCAGATCGTAATCCCCGATCGCGTCGTTGATGTTGATATTGGGAACCTCCTCGGCAGGGGGCGTTGTTTTTTTTCTGATCGCCTGAAAAATCTCACCCTCAAAACGCCCGTACAAAAAGTCTCTCCACTGATTTTGGAAGTCCTCTTCGACCGCGGGGTCGATGCGATGCTCAATATCCTCCAGAATGGCAAGCGTTTTTTGACTTGGCTGAAACATAATCAGTTCTCCTTTAAAAATATTGTATTTTCTTATGCCCACGTGCTCATGCAGTGGTGGTAGCCGCCCGCGCGATCCTTGTCGTTCAGAGCTTGATTTCTGTTGAGCATCAGGATTTTAATCCCCTTATCGACCGTGTGGCGGTAAATGGTCTCCATATCGTTATATTCGGGCTGTGCGAGATTGACGCCTGTCAGCCCCGGAACCTGCGAGAGCATCTCAATATAGTGATCTCCCTTACCGCAGAAGTGCATTGCACCCCCGCCGAAGCGCTCGTAGAGCCTTGTATCGTACGGAACGGCATACTCCCGGTACAGCTCGGGAGAGAGATTCATCGCGCTGTCACAGCGCAACAGGATTGTACCGCGATAATGGTAAAATTTATAGCAATTGATATCCGAAGTGCACGGAAAAATCTTCTGCCAACGGCGCAAAAATGCCGTAAAGGTTTCGGTGATCAACGAGAGCACGCCGTGCACAAGCTCCGGCTCATCGTACATCGCATAGAACATATCCCCACCCCAAAGTAGCTCTGCAATGTCCAAGGGACCCTGCAGATCGGGATGGTAGACGTTGACGTATTTTGCAATCTTCGGATATTTGGAAAAGACATCGGCAAAAATTTCTCCGCACTCGAACGTGCGCTTTCCGAATCCGTTTTCCAGATCCGGAATCCCACGCTCCACCATCTCGCGGAGGCGCTCGGTGTTGCCGAGCGTGCGCGTGGTTGGCGGAGTATTCAGATCGCGGGGGACGACAAAGATCTCTGCCCCCAGCACCGAGCTCAACAGCCCCGTTCCGTAGCCTCCCACCCAGACGCCCAGTGTGCGGGAGAAATTGTTCAGCACGTGCGAAAGCGTCGCCAGCTCCGATTGCAGCATCAGATCGTAATCCTCGATCGCATCGTTGATATAGATTTTGGGATATTGGATGCCCGGCTCCGATAGGCGCTTACGGCGGGGGGCAAAAACGTCTCCGTCAAATTCCCCGTACAGAAACCGTCTCCATTGCGCGGAAAAATCCTCCTCGACCTCTGGATCAATGCGGCGCTCGATGTCCTCCAGCATGGAGATTGTTTTTGGGCTCGGTTGAAACATATCCGTGCTTCCTCCTTACTGTGCTTTTTCTCTGAATTTCTTGGGCGACACCCCCGTAATTGCCTTGAATTGCTTGGAAAAATAACTCTGATCCTCAAAACCCGTCAGATTGGCGATCTCGGCAATAGTCAGGGACACATCCTGCAATAGACGCTTTCCCTTTTCGACACGCACTCCGTTGATATACGCTGATATGCTCATGCCAATTTCCGCATTGAATATCTTGCTGATATGCGATTTGCTCATATAAACGTGCTCCGCAATATCGTCCAGCGTAATTTTGTTCATATAGTTGTTGCGGATATAGCCCGTAATTTTATGAATCGTAACCGAGTGCTTGATATCGCCGAACTCAAACATATAACTGATAAAACGGTTGATAATCCCCGATAGCCACTGACTGAGCTTTTCCACGCTTCCGAATCGGTCAAGCTCACGGATATAATCATTGTTCATCGCAAAAATCTGCGCCGTATCGGCACCACCCTCGATCGCCGAACGGGAAAGCAGAACCAACAGCTCCAGCACCCTTGCCTTAATCACTGCGAGGTCTCCGTTGGAGCGAAAGAAAATCTCTCCCAGCAGACGGTTCAGATATTCCCTCGCGTGTACCTCGTCTCCGTCCACGATCGCCGCCTGCAACCGCTTTTCCAAATCGATCGGATACTCATTTCCCGCCGGTAGCAGCTCCAACTCCCGATAGATCGCATTGAGGAATTCTCCCGTGCTCTGCATACGCTCCCGCGGGGCGGAGGAAAACAGCGCGGAGGTGACCTCCGCCAGATCGTTGACCCGCGCAGTCTCCATGTACGGTAGCGCATAGGTCTTCTCAAAATCAGCAGGATCCCCCATCAGGATAGGCCCCACGATCACGCCGCTCTCAGGGATATCGTACTCCCCCATCACGGGAACGGCAACGAAGATGAAATCCATCGGACAGTAATAGATGTATTTGTTGTCCCACCTGACCGACTCGTAACAGCCGTAAAGATGTGTATTTCGGTAATCGCACTGCTTCGGACAGCGACTGCAAAAGGTGTGCCCGAAGTGCTCAAAAACCTTCAGTTTGACATCAAACAGATGGACATCAATCCCGACGAGCGCCGAAAAATGCTTGACTTTTTTGTATAACATACGGACACCCGCCTTTCGTCTTCATTATACCCGATTTCGTTTTTGTTTTATAGAAACTTTTTATGTTTTTTTGTAAAATAATCTTCAAAATAATATCATGGAAAAATACGTCACCGTATTTTTCCCGTTGTGATAGCGGATACCGCACATTCTCGCAAGCTCCACCACAAAGATACCGTTCGCCTCTACCGATACTCTCGCACGGTCTGGAAAGCGACAGGGCGCGTCAGGATAGGTACATGCCTTGCACAAATGACACCCTTCGGCGGAAAACGCCAAGTGCTTCATGGGCGGAAACAGCTCCAGCACGCAATCCGTCGTTTTCTCGTGTACCTCCCGTCCGCGCGCCCAGCCGTCGATGTCAAATGAGTCGTCCAATGCGTGCCGCGTGGTAAACACGATCGCGTGGTCAAAGGCACGGCAGATACGCATCCGCTCTGCAAGCGTTCCCACACCGGGCGGGCATTGCCAGGTCTTTCCATAGCACCCGCAGGCGTTCCGCGCGCACGCCGCCACGACTTCCTCGGAAAACGGGATATCCTTGGTGTCAAGCAGTGCAAGCTCATGCACCAGAGGCTTAATCTCCTCCATAAACGCATCGATCCGTTCCATACTGATTCCTCCTTACGAAAACATCATATTTTCTACGTACGCATCCTGAAATACATCGGAAAAGGACAGTTCTGTAATCGTGGTTCCCCGTGCGATGCGTGCAATTTCTTCACGCATCCGTGCATCCAGCAGGCACAACCGCGCCCCCGCGAGCGCCGTATTGCCGACCGAGCGTGTTTTTTCGGTCAACGCACGCGGCAAAAGTCCCACCTCTGCAGCGTTGCGAATATCCATATAGTATCCGATACCACCCGCAAGATACAGCGTCTCCACAGCATTCACCGTAACATCGCATTCCGAAAGCAACGTGCCGATTCCCGCCGCAATCGCCGATTTTGCCAGCTGAAACTGACGAATATCGGCTTGCGACAGATAAATCTCCTCGGTCAGATAAAAACGGTCACCGCGCAAATATTGTATTGCGAAGGAGTCTGCCTCTGTATCCCATGCGCCCGTCTCGTCAATCAACCCCTCACGAAGCAACAGCGCGATCAGATCGATCAGTCCGCTTCCGCAAATACCGCGTGCGGAAACACTGCCCACGGTACTGATTGTAATTCTTCCACTTTTGAGCGCCACGTGATCGATCGCACCCGCTATGCCGCCCATACCGCACTCGATGCATGCGCCCTCCAGTGCAGGTCCCGCCGCCGTAGAAGCGGCGTAAAGCCGTCCTCGATGGGACAGAACAATCTCGCCGTTCGTTCCCACGTCCACGAACAGCTCCGTACGCGTGCCACGATGCATGCCGACCGACAGTACCCCCGCCGTGATGTCACTCCCGATATACGCGCCAACCGACGGAAGCAGACGAACCGTCCCGACCGGAAGTCCGAGTGCGCCACCGCTTCTACACTGCTCATCGGTGAACACGGGCGTGAAGGGATAGACGCCGATCGTTGCGGGATCCACTCCCAGAAACAGGTGCAACATCGTCGTGTTTGCCGCAATTGTCAGTTCCTTGATATCTGTCACACCGAGCTCCAAGAGTAGCTCCTTCGTCTGCTCGAGAATCAATCTCTGCAAAAGCTCTCCTCTGCCCTCGATATATGCCTTGATGCGGGTGAGCACGTCCGCGCCGCACACGCCCTGCGGATTGAGCGAGGAGCAACGCCTTACGATCGCCCCCGTTGCAAGGTCAACCGACGCTGCCGCAAGCGTAGTGGTACCGATATCAAGAATGACCCCTGTGCCCTCCGTATCGCCGATCATTTCCGTCGTATCAAAGGTGTTCAGCCCCATACCTTCCTGCGCACCTATTTCTATCGTCAGATCACCCTTGATGACCGCATGACAGGACAGAAAACAGCCGTTGGCATCGGGACACACCCCCGTCACCTCGCCACGAATCAGCCTGACGCGGCACTTGCCGCACGTTCCCTTACCCGCACAGGCGGCGGGCAGAAAGATTCCGTTTTGTGCCAACACGTCCAGAAGAATCTCTCCACGTGCGACTTCTATCACTCTGTTTTCCGGCAATACCGTAATGTAGTTTTTCATGGTGCTTCCTTTTCCCGTTTGGATTATTAATTCGATTATAACACACCCAACGCGGTTTTGCAATAAAAAATTTTTTCATTTTTTACAAATTACGAAATAAATTCGTAATTTGCCGTGATTCTTGACAATGTTTTTTCGATATGATATAATGAAATCAATATAATTTCGGTATATACCCCAAAATTATGATTTCGGAGGATTTATTACATGTCAAAAGCAGCATTTCTCGGCTTCGGTGAGGTTAATACGCCCATCGATATCATCATCAGAAAATGTGAAAGCGCGGCAAACGCGCTCGAAAAGGAAGGGATGGAGCTGATTAAGGTCTACCCCATCACCGACGACTATGAGGAAAAGGACATCAAAAAGGCGATTGCCGCACTCAAGGGTCAGGAGTTCGATACCCTGATCGTTTGCATCGCGGGCTGGATCCCCACGCATGCCGTTGTTAAGGTCACCGAGCACTTCCGCGAAAAGCCCATGGTGCTCTGGGGTCTTTGCGGTTGGATGGAGGACGGTAGACTTGTCACCACCGCCGATCAGGCAGGCACCACCGCGATCCGAAAGACCTTCTTCGATCTCGGCTATACCTTCAAGTATATTTACGACATCATCGGACTTCCCTCCAATACGAAAAAGGTCGCACAGTATGCAAAGGCTACAGAGGCTGCCGCGCGTCTGCGCCATTCCAGAGGCGGTATGGCGGGTTATCGCGATATGAACCTCTACGGCACGCAGGTCGACGGTCCCTCGCTCAAGAGAGTGGTCGGCACCGAGATCGAGACCTTTGAGATGCTGGAAATCGCACAGCGCTACGAAAAAATCACCGATGCCGAAAAGCAGGAAGTCATTGACAAGTGCATCTCCAAGTGGAAGTTCCTCAAACCCGCAAAGCGTGAGGGGCTTGAAAAGGCGGCGGGATACTATCTCGCAGTCAAGGCAATCTGTGACGAGCGCGGATATGAGGCAATCTCGCTCAAGGACGTCGACGGTATGAAAAAGCTGCTCGGCTTCCCGCCCGCCCCCATCTTCATGCTGCTCGCAGATGAAGCAGGTCTCGTTACCGTTCCCGAAAACGACGGTCTTGGCAACGTCACGCAGCTTATGGTCAAGTATCTGACCGATCAGGCAGCTCCCTACCTCGAGTTCTACGAATTCTTCGAGCACAGCGTTCTCGCGGGCGTTCCCGACTATGTGCCCGCGGCAGTCGTTGACGGCGACGTCACCGTCATGCCCGCGGCGTTCGGCGAGCTTTCCGAGGGCATCCTCAACGTCAGCCGCGTCAAGGGCGGAGAACTCACGATGTGCCGCCTGACCGCATATAACGGCGAATACTACATGCACATGGTCAAGGGTGTCGGCAAAACGCCCATGAAGTGGGAGGAGGCAGGCTGGACACAGCCCGCACCGCAGCTTCCCGGCTTGGAGATTTCCCTCGACGACGTTCCCGCATTTGCAGAAAACGTCATGTGCCAGCACTACATCATCTCCTACGGAGACAACACAGGTCTGATCGAGGATCTCTGCTCGATTCTCGGCATCCAGATCATCTGATTTCAAACTACGAAAAGAGGACAAATATATGAGCCAAATCAAAATCGGTTGGGGTGAGGTCAGCCTCACGCCCAACGGCAGAACAGTAAATCTTGCAGGTCAGTTCTATGAAAGAATCACCGACGTGGTTGAAACGCCCATCGCAACAACCGCGCTTGCAATCGAAAGTGGCGACGATGCCGTCGTCTTCTGCGCGTGCGACCTCGTTTCCACCAGCCGTTCTTTGCTGAATGCTGTCAGAGAAAAGCTCTGCGGCAAGATTGATCTTCCTTTGGATAAGATCATCATCAGCGCAATCCATACCCACACCGCGCCCTCTTATGCACACCGTAGTGATTCGGTCCGCGGCAACTCGCTGGACGTGCTCACCAAGCTGATGCCCGATATCAAATACGAAAAGCTTGTTTCCACCAATGACGCAAACCTGCTCGACGGTGAAGAGGCATTTGAGTTTATCGCCGACCGCATCGCAGAGGCTGTCAAGCTTGCATGGGACAACCGTGCAGACGGCATTTACGCAACCTCGTTCGGCAGAGCCGCTGTCGGCATGTGCCGCCGCGTCTGCTACGACGACGGCTCCGCAAAGATGTGGGGTGATGTCAACATGGCAAACTTCACCGAGCTGGAGGCAGGAAACGACAGCGGTGTCGAGCTGCTCTTTACCTACACCCCCGACAAAAAGCTGACCGGCGTCGTTGCTAACGTCGCGTGCCCCGCGCAAGTGCTGGAGCACAGAGATTTCATCTCGTCCGACTATTTCGGCAAGCTCAAGGGACTCATCCGTAAGCAGTACGGCGAGGACGTGCAGCTACTCGGACTCGTTTCTCCCGCAGGCGACCAGTGTCCGCGTGACATGATCCGCTGGGTAGAGCCCGAAACGCCGATCAACGACCCCAACATCGTCCGCGAGACCGTGATCGAGCACACCGCAGACCCCTCGATGTTCGACGTCAAGGGATGTGAAACCGTCGCACGCAGACTTGCAAACGAGGTCTTCTTCGCATTGGAGAACGTCGATTCCTATATCGACAGCGCCGAGCTGACGCATAAGACCATTCTTCTGGATATGCCTCTGCGCCGTGTAACGATCGCAGACCGCGATAACGCACTGGCAGCGCTTGAAAAGTTCAAAAAGGAGCACACGGGTACGATCAACTTCCGTGATAACGCGAGAATGCATATTTACGCAGGCACGGTGGCAAGATATGAGACACAGCAGACGGTAGACACCGTGGAGATCGAATTCCACGTGCTTCGCCTGGGTGACATCGCCTTTGCGACCAACCCGTACGAGCTGTTCCTCAACTACGGTAATCAGATCCGCGCAAGAAGCCTTGCAAAGCAGACCTTCCTGATCCAGCTCTGTTGCGGCTCTTACGGCTACCTCCCGACCGAAAAGGCGGAGAATGGCAGCCACTACTCGGCATACGTCTCCAGCGGCACCTCGGGACACGAGGGCGGCAACCTCCTTGTGAGAAAGACGCTGACCGAGATCAACGCAATGTGGAAAAAATAATCACA
>JAFTPJ010000032.1 GCA_017463405.1 Clostridia bacterium
GAGAAAAACTCCCTTGATTTATCTCGTCAAGGAAGTTTAGAAATATAAAAACGCCCGTGACAGAAATATACCTCTGTCAAGGACGAATAAAGCACTTTGCTTCGTAAGTGCAGCATTATCCGCGGTGCCACCTTGATTCACCGCAATTCCACAGGAATTGCAGGTGCGCTTTAGCGAGATACCAACATATCCCCGACAACTCACGCGTGCCCGACGTCGCAGAATACTCGGAACAAGCCTGTTCTTTTGACTGCGCCCTCAACGGTCCATTTGCCAAACAGTTTCTAACCCGACTCTCATCCACGCGGGCTCTCTGTGTAGTCTTGAATGACGTTATCTCCGTCTCAACGGTTTATGATATCGTATTATAGCACCAAATTCCTGTCTTGTCAATAGGTTTTTTTAAAAAATAAAAATTTTTCGGATGCCGACGCAAAAGGGGAAATGGGGTGATGTCGCAGTGATGTGCGCCTTGTGGCGCGTGATATGTTGCTTCGCAACATGTTTTTATCGAAGAAAGATTACCTTTGGCAACGCAATGGATGTCAGCGAATTGTATTTTTAGAGTAATGTTTTTCTGCGGATAGCTGGCAGGAAGGAGAGAGCGTGTACGAAAGATGACAGGTATTTAACGATCGAGTAATCCAAAGAGGCGCGTTCTTCCCCTTTTCGTCGAATCAAAAATGTGTAAAGCGAAAGAAAGTAGCAAATTCAGTCATATACCTCTTCTATAAAGGTTTTGAGGGTGTGTGTGCGCTTTAAAAAAAACGTCCACACGGGAAAATAAGCTTTTCTCATTAACTTCGCTTCAGAAACGCCATCGCGCGGCCGATGTTGTCGGCGGGGGTGATCAGTCCCATAGCAGCGAGGACACGGACGGCAGAATAGGCGTCCCTCCCGCGGATGCCCGTGTGGCGCGTGAAATCCTTTACCGTAAAATGCGTGGGGAGCGCGTCGGGGAGAAACTGCCTGAAATCCGACGGGGTGGTGAAGTCTTCCTCACCCAACAGATCCAGTGGGATGCGCTCGTAGCGCTCGGCACCGTAACGCTTGCGGTCACGTGAGCGTCCGGTAAGCATCCGAAAATCCTGCGCCTCCAGCAGAAGCAGACGAAACCGCAGACGCGGGTTGTCGAGGTACGGGATCAGACAGTACAGCTCGGCGAGCAGATCCTTCATGCCCTCGTGCTTGGGCGATTTTTTGCGCTTGGAGATCTCACGTGTTGCGGGATCGACCCAGCTGATCCATTTTTTGACGATGATCGGGTGAACGACCGTCACGGTGCAATCGGTATGCTCCATGTAGTAAGCGATCTTCTTGCGCATGGGGTAGAACGCTCCCGTTTGCACCTCGTAGACATCATTTCCGATGCGCACGTCCGAGACGTAACGCGTATTCAGCACGCCCACCTCGTGTAGATCTTCATCCTCGCAAAGGTAGCGCTTGATGATCGCGTGCAGACGCTTTTCGGCCAGCGTGCCAATGCCCGCGTCTCCGTTCGCGCGATTCTCCAACATTGCCTCCTCGCACAGACGGCAAAAGCGTGCACGGTGCGCAGGGGAGACGGTGTGGCTGTTTTCTTCAAGAACGGTCATATCGTTAGTCTCCTGTATTTGACAAGCGGTTTTCTTTATTATACAATATTTCCGTGTCGTTGTCAACCGGACAGTGTGTATTTTGCGGAACTTTATCCGCGCTCTCTGACAATCAGACGGCTTTCCTTGGAAAGCTTTTCTACCGACGTTCCCTTGATTCGCGCAAGGGTTACATCGGCGCTCCCCGTGGCGCGGATTTCCGCGTCGCCGACCGTCATATTGTTGGCGGAGAGCGCTCCCGAGCCATTGATATTGAGGCTCAAACTGTCGATTTCACATGCTTCGGTGCAGGCAATCTCTCCCGAACCGGAAATTTGTGCCGTAAAGCTATCCTTCACACTTTTCAGTTGGATATCGCCAGAACCGCTGATTTTTGCATCGGTCGCGCCAACATGTTTGGCAACGATGTCTCCCGAGCCTGCGAGATTTAACGCGAATTTGCCGCCAATATCACCGACGCAAATATCTCCCGATCCGCTGACGCGTACATCGGCATCCCCCGCAATGTCGGCGGTCGTGATACTTCCCGAGCCGCTGATGCGTACGGTTGCTTTACCGAAGCTGGTCGCCTGTATCGAGCCGCAACCCGAGACCGAAAGCTCTCCGTGCAGAAAATCAACGGCAATATCGGCGCTTCCGCATCCGCTGATGTTGCATTTGAGTTCATTTCCCCTTTCAAATGGCGTGTATAAGTGCACGGTGTTGTTTCCCCCGATCGGATTGGATTTTTTGAAGCGCAAAAACAGAGTATTACCATCGCGGGATACCTCCAGAGCCGATATGAATTTTGCACTACCGTGTGCAGTGACGCAGGGGACTTGCTCGTTTGCGGGTAAAACAGAGATGTTGCAGGCTTGGGAAATGGAAATGTCAAGTGTGTCGTAGTCGGAAATTTCTTCACAGAAATCGGTGTCAATGCCGACCTCAAAGGTTTCCTCGTCATTTGTTATCTCATCGAGATGAAAAATCCGTATTTCGCCTTTTCCGCGGTTGTAGACGACACCCTCCGCCAGATCCGCAACACTGCCATCGGAAAAGGTGATTTCTTTTTCTCCAATGGCGGTTGTCGGTTTGTCCGAATAGCAGACATTTCCCGCGCGCTCTGCAACCAGCGGGAGTCCTCTGTAGTTTTGCGGGACCGCCGTTTTTGGGGATCTGCCGAACAGGGATTCGATCGGAATCCGCAAAATTTCTGCCAGTAGGGGAAACAGCGTTACATCAGGATAGCCGATCCCGTTTTCCCATTTGGAGACTGCCTGCGGTGTAATGTTGAGGCGGGCAGCGAGCTCCTCTTGCGTCATTTTCAGCTTTTTTCGTTGTTTTGCAACCACGGTTGCAAATTCTTCCATACGATACATGTCGGTATCCTCCGTTTTCATTTCAGAAGCGCGCATTTCTGTTGCTTTTATTATACCACGGTATTCTGCCGTTTTGCAATAAACGCGTCGTTGTTTTTTTTGATGCGGAAGGAGTGTTAGCGAACGTGAATTTTGCAAAAACACAACTTCCGGTTGAATGTGAGGGCTCAACCGGAAGTTGTGTCAGTAGATAATATATCAGGGCTTTCCTCATCCGCCTCGTTTCTCGGCACTTACCCGCCGGGGAAAGCCGATAACCTCATATCTTCTAAGAAGTTCCCCCCGCGAAAAAACGCTCCTACACTTTCGTCAATCTCGCATACGTTGCCATGAGCTTTTTTGTGCCGACCTTATCAAAGGCGATCTCGTATAGGGTATCCGCACCCATCGGCTTAACCGAGAGGATTTCACCCTCGCCGAAATTCATGTGGCGCACGCGGTCGCCTGCAGCGAACGTTGCCTTTGCGGCAGGCTTTTGCACAGGCGCGGGTGTGCGACCGACGGTGATACGTTCCGCCGACGAGACGGGACGCGATTGCTGCTTGATTTGTGTACGTGCAGTTGTTTGCGCGCTTTCGGAATAGTACGTCCGCTTTTGCGTAGCAGGTGCCTCTGCACCGCGTGCGCCATAGGGTTGATGTGAAAATACATTGTTCATGCCATAGGAACCGTATCCGCCCGTGATGCGTACGGCGTCGGCATCCGAATCATCAAGCTTATCCACCAAGGACGACGGAATCTCGCTGACGAAGCGGGAAACGGGATTATACATGGTCTGACCGTAGAGCAGACGGTTGCGCGTGTGAACGACGTACAGCGTTTTTTTCGCGCGCGTGATGGCGACGTAGGCAAGGCGACGCTCCTCCTCCATCTCGGTGTTGCCTGCCGTGATGGTCTGCATGCCGGGAAAGAGTCCGTCCTCCATGCCGGGGAGAAACACGATCGGAAATTCCAATCCCTTTGCACTGTGAATGGTCATCATTACCACCGCGTCGGCATTCTCGTCGTAGCGATCGACGTCGGCAACCAATGCCGTTTCCTCTAAAAAGCCCGTCAGGGTCGGTGCTTCGTTGTCGGTCATGTATTCGATGATGCCCGATTTGAATTCATCCAGATTCTCCAATCGCTCCTTTTCCGCCTCACCCGCGGCGACCAGCATCTGTCGGTAGCCTGTGCGGTCGAGCATCGCATCAAACAGCACATCCAGCGTCACACGCTCTGAGAGCGCGGTCAGCTCGTTGATCATGCCTGCAAATTGAGAAAGCGTCGCGGCATTTCGAGAGAGCGCGGGATAGTCGGATGCGCGCGCAAGAACCGTGAATTGACTGCAATTTTGCTCGAGGGCAATCTGTGCGATCGCTTCCAGCGTTTTCGCACCGATCGAGCGACGCGGCTCGTTGATAATACGGGTAAGACGCGTGTTGTCGTCGTGGTTGTTGATCAGCTGCAGGTACGCCACCGCATCGCGAATTTCTTTGCGGTCGGAGAAGCGCGTGCCGCCGAGGACGCGGTAGGGAATTGCCGAACGCGCAAACGCCTTCTCGATGCTCTGCGCCTGCGCATTCGTGCGGTACAGAACCGCAAAATCGCGGTAGAATGCTTCCTTTTTGGCAACGGTGCGAGAGACCGTGTCCACGATGTAGCGTGCCTCCATGTTTTGGTCATCGCAAAGCTTGAGCTGAATCTTCGCGCCCTCGCCCGCCGCAGTCCAGAGCGTCTTGCCCTTGCGCCCCGCATTGTTGGCGATGACCGCATTGGCGGCGTCCAGAATGTTCTGCGTGGAGCGGTAGTTCTGCTCCAGCTTGATGATTTTTGCCTCGGGGTAGGTCTTGTCAAAGGTCAGGATGTTCTCTATCGTCGCGCCACGGAAGCGGTAGATGCTCTGGTCGTCGTCGCCGACCACCATGAGGTTTTTGTAGAAATCCGAGAGAAGAACGGTTAGGTGGAGTTGTGCGACGTTGGTGTCCTGGAACTCGTCCACGCACACATATTTGAAGCGCTTCTGATACGCCTCGCGCACCTCGGGATATTTTTTGAGCAGGAGCACCGTTTGCATGATGATATCGTCGAAGTCGAGCGCATTGGATTCGCGCAGATATTGCTGATACGCCTCATATACACGCGCGATCTGCTTCTGGCGGAAATCCTGCCCCGCCTCCATTGCAAATGTGTCGGGAGAGAGCAGCTTATCCTTGGCACGGCTGACGGCATTCATCACCCCCTTGACGGGCAAGAGCTTTTCGTCAATGTTGCAGCGTTGCATCGCGGAGAGCATTGCTTTTTTCGTGTCGTCGGTGTCGTAGATGGTAAAGCCCGGACGGTAGCCCATTTTGTCGCCGTGCTGACGCAGAATGCGTACGCAGACCGAGTGGAACGTACCCGTCCAGATATCGGCGGCGGTTGCCTCATCCTCTGAAAACATGGAAGCCAGCCGCGCTTTGATCTCGTTTGCCGCCTTGTTTGTAAAGGTGATGGCAAGGATGCGGTAGGGCTCGCAGGCGTTGTTGGAGAATTGTGGCAGGATGTGTTGCTCGATCGCCTCGGGCTGGAGCACCATGGCGCGCTCCAGCTCGGCAACGCGCGCTTCGTCCAGTCCGTAGGGGACGTAGTCGCTAAAATAGGCGTTGCCGTAGCGGATAATGAACGCGATGCGGCGGACGAGGACTGTGGTCTTTCCGCTTCCCGCACCCGCCAGAACCAGCAGGGGATGGTTGACCGTAAAGACGGCCTCACGTTGATGCTCGTTGAGAGACGCGTAGGCTTTGTCGAATAATTTGCGTTTGATTGTCAGATAACGGAGTTCAAGATTTGACATGTGTGATCCTTTCGGGAGAATAATTGCGACCTGCGGTCGCATCGGTATAAATCCTATATGAGATTTTCGATATGTTGCTTCACAACTCGATATACGCTGACGCGTTCGATATGTTCGCTTCGCGAACGTGTTTGTTTATCCCCAAACAAACACGGTTGTCGGTTTGTATCGTTTAGGGGTTTAGTGGGCAAAACCCGTTTCGCGGGCACCCCAAAAACTTGCGGGAGCCCAATGCTTGGAACTGTAAATGAAAGTAGAAAATTCAGTTATATATTTCTCTTCAAAAGTTCCTGAAAGGGTGTGGGGAAACTTCTTCCAGGAAGTTTCCCCACGAAAAATTCCAAGAAACTCCTCCTAACTCAAAACAGATTCACGATCGTCATGACGAGGAAAAAGACGATGCAGACGGCGAAGGCGGGGGTAAAGAGCGCAAAGAGGATGCGACGGGGATACTCCTTGAGAGGGACGGAGACCGTGTAGGAGGCGTCCACATTTTTTGTTGCATAGACATGATAGATTTTTCGTGCCTCTCCCGATGTCAGTGCCGCGAAGAGCAGGAACAGGACGACAAGGCAGAACAGAAAGATCTCGGTGCTTCCCGCGTTGACGTAAAACGCCGAGAGGAATGGCTGACCGAACAGACAGAAAATGTTGTAGCAAAGGTGCAGCAAAAATGGCGTAAAGAAGGAACGTGTGGCGTACATCGCAAACGCGAGAAGCAAGCCGAGAAGCAGATAGGTCAGAAAATGTGTAAAGGAAAAATGCAGCATGGCAAACATGAGCGCCGAGACGGTAACCGCAACACCGACGCCGTATTTTTCGTATTCCGCCGCCAGGATCGAGCGGAAGATCAGCTCCTCGCCCAGGGCAGGGAGCAGGGCATAGGCAAGGATGGAGTACACGATGTCTGCGGGCGTCCCTGTTCTTGCGACAAAGGTTCCGTAGAGCGTGAAATTGCCGCTCAAGGAAGCGATGCCGCCCGTGAGAATCGAGGAGAGCAGGCTTCCCGTAATCATCAGAATCAGCATGCACAGGACAAAAAAGAGCTGGCTTGCACGGATCAGATGCATGCGGATGCGATCGGTAAATTTTTCGCCGCGTAGCTTGCAGTACAGGAGCGCGGGGATGACAAAAATCAGAATCTGCAGCAAAATTGCGCCGATGTATTCATTATCGCGGTCAAGCAGATTCGCATCGATCAAATTGGAGAGAAACAGAAGCACGAAGGTGCAAATCACGAGAACGGGGGGCGCATGAAGCGCTCGGATGCCATCCTTGCCCTGTGTGCGTGCGTCACGAATGAGCGCTTTCGTTGCCTGCACGCCCGCCCGCGCGATCTGCTTTGCAAAATCCGAAAAGGAAGTGCGTGCTTTTTGGGAGAGTTTGGGTGGTTCTTCGGATTCAGAGCGGCTGACCGACATCATGCCGTGCTCGGTGACAAGGTAGCGGGCGGGGAGGTCGTGTGCATCGGTCGGAATTTTTTTGAGCATCATCTGCGCATACAGCGCGCCGAGTGTGACACCGGGAAAGGTTGCAAGATAGCGGTCGTAGTATCCCTTTCCATAGCCGAGGCGGTTGCCGTTGGGGTCAAAGGAGAGCCCGGGCAGGATGCAGAGTGCGCGCTCGTCGGGCACGCACAGCGACGCATCGGCGGGGGGCTCGGGGATATGATACGCGCCCTCGGTCAGCCGTGCGTTGGGTTCGAGGATGTAAAATGCCATCGTGTTATCCGCGGTGTTACAGCGTGGGAAGGCGATGGGTTTTCCCATGCTTCGCGCCGCGCGTACGAGGGGAAGGAGTGTGATTTCGCCCTCCATCGGTGCGTACAAAAGGAGCATCGAGGCATCGCAAAAAAGCGCCGATGCAAGGATATGTTTGACAATGGCGCTGTCATATTCTTTTTTTTGCTCGGCGGAAATCGCGGCGCGCTTTTCCTTTAACAGCCGTCTCAACTCCTGTTTGGTCATAGTCAATCGGCAAGCACCGCGGCACGCAGTTGGTTGGCGGCATCATCTCCCTTGAGAACACGGACGAGCGCGAGACCGAATTCGATCGCGACACCCATGCCTGCGGCGGTGATGACCTTGCCGTCGGTAACGACGCGCACGCCATCGGGGGCGAGGTCAGCACCCGTGAGGTATTCCTCAAATCCGGGGAAGCAGGTGGCGGTTTTGCCGTTCAGGTAGCCGCGCTTGCCGAGCACCATCGGTGCGGCGCAGATGGCGGCAAGAAATGCTCCCGACGATGCGGCGGCCCGCAAAGCGACATCGACGGTGCGGGAGGCGTCGAGATTTTTGGT
Source organism: Clostridia bacterium (assembly GCA_017463405.1). Lineage (GTDB taxonomy): Bacteria > Bacillota > Clostridia > Oscillospirales > CAG-272 > UMGS1865. The sequence goes on from JAFTPJ010000032.1 coordinate 8,068, forward strand.
ACCGGGCATGCCGCCGGGCAGGATGATCATTTCAGGACGTGCGTCGCGGAACATTGTATCGGGAATATCCACCTGCACGGCGATTTTGTGGGAGCCGACGATCGTGTCGCCGCCGATGCCGACGGTTGTGACCTCACACCCCGCACGGCGCAACAGGTCCAGCGGAGCTAACGCCTCGACCTCCTCAAAGCCGTTTGCTAAAAACATGTAGATCATGGTTTGGTCTCCTTTGAAGTTTTTTTGTTTTTTCGTGGGGGAACTTCTTGAAAGAAGCTTCCCGCACATCCCCCCAAGAACTTTTGCAAAGGGGATATTACTGAATTTGTAACTTTTGTGCACAGGTTCGAGAATAACTCCCGCAAGTTTTTTGGTGCCCGCGAAACGGGTTATGCCCACTAATATTCACCGCAGGTCACCCGTTTCCGCAGTGAGGCGGATGAGGAGCTTGATGCTGTCAGGCTGGACCTTTGCCTCATGCGCGGCACGGTTACGGTGGATCTCTCCACATTTGGTACATCGGTGGATGATGACGTATCCTTTTTTTGGATCGGGCTCGACGCGAATGGGTTCCATTCTGCCGCCGCATTCATTGGCACGGTCGCCGGGGTTGATATCAACGTGCAAGGACCACAGACAAAACGGGCAGTGATTGCGTGACGTATATCCGAGCGGCTCAACCGTTTTTTCGCAGTGCGCGCAGACAAAGCCGCTGTCGTTTTTTGTAAACCGTTTTTGTTCCATTCCGTGCTCCTCCTATTTTACAAGATTAATTTATATATTAACATATTACAAGCAAAAAGTCAAGGCACATTTTGTGAAAAGGCGTTATTTCTCCTGATAATGTGTCGGGGCGCAGCCAAGGTATCCTTGAAGTCGCGGCTGAAATAATAGACGTTGTCGTAGCCGAGCATTTGCGCGGTCTCCTCTACGGTGTGCATAACGGTGCCGTGCTCGGGATGTCGGTCGCGTGAAACGTAGGGCACGCTTTCGATCGACATGACATTCATTTTTTCGGGGAACATGGATCCAAAACCTTGCGGGCGCTATTGCTCAAAACTGTTAGATGAAGAACCCAATTGTGCGATCCCTAAATTGATAGCACATTGTTCGCACAAATAAAAACTTTCACCCACCGATTTGAGTGGTAGCATGCAACGGCGGACTTCAGTTACATTTTGCAAAACGGCATCGACGGATATTGCGAGAGAATCGCAAAGGCGAAGACCGTGCACGCGGAAAAAATCGGATTTTTGAAGCGGGTAAAAAAGATCAAATCCCGATAACAAGCTCTTCCTCAAGAATATGCTCCTTGCCCTCGCGCAGGACGCGGAGCATATTGTCTGCCACGCGCTCGGCGGCGATAGAAAAGCCGCACACCTTGGATAGTTGATAGATCTATTATATCTATATCATGCTTATTCCATCCTGTCAATGACAATAGAAAACGCACATTTGTCAAAAATGAAAAGTGAATTTTCCATTTTTACCTTTTTCTTTTATTGTAGTTTTGTCAATGATGTGAGACTAAAAAAGTAAAAATAAAAGTAAGGAGTTTAGTTAAAAGCTTTTGCAGTCGAAAGGAGGGGCGAAGCCCCGAGTGGAGACTGCAAAAGCGGCGCGCGGTCAAGCGCAGGTGTTTTCAGTTCCGCTTGCCTTTGGTTCGGAGATTTCCAGCCGAGAATCGCCATGGGAATACCGTTAGAACGGCGCAAATAACGCTTCATTTGCTCTTGTAGGTCGGCAAAGGAGTAGAAACTCAAATAGTTGTAGAAGCGTTCCTGATCGTTTCTGTGGCTTCTCTCGACCTTGCCGTTGTGCCATGGGGTTCTCGGTCGGATCAGCTTGTGCTCGATCTTGTAGTGAACGCAGAATACATCAAAAGGATGTGTACGCTTGGTTTTGGTAAAATGAGTAAATTCTGCCCCATTGTCAGTTTGAATCGTTTTGGGAGCATAGCCAAAGAAGAGGATGGCACGCTTTACAAAGTCTATGGTAGAATAGCTACTGTTTTCCTCATAGGCATAGATAAAACGCTTCCTTGATGCTTCCTCAATCATCGTATATTGATAGAATTTCTTGCCATCCTTGCCCACATAACAGACTTTTGGAACGAATTTAACGTCCATTTGCCACTTAATACCGATCATAGTAGGTGTGTCATAGGGCTTGTTATGCAGAGACTTTTTCTTGGTGGATTCTACCTTTTTTCGAAAACCAAGTCGCACAAATACCCGATACAGAGAGCCGGGGTGGCGTGAGTATGCCTTATCCTCACGCAGCTTGCCGTACAACTCGCCCAAGGATATGTTGGGATTCCTTCTGTGGTAGTCCTTGATCCATTTGATCTCCTGTTCGGTGTGGGCGTTTGGATGAGGAGAGTGGGGGCGGTGAGACTTGGGCATAAGAGATTCCTTGGTGCCGTCATATTGCTTATTCCACCGCATCAGAGAGGCTTTTGAGATCTTATACTTCCTGCAAACGTATGAAATATCCTTCGTTTGACGATAAATTTGCACAGAATGCAATTTTGTTGTAATTTCATGTGGACAATAGCGTTTGTTTGTGGTATAATGTTTCATGAAGTGATTGAGTCCTTTCTGTTAGCTTTGAGTTGTGGTGACTTTATTTTAACA
>JAFTPJ010000033.1 GCA_017463405.1 Clostridia bacterium
GCGTGCGGCGCTTGCCGGCGATTTTGCAGGTTGCATTCCGCATCTTTTGTGGGTGTGCGGTTATGCGGCTGTTCTTCTGATGGCGGCGATCATTATGTTTCGTAAAAAAATGAAGGATTGAAAAGCGCACCGTTACAAGCGGATTTTCTGTTTGTAGCGGTGTATTTTGTAGATAAATGAATCGGATTTTTGCAATTTTGTCATATTGCACAGAATTGTTCAACATGAATAAAAATCGGGGGGGGGGAATTGTATATTTGTACAAACAAGCTATGTAATGCGTTGAAAAAAAGTAGAAAATGCAATATAAAAAGTAAGAATTGCAATTGACTTTTGAGCTGGGATGCTTTATAATAATGGTAAGTCCGAATCGTTCGGATAAAAAATAAAAAAGGAGAATTTCAACATGAAACCCTCAAGAAGAATCCTATCCATGGTTCTTGCCCTTGTGATGCTTCTGCCATTGATCAGCATTCCTGCATTTGCGGAAGAATCCAACGTTATCTGGGCAGGAGAAAATTTCGATGCAGGCACGTGGGATAACGTACAATCCCGCCCCGCAAGCGCACAGATCGTTTCCAAGGACAGCGGTGACGATAAGGCACTCAAGATCGACATCAAGGGTGTTGCGTCTGCATTGAGAACAGCGACCTACTACGCTTGGGCAAGCCATAGCTCGATCCTTGAGATCACCGACTACGCCTACGATTCCGCAAGCAATACGGTGACGGGTAAGGTGACAGTCGACGGTACGGCATACGATATCAGCGGTACGCTGGACACGGGTGCCACCGCAACCTGCGAGGGCGGCACGTTCCGTGTTTACACACCCGAAATGGTGGACGCAAAGACGGGAGGAACCAATGTAGCGGTAGCTGCTGTTGCAAAGAATCCCGCTCTTACCACCGCAAATGACTCTGCAGTTGTTCTGCAGTATAAGATTTGGTTTGAGGCAGGCTCCAAAGGCAATCTTGCAAGTCGTATCTATACGAGCGCAGGCAAGTATATCGAGCTGATCGGCTTTGCGGCAAACGGTACGAGCGTAACGCTCCAGCATCATGAAAACGGTACGATCGTTTCGGGCGCTGCAAAGACGCTGCAGACCGAAACGTGGTACACCGTCAGTGTTGAGGTCGACCTTGCCGACAAGTGGCGCAATGTCTATGTAGACGGCGTTTACGCATTTACCGCAAGGAATATTGCCGGTTCCTATTGGGAACTTCCCGCAACCTTTGATATCGGTGAGAACAAATGGAATATTATCCAGGTTAACCGCAATAACAATGCGGCATCCGATCTTGGCGGCTCTGTGATGATCGATGATCTTTGCATCTTCAACTCCAATGCACGCAAGGGATTTACGGGGGCTCCCACGGTCGGAAAGACCGACAACTATGAATCCTACGATGCCGGGCACACGATCACGACTGCAGACGGATACAATGGCTCCACTGCGGGTGAGATTGTTGCTTACAACAAGGTGCTTAACGAAACAGTAGACGGTGAGGAAAACAAGTTCGTTCGTGTTCCGTTTTTGTACGATGGCACGGGTAGTAACGTAATCGGTACGGCAGGCTATACCAATTACGATAAAACCTTGCAGCTGAATCACAGTAAAATTACCAAGGCAAACGGTCAATACGTGATTTTGGAAGCGGATTATCGCTATGAAGCCGGCATGACGGGTAAAATTGAGGCACAACTTCGCAATTTCAACTTTGATCTCGAAGCTTCCAACGGTGCTACAGATAACGGCAGTACATTATCGACCTCTGCATATGGTAAGAGCGGTCTTTATATGTCGCTGTTTACCATCAAGTTATCCGATGGGTCGATTATCAATGAGAAAACAGGACTTACATCGACCTGTGCCGATGGATTGATTGAAAATCAGTGGAACCACATTCAGTTCGTACTGAATCTCGAGGATACCTCCTACATGATCTTTGTCAACGGTGTCTACTATGGCTTCGGTTCGAAGCTGAACGGCATGTATTCCTCCGGCGGATGGAAAACCTGTACGAACATTTCGAATATTGTCATTCCCGCAAACGGTTTTATCCTTTCCAAGGTGAATAAGAAAAATGTAAATAATGTAGACGGTGGGGCATTTGCCGTCGTTGCCGATGCGAACGATACATATTCCAACGTTGACCACATTGATATTGATAATGTCAATTTGATAACCTCGAACGCGGCTCCAAAGATTGTGATGCCTCCCGTGGATGCATTTGAGAATTTCGAGAGCTGCACAGTAGGCAGTGCTCTTTCCTCGTCTAACTCTGCGACGAGCACCGCTTACAATAAGGTGCTCTCCGAAAGTGTTGAGGGAGAAATCAATCAATTCCTCCGTGTACCGCTTCTGTACGACGGTACCGGTGATAACAAAATCGATACGAGCGGTTATACCAACTATGACAAGACCCTGTCCATGAATCATGCGACAATCAACACGCAGACAGGCAAGTATGCGGTATTTATGATGGACTACCGTCCGCATGCAGAGGCAAACGCAGCTACGGGTACCATTGAGATTCAGCTCAATCGCTTTACCTTCGACGCACTGGCAGAAAACGGTGTTATGAAGAAATATGCAAGAGATTCCTCTGCATATGCGGCGATTACTGCAGACGAAAAGGGCGTCAGCGGCTTCTTCTGCAAGCTGTTTGACATCAACCTTGCAACGGGTGAGTTGACGGGCAATAGCGCTTCCAATCTCGAAAAGACCGGTGCGGATGGTTTGAAGCTTGACGAGTGGAACACCATTCAGTACGTGCTCAATCTGGAGGATACCTCCTCGAGCATCTACGTCAACGGTGCGCTCTACGGTACGACTGACTCTATGGTCTTGACCTCCACCAGCTGGTACAATTATACCAACGGCACCAATATCAGCCTCAATACAAACCAGTTCCTCGTGGCAAAGGTTAATAAGAAGGACGCTGCGTTCAACAAGGTGGCAGAGGCAGACGAGACCTATTCGAATGTTAACTATATTGATATCGACAACGTTTCCGTCAAGTCCGCAACCGAAAAGGACGTCACTGTTCTCGATCCCGTCAACGCAGAGGGCGATGCATTGATGTACGTATCCATCGCAGGACAGAAGGTTGCCAACAGCCCCTATCTGTATCTGACGAAGGATATTGACTACGAGGTGGCGTACTTCGATCCCGATACCTTGAACTATGACGGTATCATTTCTACCGTCAATAAGTCTTCCATCCGTCTCACTTCTCCCGCGGGCTTGCGCTTTGCAACCGAGATCGCCGATATGGAAGCATTTGAAGCACTGTTTGCAATGAGCGGAGACGATTACAAGTCCGTTTCCTTCGGTACGCTGATCGTTCCGAGCGATTATCTCACCGATACAGACTTTACGGTAGCGGCATTGAAGGCGGCAGGGAAGAAGTATCTGGAGGTTGAGGCGACCTACGGCGCTTACTATTCCTTTGATAACGATTCCGCAACTACGCACTTTGTCGGTTCTATCGTTAATCTCTATCAGGCAAATGTCACCCGCGAATTCTCGGGTATCGGTTATATCAAGGTCACGCTGTGGGGCGGACAGGAGTACTACTTCTATTCCACTGAAAAGCATGCGGCAACCGTGAAGAATGTGGCGCAGGCTGCACTGGATGACGAGACCAAGACGTGGACGGGCACCAAGCTCGCAATTCTTACAGCATACGCAGAAGGGAACAATATGGACGCAACAATTGCAAACGATATGAACGGATTGAACGTACTGGCATTCGGCGACAGCTTGTTTGGAGGTACGATCGGCTACGATCAATCCACCCAGTGGGTGAATAAGCTGGGCGTGGACAACGAGTGGAATCTGACCAATCTCGGTATCGGAAGCATGACCGTTTCCTGGACAGATCGTAATAACGTCTCCGAATACGGTAATAAAAACTCCATGTACGATTGGATGTTCAACGGCAAGAACGACTTCCGTTGGGGCTCTACCTCCACGCATACCTCTCCCAATCCCTTCTTCAATACGGGTAATATTTCGGGCAATCCCGAGGACGTGGAGCTGATCATCCTTGAGGGTGGTTGTAACGACTACGGTACGGCAATCTCCGCACCTCTCGGTACGGTGGATGCTACCGATCCCGCTACCTTCCTCGGTGCATGGAACTGTGTCACCGAGAGATTGCTTGAGACGTACCCCAATGCGACTATCGTCTTCCTGACGACCTGGAGACTTAATCCCCAGACCCGTACGGATGATACGCTGACCTCCATTGAGTTTTCAGAAAGCGTAATTACGCTGTATAATGAGAAGTACGCAGACAATGATCGCATCGCGTTGATCGATGCGGGCAATCCTGCGGTATCGGGTGTGGATATGCTGGATGACGAGTGGAGAAACGAGTATTCCACCGATTCCTACCACCTCAAGGATACGGGTATGGCTGTGATGGCTGACCATATGCTGCCTCTCCTTTGGGAAATCGTGATGAACGCAAGAGAAGCGAAATAATCCCGGCATAATCTAAATCAAAAGGGGTTGCCTCATGATTTGAGGCAACCCCACAAGCGTTTATTCAGCCGGGAAAACGATTTCCCGATAGATGGTAGGCGTGATTTTGTTCGGATGGTCGAATGCTTCATCCGTAAAGCTGTCGAACATTCCGATGTGTATGGGAACTGCGTATTTTGCGCCTGTGCGTACGGCAAAGCGTGAGGCATCTGCCATGTTCATGTTGTTGCCTCGCCCGTTGCAGGGAAGCATGACCGCGAAGATCTTCTCCTCGGGGAGAGAAGCGAACACCTGCTCATTATAGAGCGTGTCACCCGTAACGTAATAATTTTTGCCCTCCGCAGATAGGATGATACCGATGGCACAGGGGTCGGAATGCTCTGCCTTGACTGCGCGCAGTCGGATACTGCCACAGGTCCACTCGGTTCAAGCTTTGAACAAAATGTAGTTGCATTTTGTGTTAGGATAGGTCTTGCGCAGTTCCTGGTAACCACCGTTCGGACAGAACACCAGTGCTTCGGAGTCGGGTGTAAGATAATATTTCAGCGTTTCCTTGTCGAGATGATCCAGATGATTGTGCGTGACCATAATAATGTCGGGCTGAAGATTCAAAAACTGCTCGTCCACGGGTACACGACGTGCGTTTTCCGGCTCAAAATTCTTGACGTTGTCCGACAGATATGGATCGATGACGATCGTTTTACCATCTGCTTCAAACAGGAATCCCGCTTGTCCCAGCCATGTGATTTTCATAACATTACTCCTTGTCGTAGGTTTTGTTGCGATAGGGGGTTCCGATGAAGCCGACTTGACGGAAATCCTCAAAATTGTGGCGGATGATGTAGTCGATGTATGCGACAACCATTTTTGCCGTGTAAATGTATCCGACAGGACTCAAGTGACCGCCGAGGAAGAAAGTGTCGCGAAACTCCTGATCGTAAACGGGGGCATATTTGCGCAGATCCAGCACGTAGCAGTTGGAGAAGCGCTCGGCAAGCTGATAAAGCAGCTCCGCCTGACGGTCGGCGATCTCGCATTTTTGCGGTGTCGTGTCGGGGGTTTCGTAGGGGAGCGTCATGAGGAAAAATTTTGCATCGGGTTGAATTTCCTTATATCGCTGGATGATGGTCGCATATGCGCCGGCATAGGTTTCAAGATTGTTCTTTTTCCAATCCTCAAAGCAGACGTCGTCGAGAGAACCGACAGACCAGCCTCTGACGAGCAGCTCATTGACAGCAAGTGCGATGATGTAGCACTGCGCAGCATATTCACGGTTCCAGGCAAGCTTGCTGTCGCCAAACCACTCGCAGTATTCCTTTGCCGTCATACCGCCCTTGGAAAAGTTATAGACCTTACTGCCGCACATGCGTGCGATATACTGTCCCCACGAATATTCATAAAAATCATGATAGCCCTTGGAGCCGTCCTCCTTGGTGCTTTCAAATTCACCCGAGGAGAGACTGTCGCCCACGCAGGCGATAGTGCGGAAGATCGCACAATATCCACCGTCCGAGGGGATGTGGTCGAGCGGCTTTTCGTTGGGGTCGGGACATAAGAAACGATTCATAGAAACCTCCGGATTGAAAGATTTATTTCTGTGGGATTTACATGCATCTACATTGTATCACATTCGCTTTTGGATTGCAAGGGGTAATACTCTGATTTCTGATATTTTTTCACGTGCCTTGAAAGCGGCGGATGCATTATCCGTTTTCGGGAACGATCGGATAGAGCTGGATTGTGTTGCCGCCGTCCACCGTCAGCTCCGCACCCGTGGTGTTGCGTGCATGGGCGGCAAAATACCATACCGCATCGGCGATATCCGCGCCTTCGGCAACGTCACCGATCGGTGTGTAGCGCGAGGGGACGTTTGCGTAAAAGTCGGGATTTTTCTCCCAGCGGTCGGTGCGGATCATGCCCGGAAGCACCGCGTTGACGCGGATGCCGTACTTGCCGAGATCCAACGCCATGGCACGCATCATACCGAGCTGACCGCCCTTGGAAGCGGAGTAAGCGATGCGATTGGGGATCGCGCGATAAGCAGTGTTGGAATTGACGAATACGATATTACCGCCGCCGTTGTCCTTCATGCGGCGCGCGGCGTGCTCGGAAAGGCAGTAATTCCATACGATATTGGTATTGAGGACGCGCTGAAAATCGGTCAGCGGATTTTCAAATACCGTGATGCCAAGCCCCTGATCAGCTGCATTGCAGACCAGCGTTTCGATAAAGATCCCCTTGGCATCAAGATCGGCAAACAGTGCCTCCACCGCCGCCTCGTTGACCGTGCGCTCGTCGAGCAGGGAATCGATCGTGTAGCCGAGGATCTGTACGTCCGGGAATTGTGCACGGTATCTGGCTTCCGCCTCCTTGACGCTTTCAAGCTTGCGTCCCGTAAAGACGACGTTCCGACCCTCGGACGCAAATTTTTCTACGATAGCGACGCCTGTGTTGATGCAGGCGCCTGTGATGAGTACATTATTCATTGTGTTTTCTCCTTAAATTTTATCAAACACACGCACGTAGTCCGCCATAAAACAGTCGGCGAGGTCCTCTTCTGTAAATTCGGTGGGCGTGACCCCCTTACGGTAGCCCTTGATCTCGGTAGATAGCAGGATGAACTGATCGGTGTGCGACACGGGCGCGGACGAGCGAGCGACCTCCTTGCCGTCAAAATAGTAAACATAGCCCTCGGGTGACCATTCCATTCCGACACGGTGGTATTGATCATCCTCGGTGTAAGGGTAGTGTATGCGCGCGGAATCGTCGTGAAAATCCTTTCCGTAGCCACCGTAGATACCGCCCGAGGTCAGCTCTCCGTTGACAAAATTTTCAACGATGTCACACTCCACGCCGCTTGTTGCGGGATCACAGGTGCTTCCCGTGTTGGGAGATTGGATCCAGAACGCGCTCCACCAGAAGGGACGCTTCTGGAATTTGACGCGCGCCTCGTAATAACCGTAGCGGTGCATGAATTTCGGTTGGATGAGGGGCTTGAAGGGCCACAGCTCGACCTCCCCCCACGGATTGTCTCCGACGACTTGTGCAAGGCGACGCTTGATCGCGCCATCAAAATCCAGTTGATCGTAGGTCAAAGCACCGGTCTGCAGCTGTGCCGAGCAGAGTCTGCCATCAATTACGACAGGACGAAACACAACGTTGCTGTTGCCGTCCAAGGAGACGCCTTGATCGGTATAGGCATCAAAGCGAAGTCCCCAGAAATTGAGGCGGAAGCCCCATTTTGTCGTATCCAGCTCGGTGCCGTCAAATTCATCCGAGAACGCAAGCTTCCATTCCTTGCCTTCGGGAAGCAGGCTCGGCTCATGTCCTTCAATTTCAAAAGGTGTCATTATTATTACCTCGTTGCGATTTAGAAATAAAATTCGGTTTTGGCGGGACGAATATCGGTCAAAGCACCCGTGTAGTGACGGAGATTGTGCTCAACGTAGGGGTGCTTGAGGCACTCCTCCTCGTTCAATTCAATGCCAAGACCCGGACGGTCGCCAATCTTGATTTTGCCGTTTTCGTAGATCAGATTTTCGTCTGTAATGAAACGGCGGTATTCCACGTCGCTGTACATAATCTCAAGAATACAGAAATTGGGGCAGCACGCCGCGATCTGCAGCGTAGCCGCATTTGCGATCGGTCCCGAAGGATTGTGCGGAGCGAAGGGAATATAGTTTGCCTCGGCAATGGCGGCAAGCTTTTTCAGCTCCATAATACCGCCCGCGTGCGAGATGTCGGGCTGGATGTAGTCCGCGGCACGGCGGCGGAACAGCTCGTTATAATCGAAGCGTGTGTAAAGACGCTCTCCTGCGGAGATGGCAACGGGGGACTTTTCGCGTACTGCCGCCAGCGCCTCAAGATTGTTCGGAGGAACCGGTTCTTCGAGAAACATGGGCTTGAAGGGTGCAACCTCTTGTGCAATTTTGATACCCGTAGGAACGTCGAAGCGACCGTGCGCCTCAATTAGAAGATCGACCTCATCACCGACCGCCTCGCGTACTGCCGCGATACAGCGGATCGCCTTGTTCAGATCCTGATTGGAGATTTGCAGATAGCTCTTACCAAACGGATCCCATTTCATAGCGGTCACGCCGCGCTCTACGGCAATGCGTGCTTTTTCGGCAAAGTCCTCCGGCTCACGCGCGCCCGCGAACCATCCGTTGACGTAGATGCGGCAGTCGTCATTGACCTTGCCGCCGAGTAGCTGATACACGGGAACGCCGAGATGCTTTCCGAGAATATCCCAAAGTGCACACTCTACGGCAGACAGTGCACTCATCAATACCGCACCGCCGCGCCAGTATGCGTCGCGGTAGATGTCGTGATAATGCTTTTCAATTTGCAGAGGATTCTTGCCGATCAGCGTACTTCTGATGTGCTCTATTGCTCCCACCAGCGCCTTTTCCTTGTATTCCAGTGTGCCCTCGCCGACACCGGTAATGCCCTCGTCGGTGTAGACCTTGACGAAGACCCAGTTGGTGCGGAAGCAATCCACTACAAACGTTTTGATATCTGTGATTTTCATGGCAATCTCCTTTTTATAATCATTCAATACCATTATAAAAGCTTTCAACGGAGATGTATATCGTAATATTCACATCTTTTTTCAAAATCTTACGATTTTTCGGTTGAATTTCAATCGGATATATGATATAATTGCGATAAAGACACATTTGGAGGACGGATATGGAGATTTGCGAACTGGTGGAGTACGGGATCTTTGATACCAAGGTTGCCTTTCCGGGACGGCGCCGTACGCTGGGGCGCGAGGTGCGTGAATACGAGATCGAATTTTACACCTCGGTCACGGGACGCGCGATCGTCAACGGGCGCACCTACGAGATTGCCCCGGGAACGCTTCTTTGCGCGCGTCCGGGGGAGGTGCGGGGCAGTGTGTTCGATTTTCAATGCTGTTACATGCACATCCTGTTTCCGAAGGATTCACCGTATCGCGAGTTGCTCGATTCGGTGCCAACTTTTTACCGCATCATCGACCGCGAGGTTTATGGGCGATTGTTTGAGGATTTGATGCATCATCTGCTCGGTGTCGGTTACAGTAAGGAGTCCGATTATATCAATGCAAAGCTGTTGGAGTTGTTTTACTATTTGCGCAAGGATGCGCAGAGGAATCGGAATTATCTGGAGCACACCCGCACGCACAAGCAATCCGACGCCGCTATCCCGCAGGCGGTAGAGTTTATCCGTACCCATTACCGACAGGAATTGAGCCTTGCGAACATTGCCTACGTAACGGGTTATTCACCAAACTATTTTCACCACGTCTTTACTTCGGTCATGGGAAAAAC
>JAFTPJ010000034.1 GCA_017463405.1 Clostridia bacterium
CGCTGCCTGCATTGCGGCAGTTGCTTTGACAGACGTGTGGGAGAATTGTGATTGATAAAATGAATATAAAAGGAGGAATGAAGATTATGCCAGGACCCGGTGGTGGACCGCGCGGAGGCGGATTTGGAGGAGGCTCCCATCGAGGGGGCGGATTTGGAGGTGGCGGCCCCCGCGGAGGAGGCTTCGGGGGACCCGGACGCGGTCCCGGCGGATTTGGACGCGGTCCCCGCGGATGGGGCGGACCGCCGAATCACGGTTGGGGATGGGGACATCGCCCGCCGCATCATCACGGATGGGGAAGAGGCCCGCGAGGACCTTATTATGGCGGATGCTTCGGCTGTGCCGTTCCTGTTATCGGTTCGATTGCGCTCGGTGTTCTGGCGATACTGCTTTTGCTGTGAACGGCACTATACGATCTTGATCTGACGAAAAATCGAGGCATCACGGAAATCGCTTTTCTGCAAAAATCCGTGATGCCTTATGCTTTACTTGCCGACAGAGGGGATGCTCCGTTGGCATTTTTGTAAACTCAATTGAAGTTGCGCACCGATTGAAATCCGCTCTCGTAGGCGATTTCGGTGAAGCTTTTTTTGTTGTTTTCATCAGTTGCATCGCCATTGCAGTGTGGTCGGCTTGATTTTCCTGCATGAGGAATGATATTTGCGAGTAATCATAATGTAAACTTTTAGATGAAACGGGCAATAGTTCGTGTTGACTCTTTGGGTTTTAGATAAAGCAGCATACGGTTTGTAGCAATGCACAAACTCATTAGCCGCTTTTTCTTTGAGCACATAGACGAAAAATAAATAAGCCCGCAAGCTCGCCGCATATCGCTATGCGAATTTGCGCTAACAAAAATAAAAGCGCCGAAAGAGAAATTTCGCCGCCTACGGGCTGCGAGGCGGCGGGGAACTTGGGCATGCCCGATTCCCGCTCCCGAAGGGCGCTTCGTGCACCTCCGTTGCGCAAGCCTTTGAGAACGCAAGAGCTGGACAAAACTTTTGCCAAACTGACGAAAACAGTTGGTTTTGTCTACGACCTGAAACATCCAACGCGGACAACCCGTTATCTTCAAAATTGAACTTGACAGATTTTACTGCCTATGATATAATATTAAAATAGTTAACTGTTTCTACAGTAAGGCAATAAATTCCGCATTGTCGGGGGTTCCGACAGAAAGGACGTTATGAAAAAGAAACTACTCGCCGTCGACGGCAACAGTATCCTCAATCGCGCGTTTTACGGTATCCGTCCCCTGACTACCAAGGACGGCTTCCCGACCAACGCGCTCTACGGCATGGTGACTATGATCACGCGTCAGGCAGAGTTCATCGATCCCGACTATCTCGCCGTTGCGTTCGACCTCAAGGCGCCCACCTTCCGTCACAAAATGTATGACGCGTACAAGGCAGGCAGACGACCGATGCCCGAGGAGCTGGCACAGCAGCTACCCGTGGCAAAGGAGCTGCTTGCGGCAATGGGATATCACGTGCTGGAGTTTGAGGGCTACGAGGCGGACGATATTCTCGGTACGCTGGCCGCAATGTGTGACGAGGCGGATTGCGATGCCTTTCTGCTCACGGGAGATCGTGATTCCTTACAGCTGATCGACAAAAACGTCCACGTACTGCTGGCGACCAACACCGAGACGGTCAACATGGACGAGGCGAAATTCACCGAGAAATACGGTGTGCCGTCCTCGGCTTTTGTAGACGTCAAGGCGCTGATGGGTGACAGCTCGGACAACATCCCGGGCGTGCCCGGAATCGGAGAGAAAACGGCGCTGAAGCTGATTGCCGACTTCGGAAGCCTTGACGGCGTTTACGGGCAGCTGCCCGTTGCTAAACACACGCCGTCTGTGCGCGCAAAGCTGGAGAATGGCCGCGATAGCGCGTATCTGTCGCAGCAGCTGGCACGCATTTGCCGTACAGTCCCTTTGGGGCTGTCTTTGGACGATCTTTCCAACACGGGGGTGCATACGTCGGAGTTGCGCAGACTGTTTCTTCGTCTGGAGTTCGCTGCATTCCTCAAGCGATTCAACCTGACGGGCGAGGCGGCAGATGCAGACCTCGCACGGACGGTAGAGGTGACAAATCTTTCCGCTGATGCATTGCGCGACAAGCTTGCGGGAGCGGCGACCGTTGCCGTTGATTCTGACGGTACGCATCTGTTTTTTGCGGTCGAAAATTCGATTTACAGAACCGAGGCGGAGCTGTCGTCACTTTTGGATGTTTTACGCGACAAAACGGTGGTCTGCTACGATTGCAAGTCGCTGTTAAAACAGCGCGTGACCGCCGCATTGCGTGAATTGCATTTGTACGACTTGATGTTGGCGGCGTACCTTGCCAACTCATCCAAGAGTAATTTTGAGCTTGCGACCTTGGTCTCGGACTATCTCGGCGAGCTTTCCAACGATGTACTGCCGCGCGTGAGCTACTATCTGCGTCTGTACGCTCTGCTCCGTGAAAAATTGGAGGAGAGTGCGCAGGAAACTCTGCTGGAGACGCTTGAGATGCCACTCTCCCGTGTGCTTGCCGATATGGAAACGGTTGGCTTCCGCATCGACCGCGAGGGAATCGCCGCGTACGGCGAGCAGTTGGCTTCGGTTGCGGAAGCGCTGGAGCAACAGATCTATTTCCACGCAGGGCAGGTGTTTAATATTAACTCGCCGAAGCAACTGGGAGAGATCCTGTTCGATACGCTCGGACTCCCGCATGCGAAAAAGACCAAGACGGGGTATTCGACCAACGCGGAGATTCTGGAAAAGCTTCGCCCCTATCACCCCATCATCGACGACATCCTGGAGTACCGTCAAGTGACGAAGCTCAAGAGCACCTATACCGACGGGCTGTTGAAGGTTGCCGACGCAAACGGACGCGTGCATACCAATTTCAAGCAGACGGGAACTGCAACAGGGCGGCTTTCATCAACCGAGCCGAATCTGCAGAATATTCCCGTAAGAACCGAACTGGGGCGCGAGCTACGCCGCTTCTTCCTGCCTGAAAACAGTGATTACGTGATCATCGATGCTGACTACTCGCAGATTGAATTGCGACTGTTGGCGCACGTATCCGCCGACGCGAACATGATCCGCGCGTTCCGCGAGGGGGTGGATGTTCACACCTCCACCGCCGCGACCGTGTTCGGTGTTCCCGAGAGCGCGGTCACGACGGAAATGCGAAAGAAGGCAAAGGCGGTCAACTTCGGCATCATGTACGGCATCGGCGCGTTTTCGCTGTCCGACGATATCGGCGTGTCCCGTGCCGAGGCGCAGGCGTATATCGATCAGTATCTGGCGGGGTATCCCGGAATTGATGCGTACCTGAAGAACACGATCAGGCAAGGTTATGAGGATGGCTACGTTACCACGCTGTTCGGCCGCCGCCGCTATATTCCCGAGCTTGCGGGTACAAATAAGATGCAACAGAAGTTTGGTGAGCGCGTGGCAATGAACAGCCCGATCCAAGGGACCGCCGCAGATATCATCAAGCTTGCCATGGTGCGTGTTCATCAGCGGCTGTCCGACAGTGGGCTCGATGCAAGACTGATTCTGCAGGTGCATGATGAGCTGTTGATCGAATCGCACCGCTCCTGTGCCGCAGAAGCGGAACAGATCCTCAAGGAAGAGATGGAAAACGCGGTAAGCTACTCGGTTCCGATGGATGTCGATATTCATGTCGGAAATAACTGGTATGAAGCAAAATAAAGTAGAAACCGAAATATAAAATATAAATGATGAATAAATATGATAAAAATTACTCTGAAAATATAGAATAAAAACAATTTTTATTTCAAAAGAAAGGAGGGAGCGGAATGAAATACGATGTCGGGAGAGCTGTGACCATGATGTCGGTCAGAGAACTTTGCACATATGCTCTGATGGGAGGGGATCTGGATCTGCGCCCGGGAATGGGGAAGCGATTTTCTGCCGAGCGCGCGGCAATCGGCGCTGCGGTGCATCGTAAGTTGCAGGCAGAGGCGGGCGCGGAATACACGCCCGAGGTGTCAATGTCGCACACGGTGCTGTTCCGTGACCTCTGCTTTGAGGTGTGCGGTCGCGCCGACGGCATCATCAGAACCGATCCCGTTACGGTGGATGAAATCAAGACCGTCGGTGTGCGCGCCTTCTCGCTCCCTCCCGATCCCTTGCACGATGCACAGGTCAAGTGCTATGCGTATTTTCTGTGCTGTGAAAAAAAGCTCGACACGGTACAAACCCGCCTGACCTATTATCGCGTGGAGGATGGAAAGACGAAATACCTCACTGCCACGCACACCAAGGAGGCGTTGGAACGTTTCTTTTTTGGACTGCTTGCTCGGGTGGAGTATCGTGCAAAGATTCTGCATGAACGCAAGACCGTGCTGTTGCCCTCGGTCGGAGATGGGCGGTTCCCGTTCTCCTCGGTACGCGAGGGGCAGGACGTTCTGATTCGGGAGTGCTACCGCGATATCCGCGCGGGCAAGCGCTTGTTTGCCGAGGCACCGACGGGCATCGGAAAGACGGTTTCCACACTCTATCCCGCCGTGCGTGCGGTCGGGGAAGGGCATGCCGACAAGATTTTTTACCTCACCGCCAAATCCGCGACACGTCGTGAGGCATTTTCGGCGGCATCCAAAATCTTCGAGGCTGGCTCGCATCTGCGCACCGTCGTTCTGACCGCTCGGGAGCAGATCTGCCCGAATGAAGCGGCAAAGCGTGACACTGCGGGTGTCTCGCGGCATTGCAATCCCTTGGACTGTCCGCGTGCCAAGGGCTTTTTCGATCGCTGTCCGTCCGCCGTGTGCGAGCTGCTCTCAAGACAAAGCGGCTACAGCCGACAAACGGTAGAGAGCGTTGCCGAGCAGTTTCAGATATGCCCTTATGAATTTCAATTGGAGTTGTCCGAGCTTTGCGATATCGTAATCTGCGATTACAACTACGTCTTTGACCCGCAGGTCTATCTGCGCCGCTATTTCTCCCCCGAGATATCAGACGGCGCGCGGTACGTGCTGTTGGTGGACGAGGCGCACAACCTTGCCGACCGCGCGCGTGCGATGTATTCGGCGGAGTTGAAAAATACCGATGTGGTGGAGGTGTGGCAGGCGCTTTCTTCGGATTCGCCCTTGCGCGAGGTGTTGGAAAAGTTGAATATCACGATGCACGGCTTTCGCAGGCTTTGTCGGGATACGCTGGAGAAAGATGATGCGGGCGTGGAGCGCGGGTATTATCTCAACCATGGCGCGATTGCATCCTTTCACGAGCTGGTGCGTAACACGTATGCCGCGTTGGAAAATTGGTTGCGCGCGCATCGCGGAGATGAAACCGAGGTGTCGGTATGGCGTTTATCCACCAAGCTCAAGCGCTTTGAGGTGATTGCCGAATACTTTGACCGCGCGTTTATCACCTTTATCGAATTGGAGGGGGATACACGCACGGTTCGTCTGATCTGCCTCGACCCATCCACGGTGCTCGATGCGCGAATGGAGCGTGCACACGCGTCGGTGCTCTTTTCGGCAACACTGACACCGATCGATTACTTCACAGACATTCTCGGCGGCACGAAAAATGCGGTGAAGCTGACTCTGCCGTCGCCTTTTTGCGCGGAGAATTTTTGCCTTGCGGCGGTCACGGGGATCAGCACGCGGTACGAGGATCGCGAAAAATCCTACAAAAAACTCGTGGCGGTCATTGCCGCCACGGTATCCGCCAAGCGCGGAAATTACATCGTGTATTTTCCTTCTTATGAATATATGGAGCACGTTTGCGAGCTGTTTACCCAAAAATATCCCGAGGTCACCTTGGTGCGTCAGACGCGCGGCATGAACGCGGCAGAGAAGGAGCGCTTTCTGGATGCGTTTGCAAACGACAGCAAGCTTCGCATCGGCTTTTGCGTGCTGGGCGGCTCCTTTTCGGAGGGCGTTGACCTGCCGGGAAAGCGTCTGATCGGTACGGTTGTCGTCGGTACGGGAATGCCCGGAATCTCCAACGAGCGCAACATCCTGCGCGATCATTATGAGGTCACGCGCGAGTGTGGCTACGATTACGCCTACGTTTACCCGGGAATGAATCGGGTACTGCAGGCGGCAGGGCGCGTGATACGGCGTGAGAATGACCGCGGCGTGGTAGTGCTGGTGGATGACCGATACGCCGACGTACGGACGCGTGCACTTTTTCCCGATCACTGGAATCACATCGAATATGCAGGAAATGCGTCTGAACTTGCAGAATTGGTGCGCGAATTCTGGGATAATTTTTGATTTAAAAAAATATTTTGCAAGTTTTTTATAAAAAATATGCAAATGATGTTGCAATTCGGGGAAGAATGTGATATACTGTTAGAAATTGATTTTCATAGACGCAAGGAGTGTACCAATGGAATTTTCAAACATGAGCAGAGAAGCGCTTGCCGCAGAATTGGCAAAGCTTCAGACAGAATATGAGGCGATCAAATCGAAAAAGCTATCGCTGGACCTTTCACGCGGCAAGCCCGGTGCCGATCAGTTGGATATTTTGCAGGGAATGCTGCATTGCATCGATTCTTCCTACGACTGCCGCACCGAGGATGGTTTTGATTGCCGTAACTACGGCGTTCTGGACGGTATCAAGGAGGCAAAGCGCCTCTTTGGAGATCTGCTGAATATCCCCACCGAAAAACTGTTTATCGGCGGTAACTCCTCGCTCAATCTGATGTACGACGCGGTGGCGCGCGCCATGTTGTACGGCGTTTGTGACAGCGATCGTCCGTGGTGCCGTGAGGAGAGTATCAAATTTATTTGCCCCGCACCCGGCTACGACCGCCATTTCGCCATCTGCGAGTCGCTTGGCATCAAGATGCTTCCCGTCGCAATGACGCCCACTGGACCCGACATGGACA
This sequence comes from Clostridia bacterium, assembly GCA_017463405.1. Classification (GTDB taxonomy): domain Bacteria; phylum Bacillota; class Clostridia; order Oscillospirales; family CAG-272; genus UMGS1865. The sequence goes on from JAFTPJ010000034.1 coordinate 6,855, forward strand.
CGGTGGAAAAGCTGGCGGCGTCCGACCCGACGGTCAAGGGAATCTGGTGCTGCCCGAAATACTCCAATCCCGACGGTATCACCTATTCCGACGAGACTGTGCGCCGCTTCGGCGCGATGAATACCGCGGCAAAGGACTTCCGCATCTTCTGGGATAATGCATATGCGGTGCACGATCTGTACCACGACCGTGCCGACACGCTTGCTGATATTTTTGAAGCGTGCGAACAGTACGGCAACGGTAACCGCGTGTTCTATTTTGCGTCGACCTCCAAGATCTCCTTCCCGGGTTCGGGCGTTGCGATCATGGCGGCATCCAAGGAAAATCTTGCGCAGATTATGCCCATCATCGGTGCGCAGACCATTGGATTTGATAAGATCAATCAGCTGCGCCACGTGCGCTATTTCGGTACGGCGGAGAACATTCGCACCCACATGGAGGAGCTGGCGGATATGATCCGTCCCAAGTTCGAGATTGTGCTGGACACGCTGGAGAGCGACCTTGGCGGTACGGGCATCGCACACTGGACCAACCCGCTGGGCGGTTATTTCGTCAGCCTGTACGTGATGAACGGATGCGCAAAGCGCACGTATACGCTTTGTAAGGAGGCGGGAGTAAAGCTGACCGACGTCGGCGCGACCTATCCTTACCGCTGTGACCCGTACGACAGCAATATCCGCATCGCCCCGACCTTCCCGGATATGCGGAGCCTCAAGACTGCGATGAAGGTGCTGACGCTATGTACGCGTATCGCGGCGGTGGAAAAGCTGATGAGTGACGTCGGCGGTTGCATGTAAAAAATGGGAAACTGCCGCGTGCATGCGCGGCAGTTTTTGATATATAAGGTTCATGGATTTGGAAAGGAGTCAACATGAAAAAAACAACACAAGCGCAAAGCAATCCCTTTCCGTACAGCGATACCAATAAGCGCTACCATACCTACGATTACTATCTCCGAAACACCTTTGGCGGCAAATGTGCCAAGCTTCCGCTGGACGCGGGCTTGACCTGCCCGAACATCGACGGAAGATGCGGACGGGGCGGATGCATCTATTGCTCGGATCGCGGCAGCGGCGACTTTGCACCCGAGGCACAGCTTTCGATCGCTGAGCAGATCGCACAGCAAAAGGCGGCATTTGCCAAAAAGTGGGATACGACGCGGTGCATCGCGTATTTTCAGGCACATACCAATACCTACGCACCGCTCCCTATCCTGAAAAATCTGTTCGAGGCGGCACTCGACGAGGAGGGCATCGTCGGACTGAACATCGCCACGCGTGCCGATTGCCTGGAGGATGATACGGTGGCGTATCTTGGAGAGCTTGCCGAGCGCACAATCTTGACCGTGGAGTTAGGACTGCAAAGCTCTTCGGACGAAACGGCGCGGCTGATCAACCGCGGGCATACGTTTGCCGAATTTGTCGAGGGGTATCGAAAATTGCGCTGTGCGAGCGAAAAGATACAGATCTGTGTTCACTTGATTTTTGGACTCCCCGGAGAGGACGACGCACGGATGCTGCAGAGCGTGCGCGACGTGACGGCATTGCGCCCCGATCAGGTCAAATTACATCTGTTGCACGTGTTGCGCGGAACACTGCTTGCAAGGCTGTATAAAAACGGAGAATATGAGCCGTTGGAGCGTGAGCACTACGTTCGACTGGTCGCGGACGCGCTGGAGCTGTTGCCGCCCGAAACGGTGATCGGCAGACTCACGGGCGACGGCGCAGGAGACGTGCTGCTTGCACCCGAATGGAGCCGTAAAAAGACCACTGTGATTAACGATATCGATAAGCTCCTCTTTGCGAGAAATTCGTGGCAGGGGAAGCGGTTTTTGAAATGAAACAAAAATGGCAGGCGACGTATGGTGTCCTGTCATTTTTTTATGGTGGAAAGATGCGAAATGATATGCCGTGCAAAAGATGTCATCTGTTTGTATCATGTGGGGTTTTAGGAGCAGGGGTCCCCAAAACTTGCGGGAGCTAATGTGGAAAACTGTTAGATGAAGTGACGAATCCTGCGACCCGCAACGGGATAGAACTATGTTCGCACAAAACTTTCACCCGCCAAACAAAAAAGGAACCGCTATGAAAGCATTCATTCCGAGGGGAGATAATACTCCATCTGTGAAAGCTTTTGGGAGAGGGGTGGGGAACCTTTTTTTCAAAAATGGTTCCCCACAAAAAAACAATAATCCTAATCTCTCAATTCCTCATCAATTGCCCGTGCGGCGGTTTTACCCGCGCCCATGGCGAGGATGACGGTTGCGGCACCGGTGACGGCGTCGCCGCCGGCGTAGACGTTGTCAAGCGAGGTTTTTCCTGTCTCCTCGACGACCACAATGCCGCCGCGAC
>JAFTPJ010000035.1 GCA_017463405.1 Clostridia bacterium
CCTGTGGAATTGCGGAGAATCAAGGTGGCACCGCGGATAATGCTGTACTTACGAAGCAAAGTGCTTTATTCGTCCTTGACAGAGAGTATATTTCTGTCAAGGGCGTTTTTGGTTTCATAAACTTCCTTGACGGGATCAATCAAGGAAGCTTTTCTCTTTATGGAGGTCAATATGTTTATACTTTCAAAACGATGGCGCATAATTCCGTAACGCATCACACCGTCAAACGCAAAAACAAAATTATTTTATTTGAGGAGAATATTACTATGAAATACAATACTGTTGAATTCGATACCTAATTCAAAAATTATCCCGACGCAAACTGTTACTTCGGCAAATACGGCGGATCGTACATTCCGCCCGAGCTTCAGGTTGCAATGAATGAAATTTCAGAGGCTTATCAGACCATTTGCAAATCCTCCAAATTCATCGCAGAGCTTCGTAAAATCCGCAAGGAATTCCAAGGCAGACCGACACCGATCTCCTATCTGGAACGGCTATCCAACAGTATCGGAACCGGCGTACAGCTTTACGTCAAGCGTGAGGATCTGAATCACACGGGTGCACACAAGCTCAATCACTGCATGGGCGAAGCACTGCTTGCCAAATATATGGGCAAGAAAAAGGTCATCGCCGAAACGGGTGCAGGTCAGCATGGTGTGGCACTTGCCACCGCTGCCGCATATTTCGGATTGGAGTGCGATATCTATATGGGTGCTGTCGATATCAAAAAGCAAGCCCCCAATGTAGCAAGAATGAAAATTCTCGGCGCAAGAGTGGTCGAGGTCACAGATGGGCTGGCAACCTTGAAGGAAGCGGTTGATGCGGCATTTGCGGCATACTGCAAGGAATATAAAGATGCCATCTACTGCATCGGTTCGGTCGTAGGTCCTCACCCGTTCCCGATGATGGTGCGCGATTTTCAAAGCGTTGTCGGAATCGAGGCAAGAGAGCAATTTCTTGACATGACGGGCGAGCTTCCCGATGCGATCGTTGCTTGCGTTGGCGGCGGCTCCAATGCCATGGGTCTGTTCTCGGGCTTTTTGAACGATCCTGTTGATATCTATGGCATCGAACCGCTCGGCAGAGGCATCAAGATGGGTGATCACGCCGCAAGCCTGACCTACGGTGAAGAAGGCATTATGCACGGCTTTAACAGCATTATGCTCAAGGATGAGAACGGTGAACCTGCGCCCGTTTACTCGGTAGCCAGCGGATTAGACTATCCGTCTTGCGGACCCGAGCATGCTTTCCTGCACGATTTGGGCAGGGTCAAATACGACGTGGTCAATGACAACGAAACCATAGAGGCATTCTATACGCTTTCCCGCATGGAGGGGATCATTCCCGCAATCGAAAGCTCGCACGCTGTTGCCTACGGCATCAAGCTTGCGAAAACGTTGGGCAAAGGATCCGTGCTGATCAATCTTTCGGGCAGAGGTGACAAGGACATGGATTATATCATCGAGAAATACGGAATCCGATAAATGTACTACAAAAGAGGCTGTCGCATTGCAACAGCCTCTTTTGATATTGAAATATAACGTTTATTCTTCCTCGGAGATCTTTTTGAAATCGTCCTCATCCACGATGCATCCGAATTTTTCGCCGCACGCGGGGCAGAGCAGATTTTCGGGATCAAGCTCCTGGTCAAAGCAAACGGACTCACCGCAGGAGGGGCAAACGATCTCGTAATAGTTGTCATCGTCGCACTCACAGCCGTCGCATGCCTCGCAATCGCCGTCGCACGCCTCATCATCCCACTCGTCATCGTCCTCGTCGAGGTCATCCTCATCAAGCTCAACCTCGTCGTCGAGGAAATCCTCTACCGCCTGCAGGTCGTCGTCCAGCTCCTCTACGTACTCGTCAAGGTAGTCCAGATCCTCGTCGATCTCCTCGATGTCCTTCTTGATCGATGCAATCTCTGCGGTCATCTCGTCCACCAGCTCGAGGAGCGCCGCCAGAATCTTGCCCTCCTTGGTGGTCTTATCAAAATCCAGTCCGTCAGCCAGGCCCTTGATATAAGCGGATTTTTCGGTCAGATTCATATTAAAAATACCATCCTTTCGTTTTTTGAAAAACGGGGAAAACCTTGGTCGCAAAGTCTTCCCCTCTTTGATTGTAAAAATTATGCTCTGGAAAGATACTCACCCGTACGGGTGTCGATCTTCAGCACATCTCCGACATTGATGAACAGCGGAACCTTAATCTCGGCGCCGGTCTCCAGCGTTGCGGGCTTAAGCGTGTTGGTTGCAGTGTTACCTGCAAAGCCGGGATCGGTATCGGTAACCTCAAGCTCAACGAATGTGGGAGGCTCAATACCGAATACGTTGCCCTTGTAGGAAATGATCTTGCACATCATCTCTTCCTTAACGAAGCGGAAATTGTCATCCACCATGTCGTGGGAGATCAGGGTTTCCTCCCAGGTCTCGGTATCCATGAAGTGATACAGAGCACCGTCGTCGTAGGAGTACTGCATATCCTTTCTTTCGATATACGCGTTCTCGAACTTATCGGTGGGGTTGAATGTCTTTTCGATTACCGCACCCGAGATCACATTCTTCAGCTTCGTACGAACGAAAGCCGCACCCTTACCGGGCTTTACATGCTGGAACTCGATGACCTGCAGGACGTTGCCCTGACCGTCGTCAAAAGTGATTCCATTCTTAAAATCGCCAGCTACTACCATATTTACCTCCAAAATAACAGAAAGTCAAATTTGCGCCGGCAAGCATGTCCGGTCACATAGTTATTTATATTATACACCATTTTCTGCCGTTTTGCAATAGGTTTTCACATCTTTTTTTGATTTTTGTGAAAAAAACTTGCGCATTTTTTCATTTCAAATTTGACTTGACATTTATCGTGAAGTATTGTATAATGAAAAAAATGCCTCGCGGCACATCAATTCACACATAAAGGAGACCGACTATGAACGGACAATGGTCAAAAGAAAAAGCCTGGGAGTGGTACAATTCCCGCCCGTGGATCCGCGGATGCAACTTCATGCCCTCCGATTGCGCAAACCGCATCGATATGTGGCAGGAGCACGACTTTGACAAGCACTTCGAAACCGCCGAGCGCGAGATCGCTCTGGCAGAGTCCATTGGCTTCAACTCTGTGCGCATCATCCTCGAGTACGAGGTATGGGAGCACCAGCATGACGGCTTTATGCAGCGCCTTGACCAATACCTCACCATGTTCTATAAGCACGGCATCACCGCGATGATGGTGCTGGCAAACGATTGCTCGGTTCCCCGCGCATTTTGGAAGCCCGCAACTTTCGGTGAGCAATCCTATGACATCGGCTACCACGGCGGACGCAAGGTGTCCCCCCACGGCGCACACGGGGAGTTGAGCTACCATCTGCTCGACGATTACGAAACCGCCAAAAAATACTACGAGTTCGTCCGCGAAATCATCACGGTCTATGCGCACGACGAGCGCGTGCTCATCTGGAACCTCTTCAATGAGCCCGGCAACAACAGAGGAGATTTGAGCCTGCCCCACATGGAAAAATTCTTTGAGATTGCGCGTGAGATCAATCCTGACCAGCCGCTTTGCGCCGACTGTCTTTGCGATTTCTACATGGAAGGCTCAATTGTCGGTCAGCGCGCTCTGGAGCTTTCGGACGTGATCAGCTTCCATAACTACAACTCCTACGTCGAGAACATTGAGCTCCTCCAGCAAATCAAGGCAATCGGACGCCCGGCGCTTGATACCGAGTGGCTGCATCGCATTTTCAACAATGACGTAGAGCACATCTATCCTCTGCTCTACCTCGAAAAGATCGGCGCGTACAACTGGGGATTTGTCCTCGGCAAGTATCAGACGCACGAGCCTTGGAACGGCATTTGGGAGAAGATGGAGGCAGGTCAGGAATTCGACGTGACCAAGTGGCAGCACGACCTGTTTCGTCCCTCGGGGCGACCCTACGATCCCTGCGAGATCAAGCTCATCAAGGAGCTTAACAATAAGGCAGACAAGCGTTTTGCGGACGGATTGGATGCCGCGATGTTCGGACAAATAAAATAAAAAAGCCGAAAGAGGGGTGAGTCAAATGCAAAAATGCATTTGATACTCACCCCCGTCGTTTTTTTACGCAGGGGCTTCGTCAATGACTCAACCCCTGTTTTGCTTATTCAAACATAAACCAATCCACGGTTACATCGATCGTCCCGCTACCGCTCAACGCCGTAAACGACAGATAAATCGGACTGGGATCGGCATCCGTATCCTTACATGTTACCGCGATCTCCTGCCACTCACCGTCGCTCGGCAGATCGACAGTCGTCAATATCTTATCTCCCACGCCCGTCTCGTAAACGGTCAGCGTGCCACCCGTCGTCGAGGACAGACGAATCTTAAAGCCCTGCTTGCCGTCCGCGAGGATCGACACATATCCGAGATACGCACCGCTCGTTTCTGCCGTTGCAACGCCGTCTGCAAAGACGAATCCGTTCTGATGGGTCGCGCTCTCTGCCTCGATCGCCGCAAAACCGTTGACCGAATTGTCCGTCTCGGCAAAGCGCAGGGAGTCCAGATTGTAGTGCCCGGGATTTGCTCCCTCCACCTGAATCCTGAAGGTATGCTTCCCTGCGGTCAGCGTCACATCCTCAATCACGTAGTCGACCCAGACGCCGTTTTTATCACTGTCGCCCCACGTCTCGGTGATCGTAAACGCCAGATCGACGTACTTTTCACCATCCAGATAGAACGCCCCCGTGCGATCCGCCACGTCGGTCGCATCATTCTTCTTACCACAGTTGACACGCAGAATCAAGTCGTACGTTCCCGACGTCAATACATTGGCGTCAAAGGTCACGTAGTCTCCCGTGCACTTAAAGCCCTTGACAAAGCCCGTTCCGGTATATCCCTTCCACGCGGTATCGATCGGAAGTCCGATAGATGCATTCGCGCCAACACGCGTCACGTCCTCCAATTCGACCAACGAACCTGCTTCAATCTTAATCAATCCAGCCAGCGGATCGTATTCCTCGTCGCCGCCCTCTGCGGGCTCGACCATACCGTTGGAATCGATGACCAGTACCATCTTCTTCGCACTGTCCTCAAACTTGATGTACAGCGTCGTACCGTCGAGGTAATAGCCGCTCTCGCACACCTCATATGCAGCCGCGCTTGTGTACTTCATCAACACAACACCGTCCAGCGTCACGCCGTTGATCTTGCCCATGTGATGGACAATCAGATTATAGGAGCGATCCACGGGAGTAAACACCTCGGGATTACCCACGAATCTCTCGCCGATCGTCAGCGTCACCTTTCCGCCGACCTGCTCGCACAGGTACGAGGTGGTCGCGTACGCGTTTTCAGTCTGATACTTGCGGCTCACGCCGTCGTCCTCATACAACGTGTAGGAGGAGGTTCCCTTCGGATAAATATCCAGCGTCAACGGATCCAACGGATATTCATCCGCATAATTGACCTCGGGCCCCATGGGAACAATTGCACCCGCCTTGACAAATACGGGGATCTCATCCAGCTCGACGACCAGTGTCACATTCTTGCCGTTCGAGCCGCCCTCGTACCGCTCGCCCGTGTAGTAGTTGTACCACGTTGTATTGGGCGGGAACCATACGTTCACGGTTGTCGTGGTCGTCTTGGTCGCGGGAGCGACAAGGAACCAATCGCCAAAGTAATACTGCTGATTCAAATTCCATGCGTCGGGATTGGTCTCACTACCATCCTCCAGCAGCATCGCGCGCATAATCGGCACACCCGCGCTATAGCCCTGCCACATGGAAGTATAGAGATACGGATAGAGTGCATAGCGAATCTTCAGATTCTGCTTCAATGTCTGTTGCGCCGTTTCGTCAAAAGTCCAGGGCTCGCGTCCGTCGTGTCCGTGTGTACGCATCATGGCGCTCCACGCACCAAATTCTGCCACCCAACGGGTGTAAAGATCGTCCGAGGGGCGGGTTTTAAATCCGCCGAGGTCGCACGAGGTCGCCCAGTAGCCGATCAGACCCGTGTCGATTGCAAAGCCGATCTGATACGACAAATCTGACTCGCTTGCGTCCGTATCTCCCGACCAAGCGGTTGCAAAGTGCTGTCCTGCATAGCTGCCGCGCGTCATGAACATCGGGCGATTCTCATCTGTGTATTCCTTCCAAGCTTCATATGCACTCAGCGCCGAGAATACCGGAGCGGTATTGGAGCCGAGCACGTCAAATTCGTCGGGCCAGAAGAAGTCACCGTATCCCGTGGTAATCACGCTGTCCATATAGGATTGCACCCACGTGTCGGCATATTCGGGCATAAACAGCTTATCGCCGCCACCCGCCTCGGGCGTACCCGCATTGTTATGGAGTCCGACGTGGAAGCCGAGCGCCCGCGCCTCCTCAAACATCTCGGCAACGTCCGGGAACTTGGTTTTATCGTTGCTCCACATTTGATTGCCCCACTTCTGTCCCGCACTGTGGTTCGGCTTCGTGACGGCAATATCACCTCTCCAACCGTAGTCAAAGACATAGCAATCGGTAGGATATCCGTCGTCGCGTAAGCGGTGAATCCATTCGAGGAACTCCGCCTGCGTTGCGTTGTCGTTACCATACTTGGACAGCATAAAGCCAAGAGCCCATTTGCCATACATCTCCATGCGTCCCGTCAGCTCGGCGTATTCATTGAGAATTGTCTTGAAATCGGGACCGTACATGAAATAGTAATCGAGATAGCCTTCGGTCTCAAAGCCGCCACCCTGCTTGAAGAAGGTGGTATTCTCACTAATGGTATTCAGAAAGATGCCGTATCCAACTGAGCTCATGAAAAACGGCGCGATCACGCGACCGTGCGACATCGAAAACTCGGTGAAATCCACGCTGTAACGGTTGAGGTTATCGCGGCGTCCGTGGTCGCCCGAGCCGAAGCCGAAGATACCGCCCGCATTGGTCGAACCTTCGATCTTGCGGATACCGACTGTATCGCCGTTTTTATACGCACCGTCGATCGAATCCTTGGACAGCAGCGTGCCGTCCAGATCGTACATCTTTGCGCGGAACGGCGCCTTGTCGATCTGCACCTCCATGGCAGAGGTACGGATGGTCACCTTTTTGTCGGTTTCCACGTAGGAGTGCTTCACCGCACCGAAGACCTCCTTTTGTACCATATAGTACTCGGGATCGGGCGGACGGTAGCCGTCCTCCCCGTCAAAGGAGTATTGCACGCGGATCATATTCGGGCTGCAAAGCTCCACCGTAACGTGATTATCACCGTCCTCGAAAATATAAATATTGCTCGTACCCTCGTTTTCCATTGGTTGATCCTCATCTTTCGGTATCGTAGTAGATTCGTCCTCGGGTGACGTTGTGTCATCCTCGGCAGGAGTCGTTGTGCCGTCCTCGGCGGGTATTGTCGTACCGTCCTGTTTTCCTGACGTATCCGAGGGAGCCTCTGTTCCCCCGGCTGTTGATTGATCGGTCTCCGGCGGTTCGCTGTTACCGCCACAGCCTCCAAAGACAGACAGCAGCATGCAGAACTGCAGAACCAACGCGATCACTCGCAACCATCTTTTCATACAAAGCCCTCACTTTCTTTTCAACCCAACCGATTCGCAAGACACCGATTGCTACATTCATTATACACGACGGGCAAAAAAATGTCAATTACTTTTTCCATCTGCTCCGCTTTTTTGTCTATATTGTTAATTTCAAACCGGCAATTTTGTGTATTAACAACAAAGAGAGGGTGCCTCAAATGCAATCACATTTGGGACACCCCTTCATTATTTGCCATTACTGCTTAATGGCTTCCTTATTCTTCTGAATGACGTCGTGTGCGCCGCCCTCAACGATGCTCGTCGCAGAAACCAGCGTCAGCACTGCCTTTTCCTGCAGCTCGGGGATCGAGAGTGCACCGCAGTTGCACATCGTAGACTTGACCTTGGAAAGAGAAAGAGCCACGTTGTCCTTCAGACTGCCCGCATAAGGCACGTAGGAGTCAACGCCCTCCTCGAACGACAGCTTCTTGTCGCCGCCGAGGTCGTATCTCTGCCAGTTGCGCGCACGTGCCGAGCCCTCGCCCCAGTACTCCTTGTAGTAGGTGCCGCCGATGCTGACCTTGTTGGAGGGGCTTTCGTCAAAGCGTGCAAAATATCTGCCCAGCATCACGAAGTCAGCACCCATTGCAAGCGCCAGCGTGATGTGATGGTCGTGTACAATACCACCGTCGGAGCATACGGGAACGTAGATGCCCGTCTCCTCGAAATATCTGTCGCGCTCTGCGCAAACGTCGATCAGCGCCGTTGCCTGACCGCGACCGATGCCCTTGGTCTCACGGGTGATACAGATGGAGCCGCCGCCGATACCGACCTTGATAAAGTCCGCACCGCACTCGGCAAGGAAACGGAAGCCCGCCGCGTCAACAACGTTACCCGCACCGACCTTTACAGTGTCACCATATTTTTCACGGATCCACGCGATCGTTCTCTTCTGCCACTCGGAAAAGCCCTCGGAGGAGTCGATGCAAGGCACGTCAACACCCGCCTCTACCAACGCGGGAACGCGCTCCGCATAGTCACGGGTATTGATGCCTGCGCCGACAACGTATCTCTTCGATGCGTCCAACAGCTCGTTGGGGTTCTGCTTGTGAGAATCGTAATCCTTGCGGAATACCATGTAGCACAGCTGACCTGCATCATTGATGATCGGCAGGGAGTTGAGCTTGTTATCCCAGATAATATCGTTTGCTTCCTTAAGGGTAGTCCCCTCCTTTGCGCAAACCAGCTTGGAGAAGGGGGTCATGAACTCGCTGACCTTCGTCGAAGGATCCATACGGCTGACGCGATAATCTCTGCCGGTAACGATACCGAGCAGCTTGCCCTCGGCTGTTCCGTCATCGGTGATCGCAATGGTGGAGTGCCCCGTTTTTTCCTTGAGCGCCACCACGTCTGCCATCGTAGCGTCGGGAGAGAGGTTGGAATCGCTCTTGACAAAGCCCGCCTTGTGATCCTTTGCGCGCTTGACCATTGCCGCCTCGTCCTCGATGGATTGAGAGCCATAGATGAAGGAAACGCCGCCCTCGGTTGCGAGCGCGATGGCAAGCTTGTCCCCCGATACCGACTGCATAATTGCAGATACCATGGGAATGTTCATCATAATCGCGGGTGTTTCACCCTTTTTAAACTTGACCAGCGGAGTCTTGAGAGAGACGTTCGCGGGAACGCATTCGCTGGAGGAATATCCGGGGATCAAGAGATATTCGTTGAAAGTATGAGACGGTTCGTTGATAAAGGTTGCCATATCGGTTTCTCCTTTTTTGGGATGTTATTAACTATAGATTATACCATATTTCTCTAGATTTGTCAACTGCCCGCGCGATGTATTTTTTGACAAAAAACGATTCGCCAAAGGTACAGAACAAATACAAAACGACAGATTACGCTTTCACACCCACCAACAAAAAAGGAACCTCGTTGTTGGCAGTTCCTATTGAGGGTAGATAATACCCCTTTTTGAAAGTTTTTGAAGGGGCGTGGGGAAACCCTTTTTTCAAAAAGTTACCCCCACGAAAAATCCATTCGATCAGAACAGTCCCGAAATCTTGCCATCTTCATCGACGTCGATGCGTTCTGCGGCGGGGACTTTGGGAAGTCCGGGCATCGTCATGATGTCACCCGTAAGCGCAACGATAAATCCGGCGCCTGCGGACACCTTGACGTTACGAACGGTCACGGTAAAGCCCTCGGGCGCACCGAGCTTGGTCGCGTCATCCGAAAAGCTGTATTGCGTTTTCGCCATGCAAACGGGCAGCTTGTCATAGCCGAGGGAGGTCAGCTTGTCGATCTCCTTCTTTGCCGCAGGCGCGATCACAACACCGTCGCCTCCGTAGATTTTTTTCACAATCGCCTCGATTTTCTCTACGATCGTACCATTGGTTTCATAGCTGAAGCGGAAGTCATGCTTTTCCTCGCAAAGGCGTACAACCTCCGCCGCAAGTGCCATACCGCCCTTGCCGCCGTCCGCCCAAACGGTGGACAGCACCACGTTAACACCCAGCGCGCGACATTTCTCGATCACAAGCTCGATCTCCGCATCGGTATCGGTCGGAAAACGGTTGACCGCCACCACGCAAGGAAGTCCGTAGACGTTGCGGATATTGGATACGTGGCGCAATAGGTTCGGCAGTCCCTTGCCCAGCGCCTCCAGATTCTCTGCGCCAAGCTCGGTCTTCGCAACACCGCCATGCATCTTGAGCGCACGAACGGTCGCAACCACGACCACCGCATCGGGATTCAAGCCCGCCATACGGCATTTGATATCAAGGAACTTCTCCGCCCCCAAATCCGCTCCAAAGCCCGCCTCGGTAACCGCGTAATCGCCCAGCTTCATCGCCATCTTGGTGGCAATGACCGAATTACAGCCGTGTGCGATGTTCGCAAAGGGGCCGCCGTGTACGAATGCGGGGGTTCCCTCCAGAGTCTGCACAAGATTCGGCTTAAGGGCATCCTTGAGAAGTGCCGCCATCGCGCCAACCGCCTTCAAATCTCCCGCCGTCACCGGCTTTTCGTCGTACGTATATGCAACAACGATGCGCGAGAGACGCTCCTTGAGGTCGGAAATCGAGTTGGCAAGACAGAATACCGCCATGATCTCGGACGCCACCGTAATGTCGTAGCCGTCCTCACGCGGCACGCCGTTGACTCTGCCGCCAAGACCGTCGGTCACAAAGCGGAGCTGACGGTCGTTCATATCCACGCAACGCTTCCACGTGATGCGTCTGGGATCAATGTTCAGCGCATTTCCCTGATAAATGTGGTTATCCAGCATCGCCGCGAGCAGATTGTTCGCAGCCCCAATGGCGTGGAAGTCACCCGTAAAATGAAGGTTGATGTCCTCCATCGGCACAACCTGTGCGTAGCCGCCGCCTGCGGCACCGCCCTTGACACCGAACACGGGACCCAGTGACGGCTCACGCAATGCAACGACGCAATTCTTACCGATGCGGCGCATACCGTCGGCAAGACCGATGGTCGTGGTGGTCTTTCCCTCGCCCGCAGGCGTGGGCGTAATCGCCGTAACGAGTACGAGCTTTCCGTTCCCTCTCGGGCTGTCCTTCAGCAGTGCGTAATCGACCTTTGCCTTATATTTTCCGTACTGCTCCAGATAATCGTCCCCAACACCCGCGACCTTCGCGATCTCGGTGATGGGCTGCATCTTCGCGCTCTGCGCGATCTCAATATCGGATAAATATGCCATTTTTCATCACTCCCATTAACGGAAATATTTGACTGCGGACGCAAACAGCTGCATGTCGTAAAGACCGTCGACATTCTTGTAAAGATCCTTTCCGATACGCTCGCTGTGTCCCATTTTACCCAGAACTCTACCGTCGGGCGAAGTGATACCCTCGACCGCCAGAACCGAGCCGTTGGGGTTGAATGCGGTATCCATTGTAGGATTGCCCGCAAGATCTACATACTGTGTTGCGATCTGTCCGTTCTCTGCCAGCTGCTTCACAAGCTCCTCGGAGCAAAGGAAACGCCCCTCGCCGTGCGAGATCGGAACGGTATAGATCTGCCCTACCTCGGTGCCTGCAAGCCACGGAGACTTGTTGGTGCACACGCGGGTGCGCACCAGCTTGGACTGGTGACGGCTGATGACGTTGTAGGTCAGCGTCGGGCAATTTTCGTCGGTATCAATGATCTTGCCGTAAGGAACAAGTCCCAGTTTGATCAATGCCTGGAAGCCGTTACAAATGCCCAGCATCAAGCCGTCACGGTCATTCAGCAGATGCGCCACCTGCTCCTTGATCTCGGGATTGCGGAAGAACGCCGTGATGAACTTCGCCGAGCCGTCGGGCTCGTCGCCGCCTGAAAATCCGCCGGGGATAAAGACCATCTGGCTCTCGGAAAGCTTCTTCGACACCGTCTCCACACTTCTTGCCACACCCTCGGCGGTCAGATTGCGGATGACAACGATGTCAGCCTCAGCGCCCGCCGCCTCGACGGCACGTGCGGAATCATATTCACAGTTGGTACCCGGGAACACGGGAATGAGCACCTTGGGGCGCGCACACTTGATCGCAGGAGCCGCCGTACAGCCCCCCTGATATGCGAACGTCGTCAACGCGCCCTTTGCGGGTGCTTGTGTAGGATACACGTCCTCAAGCGTTGCCTCGTTGAGAGCAAGCAGCTCTGCAACCGTCGCACGCTCACCGTCCAGCACGATCTCGGTAGCCTCGGTGGTCATACCAATCTTCATCGCGTACGCGCAATCCACGTCAGCGTCCAACTCTGCCACAATAAAATCCTGCATCATGCCGTTGTACCAGTCGTTTCCAACCGCACCGTTTGACGCAAAGCCGATTTCGTTACCGAAGGACATCTTCATAACCGCCTCGGCAAGACCGTTCTCCACAGCCCATGCTGCCTTAACCCTGCCCTTTTTGCAGAGCTCGTGGAACGCCTCCCAAGCCGCCTTTGTGGAGTCGGGTGTCTCGTCCTTGGGTGCAAACAGATATACAGGGTGTCCCGCAGCCTTGAATTCGGGCGAGAGCACGTCACCTGCCTTGATCGGAGCAATCGCAAAGGAGATCAGCGTAGGAGGCACATCCAAATCAAGGAACGTACCCGACATCGAGTCCTTGCCGCCGATCGCGCCCGCATTCAGCTCCAGCTGTGCGTCCATCGCACCAAGGAGCGCCGCCATGGGCTTACCCCAGCGTGCCGGCTCCTGACGCAGCTTTTCAAAGAATTCCTGCAGCGTCAGGTACGCGTCCTTATAATCGGCACCCGCCGCCACAATTTTCGCCATCGAATGATACACCGCCGTATGCGCGCCGACGTAAGGATCGACACTCATCAGATCGGCATCCAAACCCCAAGCCATCACGCTTGCCTGGTCTGTCATCTGTCCCGGAAGCATCGGCAACAGCGCCGCCATTGCCTGCGCGGGGGTTCTTTGCGTCTTGCCGCCGAAGGGCATAAGCACAGATCCCGCACCGATCGAACCGTCGAATCTCTCGACAAGGCCTCGACGGCTCGCGGTCTTAAGATCGCTTGCCATTTCACGAAGATCACCGTACAGTGCCTTCGAGAGCACCGAAAGATCCTTTTTTGTAACCTCTGCCACCGCATGCTTGTCTGCACCGTTGGTATTGAGGAATGCGCGGGAAAGATCCGCTACGGTCTGTCCCTTCCATGACATCACCATACGTGCCTCCTCGGTTACGGTCGCCACACGATACGCCTCAAGGTTCTCCGCCTCTGCATACGCGATAAACTTGTCCGCATCCTCTGCGGCAACCACGACAGCCATACGCTCCTGCGACTCGGAGATCGCAAGCTCGGTGCCGTCAAGTCCGTCGTACTTCTTACGAACGGCGTCAAGCTCGATACGAAGTCCGTCGGCAAGCTCGCCGATCGCAACCGACACACCGCCCGCACCGAAGTCGTTGCAGCGCTTGATCAAACGGGTGACGTTGGCATCGCGGAACAGGCGCTGGATCTTTCTCTCCTCGGGCGCGTTACCCTTCTGCACCTCGGATGCCATGGTGGTCAGAGACTTCATGTTATGACTCTTGGACGAGCCGGTCGCGCCGCCGATACCGTCGCGTCCGGTGCGTCCGCCAAGAAGAATGATCACGTCACCGGGCGCGGGGCGTTCGCGGCGGACGTTGTATGCGGGTGCGGCAGCCACAACGGCACCGCACTCCAGGCGCTTCGCAACGTACCCGTCGTGGTAAACCTCCGCGACGTGTCCCGTAGCGAGACCGATCTGGTTACCGTAGGAGGAATATCCCGCCGCGGCAGTCTGGCACAGCTTTCTCTGCGGCAGCTTGCCGGGAATCGTGTCCGCGATCGCGCGACGGGGGTCACCCGCACCCGTAACACGCATTGCCTGATGAACGTACGCGCGTCCCGACAGTGGATCACGGATACAGCCACCGATACAGGTTGCCGCACCTCCAAAAGGCTCGATCTCGGTGGGATGGTTGTGCGTCTCGTTCTTGAACATCAGAAGCCAATCCTGCTCCTCACCGTTGACCGTTGCCGTAACGTGGATCGAGCAGGCGTTGATCTCCTCACTCTCGTCCAATTCGGGCAGCTTGCCGCGCTTTTTCAGCGTCTTGACCGCGATGGTCGCAATGTCCATCAGCGTCTGCGGACGCGCGGCAGCCTTCTCCTCACCGTACACCTCCACGCGTGCCGCGAGATAACGCTCGTATGCGCGTGCCACGGCAGGATCATCGATCTTCACGCTGTCGATGTGCGTCGAGAAGGTCGTGTGACGGCAGTGATCCGACCAGTAGGTATCCACCACACGGATCTCGGTGATGGTGGGATCACGGTGCTCTTCATTCTTGAAATAATTCTGCAAAAATTTCAGATCGTCCAGATCCATTGCAAGCCCCAGGCTGTCGAGCAAGGCGGAAAGCCCCGCCTCGTCCAGTGCCGTAAAGCCTTCTACGGTCGCAACGGTCGTGGGCGTGCCATATTCGATCGCCAGCGTCTCGGGCTTCTCAAGGCTCGCCTCGCGGCTCTCCACGGCATTGATGACGTACTTTTTAATCGTTGCCACATCCTCGGCACTCAATTCACCGTCGAGGATATAAACCTTCGCCGAGCGAACGGTGGGACGCTCACCCTGGCTCTGCAGCTGAATGCACTGCGCCGCAGAGTCTGCTCTCTGGTCAAACTGACCGGGCAGAGGCTCGACGGCAAACACTACACCGCCTTTTGCGTCGTAATCTGCGGTTGCAGCATCGAGTTGAGGCTCGGAGAATACCGTGTGCACCGCCGCCTCAAACTGTGCCTCGGTGATATTTTCAGCGTCGTAGCGGTTGAGGATACGCACGGAGTTCAACCCCTTGATCCCCAACAGATTTTTCAGCTCACCGCACAACGCGTTCGCCTCGTGTGCCAACTCCGCTCTCTTTTCAACGTAAATTCTGTAAACCATAAATCAGTTTCCTCCCGCCTTTATAGCGCGCGCACCGATATCGTTGCGGTAGTACGCGTTACCGAACTGAATTTTCTTGACCCTTGCATACGATGCCTCGATCGCATTTCCCAGCGTGTCCGCTACCGCCGTCACACCGAGCACGCGTCCGCCGCTCGTCACAAGATTGCCGTCCTTGATTGCCGCACCCGCCACGTAAACGGAGGGAGCTATGTCCTCGGGGATTGCAATCTCGTATCCCTTTTCATACGCTGTGGGATATCCCTTCGACGCCATGATCACACAGCATGCGTGCGCATCGGCGAACTTCACCTCGCACGCGTCCAACGTTCCGTTCGTAGTCGCCTGCATCACAGTGAGCAGATCACTCGAAAGAAGAGGCAGAACCACCTGCGTCTCGGGGTCGCCGAAGCGACAGTTGTATTCGATCACCTTCGGACCGTTCTCGGTCAGCATCAAGCCGAAATAGAGGCATCCCTTGAAGGTTCTGCCCTCAGCGTTCATTGCGTTGATCGTCGGCAGAAAGATCTCCTTCATGCAACGCTCCGCAATATCCTTCGTATAGTAAGGGTTAGGCGCGACGGTACCCATACCGCCCGTGTTCAGCCCCGTGTCGTTATCCCCCGCGCGCTTGTGGTCCATTGAGGAAACCATCGGCACGACGGTCTTGCCGTCGGTAAAGGACAGCACCGACACCTCGGGACCCGTGAGAAATTCCTCGATGACGATGTGATCGCCGCTCGCACCGAACACCTTGTCCTCCATCATGGACCTGACCGCCTCCTTTGCCTCGTCGCGCGTCATCGCAATGATGACGCCCTTGCCGAGTGCCAGACCGTCCGCCTTGATGACCGTGGGAATGGGCGCGGTTTCAAGGTACACCAGTGCCGAGTTCATGTCGTCGAACACCTCGTACGCCGCGGTCGGAATACCGTATTTTTTCATCAGATTCTTGGAGAAGACCTTACTTCCCTCAATGATCGCCGCATTTGCGCGCGGACCAAAGCAAGGAATGCCCTTTGCCTCCAGCGCGTCGACAGCCCCCAGCACCAACGGGTCGTCGGGAGCGACCACCGCGTAGTCGATGCCGTTTGCAACCGCAAAATCGACGGTCTTATCAATCTCCTTCGCGCCGATATCCACACAAATCGCGTCTGCAGCGATACCGCCGTTTCCGGGCAACGCGTAGATCTCGGTCACGCTTTTGTTTTCCTTCAATTTTTTGATGATGGCGTGTTCACGTCCGCCGCCACCGACAACCATGATCTTCATCAATGCTCTCCTAATTCAAATTCAATATGTCGCGCATGGGTCACTCACAGCGCATCAAATACTCATAACAGCTTTGAATATAGCGAATCTTTGCCGCGCGCAATTCGAGAGGAATGCGCCATTCGCCGGGAATCTCCAGATTGAACAATCCGTCATATCCCACCTCGCGCAACGCGCGTACAACCTCGCAAAAATCCACCTTGCCGCATGTGAACGGCATCAAGTGCTGATCTCTCTCGCCCTCGTTGTCTGCAATATGCAATGCCTTTAGCTTACTGCCTGCCTTTAAGATAAATTCTCGTTGGTTTTTATCCGTCAAATTCAAATGACCTGTGTCAAGACAGATTCCAAATTTGTTGCTTCCAACACGCTCGATAATATACAGCAGATCATCAGCATTCTTATCTACCAACTCTTTTTCATCAGGGGTGTGCGGGCGAAGGTTTTCTAAACAAACCGTAACATCCTTATCCTTTATATATTCTGCTAAAATGCGCAGTTTCTCAATATTTTTTTCAACTTTTTCTTGTCTGCTGAAGGTAGTGCCAACCAGATTGTCGCAATGCAGAACCATATTGCGGATGCCGATCGCCTCGTACAGATCAACCCAG
This sequence comes from Clostridia bacterium, assembly GCA_017463405.1. Classification (GTDB taxonomy): domain Bacteria; phylum Bacillota; class Clostridia; order Oscillospirales; family CAG-272; genus UMGS1865. The sequence goes on from JAFTPJ010000035.1 coordinate 16,802, forward strand.
CGGAACAGCTTCTCCATCGCATCCGCATCTGTACAAATGTGAATGTTCAGCCACAAATGCCCCTGCGGAACAGAAAAATTCTGTTCCCGCAAAAAACGTGCAAACGTGCGTCCCGTGGCGACAACGTCGTCACTGCGCTTCAACAGCGCCTCACCGTGCTCATCCGACAGCTCACACGCGCGGATACCGTTTTTCGCAAGCTCCTTTACGGCATCCTCGGGCGACATGTCGTAATAATACGTGGACCAAATACTCAATTCCATTTTGTGTACCCTTTTAATGATGGAACAGTCTCATGCCGGTGAACGCCATGGTCATACCGTACTTATTGCAGCAATCAATCACCACATCGTCACGAATCGAGCCGCCCGGCTCTGCAATATACTTCACGCCGCTCTTTTTCGCGCGCTCAATGTTATCGTCAAACGGGAAGAACGCATCGGATCCAAGAGAGACTCCGTCGATGGTTGCAAGATACGCCACCTGCTCCTCGCGCGTAAACGGTGTGGGTTGCTCGGTAAAGTACTTCTGCCAATTGCCGTCCGCGCAGACATCCTCCTCGTTCTGGTTGATGTAGCCGTCGATCACGTTGTCGCGATCGGGGCGTCCCAAGGTATCCTTGAAGGGGAGATTGAGCACCTTGTCGTGCTGGCGGAGGAACCATGTGTCTGCCTTGCCGCCCGCCAGACGCGTGCAGTGAATTCTGGACTGCTGTCCCGCACCCACGCCGATCGCCTGACCGTCCACCGCATAGCAAACCGAGTTAGACTGCGTGTATTTCAGCGTAATCAGCGCAATAATCAGGTCACGTACCGCGTTCTCGGGTAGTTCCTTGTTCTCGGTCACGATGTTGGAAAGCAGCGCACGGTTGATCTCAAAATTGTTTCGTCCCTGCTCGAAGGTGATACCGAAAACTTGCTTGGTCTCGATCTCCTCGGGCACGTAGTCGGGATCAATCTTTACAATGTTGTAAGCGCCCTTTCTCTTGCTCTTGAGAATCTCCAGAGCCTCCGGCTCATATCCCGGTGCGATAACACCGTCGGAGACCTCGCGCTTGATCATCAGCGCCGTAGTCACGTCGCAAACGTCGGAAAGCGCCACCCAGTCACCGAAGGAGCACATTCTATCCGTGCCTCTCGCTCTTGCGTACGCGCAAGCCAGTGGGGACTCGTCCAGCCCCTCGATATCGTCTACAAAGCAAGCCTTCTTGAGCTTGTCCGAGAGAGGGATGCCGACTGCCGCCGAGGTGGGGCTGACGTGCTTGAAGGAGGTGACCGCGGGAAGTCCCAGCGTCGCCTTCAGCTCCTTGACCAGCTGCCAGGAATTGAACGCATCGAGGAAATTAATGTATCCGGGTCTTCCGCAGAGAATCTCGATCGGAAGCTCGCTTCCGTCCTTCATGTAGATCTTCGCGGGCTTCTGATTGGGGTTACAGCCGTATTTCAGTTCAAATTCTTTCATGTCCTCTCACCTCATACATTTTTATTGACGATTCTCGTCTCGGTCTCGCCGCTGTCGATGTCGATATAACGAACGAACAGCGAAACCTTGTTATCTGCATTCAGATTGGTCCAGATCAGATCGGTCAGCGCATCGATATCCACGTCGGGCAGCTCCAGCGTCTTCGGCTCGCCCTCGTAGGACGGCAGAGGATTGCCGTCGCCGTTGTATGTGTGGATAAACTTTGCTCTGCCCGCAATCGGATTGGAGTACGCATAGGTAAATCTCTCGCAGGAGCTGTCGTCTCCCTCGGCACTCTTGAGAATGGACATCGCATAGTTCATCTCGCCCTTCTCGCGATGGATGATACCCGAGATACGGGGGGTGAAGTTGGGCTTGTCATCCTCAAATTCGCGCGTGCGGAGTGCCTGCTCAAAGGTCATCTGCTTGTCCATCAGCTCATAGATTGTGTCGGTCTGGTCGCCGTTGGTCACGATGGTCTTGTTGCCCAGCACGCGCACGGGATAGTAAATGATCAGATGCGGGTCGGTCATCTTGGATTCGTCGAACGCCTTGGTACGCATCGCGTCACCCTCTGCCACAAATACACGGTTGCGGCTGTTCTCGCTTCTTCCCATAATGAAGTACGCCGTGACAGCGCGCTTGCCGTCCGCACTCTTACCGATGATAATACCTCTGCCGTGGTACGCCAGAGAGTTCAATTCGTTTGCAATCGTTGAGATCTTCATTTTCATTCTCCTTTGATATACACTTTTTGATCCCGCACGGTGATCCTGCCCTCACAGAACAGTCTGACCGCCTCGGGAAGAATCTTCCATTCAGCCTCTTCCATAATCCGTCTCTGCAGCGTCTCGGGAGTATCGTCCTCCCTGACCGCCACAGCCTTTTGCAACACGATCGGACCCGCATCACATTCGGGGGTCACGATGTGCACGGTAGCGCCCGAGATCTTCACACCCTTCTCCAGTACCGCCTCGTGAACGCGCAATCCGTAGTATCCCTTTCCACAAAAGGAGGGGATCAGGGCGGGATGGACGTTTAAGATGCGGTTCGGAAAGCGCGCGTACACCTGCTCGTCAATGATGGTCAGAAATCCCGCCAGCACGACCAGATCGATCTGTGCCGCCTCCAACGCGTCCGCCAATGCCTTTGAATACGCGGCAATGTCCGCGTACTCGCGGCGCGCAAGCACCTGCGAGGGGATGTCATTGTTCTTCGCTCTCTCCAGCGCATAAACGCCCTCCTTGGAGGCGATCACCAACGTGATCTTTCCGCTTCCAAGCTCGCCGCGCTTCTCCGCATCGATCAAAGCCTGCAGATTCGTGCCGCCGCCCGAAACCAATACTGCGATATTCGTCTGCTTCATCCCCGTCACCATCAGCAGAACACCACGCCGTCATCGCCCTTGATGATCTCACCAATGACGTATGCGTCCTCACCGTTCGCACGGAGAATCTTCAGCGCGGCATCCACCTCGCCCGCAGGTACGACAATGCTCATACCAACACCCATGTTGTAGGTGTTGTACATGTCGCGTTCGGGAATATTGCCCGTCTTCGCGATCAGATCGAAGATGGGCAGCACCTTGACCGCCGACTTCGTGATCTTTGCGGACAGACCCTTCGGGATCGATCTCGGAATATTCTCGTAAAATCCACCGCCCGTGATATGGCTGATGCCCTTGACGTCTACCTTTTCAAGCAATGCAAGCACGCTCTTGACGTAGATACGGGTGGGAGTCAGAAGCGTTTCGGCAATCGTCTTGCCACCCAGCTCCGCTCTCGCCTCGTAAAGCGCGGGATTGTTATTGTCAATATCGAACACCTTACGGATGAGAGAGAATCCGTTGGAATGGATACCGCTGGATGCCAGCGCGATCACAACGTCGCCCTCCTGCATACGGGTGTTGTCAAGAATCTTCTTTTTATCGACGATACCCACGGCAAAGCCCGCAAGGTCATAGTCCTCCACAGGCATCATACCGGGATGCTCTGCGGTCTCGCCGCCGATCAGCGCCGCACCCGACTGCACACAGCCCTCGGCAACGCCGCCCACGATCGCCGCAATCTTTTCGGGAATATTCTTTCCGCACGCGATGTAGTCCAAAAAGAACAGGGGCTTCGCACCGCAGCAAATGATATCGTTGACACACATTGCAACGGCGTCAATACCGATAGTGTCGTGCTTGTCCATCAGGATCGCCATCTTGACCTTCGTACCGCAGCCATCGGTACCGGAGACCAGCACAGGCTCCTCCATGCCGGCAAGATTGAGGCCGAAGCAGCCGCCGAATCCGCCAACGTCGTCAACACACCCCTCATTCTTGGTGCGTGCAATATGCTTTTTCATCAATTCGACCGCTTTGTAGCCCGCGGTAATATCAACGCCCGCCGCAGCGTAGCTCTCAGATCTGGAATTCTTCATAAGTCTGTTCCCTTTCGTTTTATAATCGTCATAAATTATTCTTTACCGTTCCAGCAATAGGTGCACAACTTACATGCATCAAGCCCGATCGCCTTGATAACGCCCTCCAATGACTGGAACTCCAGAGAATCAAAGTGCAGATTCTCACAAATTTTCTCGCGCAGACGCTTGCCGCGCTCGGTCGAAGAGTCGCTGTATTCCTCCAGATGGTTAAAGCCCTCGTCACCCTCCAGCTCCATCACGGTGCGTCGCGCCAACAGATCCATCTCACTTGTCGAGTTGGAAAAATTGAGGTACTTGCAACTGTACATGATCGGAGGACACGCCGAGCGCATATGAATCGCCTTCGCCCCGTTCTGGTACAAAAAGTCAACCGTCTCCTTGAGCTGTGTACCGCGTACGATCGAATCGTCCACAAACAGCAGGCTCTTGTCGCGAATCAGCTCGTGCACGGGAATTTGCTTCATTTTGGCAATCTTTTTTCTGTCCGCCTGACTCACGGGCATAAAGCTGCGCGACCAGGTAGGAGTGTACTTGATGTAAGGACGCGCAAACGGAATATCACTCGCGTTCGCATATCCGATAGCGTGCGGAGTTCCCGAATCGGGCACACCGCAAACGTAATCCACACCCTCGCAGTTGCCGACCTCACGGTCGTGCTCCGCCAGAATTCCACCGTTGCGGTAGCGCATAGACTCCACGTTCACGCCCTCGTACGTCGCGTTCGGGTAGCCGTAATAAGACCAGAGAAAAGCACAGACGCGCATTTCTTCACCGGGAGGTGCCAGCTGGGTCACACCATCCGCCGTGATCTCCACAATCTCTCCGGGCCCCAACTCCTTTTCGTCCTTGTAGCCCAGCTTCTTGTATGCAAACGGTTCAAAGGTCACGCAATATCCGTCCTCGCCTCGACCGATAATCATCGGAAGTCTTCCGAGACGGTCGCGCGCGGCAATGATCGCGCCGCCGTCCTTGAGGATCAGAATCGATGCTGTTCCCTTGACGACCTGTTGCACAAAACGGATCCCCTCGACAAAGCTATCCTTCGTGCCGATCAGCGCGGCGACAAGCTCGGTCGCGTTGACCCGTCCGCCCGTCATGGCGTTGAAATGCCCGCCCCCCATTGACTGATACATCGCAATCAGCTCCTCGCTGTTGTTGATCGCGCCCGTGACGCAGATGGCGAACGAGCCGATCTTCGAATTGATCAGAAGGGGCTGGGGATAATAGTCGCTGATGCATCCGATTGCGGCACTTCCGCGCATCTCATCAAATATATGCTCAAATCTGGTACGGAACGGCGAGTTTTCGATATTGTGAATCTCCCGTTGCAGACCGATCTCCCTGGCGTAAGACGCAAGACCCGCGCGCTTAGTACCAAGATGCGAATGATAATCGGTACCGAAGAAAACATCCGTCAAAGCGTCCCCGTGACAGACCGCTCCAAAATATCCACCCATAGGTTATCTCCTTGAAAAAACGAATTGATTACTGATTGAACTCCGCCGCGAGCTCCGCGTCCTTGGCAAGCACGCCCTCGGCATCCTTGGCTCTTTTTTCGTCCAGCTTCTGTGCCAGCACATCGTCGGAAAGTGCGAGAATCTGCGCTGCAAGAAGCGCAGCATTGGTCGCACCGTCAACAGCAACGGTAGCAACGGGGATTCCCGAGGGCATCTGCACGGTAGAAAGCAGAGCGTCCAGACCATCGAGATTCGCAGACTTACAGGGAATGCCGATTACGGGGAGCGTGGTCTGTGCTGCAACGGCCCCCGCCAGATGCGCCGCCATTCCTGCCGCCGCAATCATCACGCCAAATCCGTTCGCGCGCGCATTTTTTGCAAATGCAGCCGCCTCTGCGGGCGTTCTGTGCGCAGAATAGACGTGCACCTCGTAAGGAATCTCAAAGGACGCCAGCGTATCGATCGCCTTGCGCACCACAGGAAGATCATTTGCGCTTCCCATTACAATTCCGACTTTTTTCATAAGATAAATTCTCCTTTTCTTGACCCAAAAATAAAAAGGCGCACGTATCCTATCGTAGATCGTGCGCCCAGACGGTCGGCTCTTTCAGAATTTCTGTTCCCCTGTGGTACCCCACAATGCTCCGTCAGTCGCAGAAATCCCATCAACGTAACTATTATAACATAATCCCCTTATTTTGTCAAGTAAAAAATTTCGTTTATTTCGATCTCAAACCTATATATTTCAAACAAAAGTATACTTGCAAAGCAAGCGAACACACTCCCAAAAACGTGAACTTTTTGTAAACACTTACATTTTCTATTGACTTTAGCGTGATAAAGTGGTAAAATGCCAAATATTATGAGGAAAGCTGAAGAAAGGATTTACCCAAATGTCAAACATTCGCTCGGAGTCGGTCGACCGACTGTTTCAGATCATACTGAACCTCGGGAGTCCGGAAGATTGCTACGCTTTTTTCGAGGACGTCTGTACCATCAAAGAGGTACAGGACATGGCACAGCGCCTGGATGCCGCATTTCTTTTGGATGAGGGCATGAACTATCAGGAAATCTCGCAAAAGGTCGGCATCAGCACCGCTACCATCAGCCGCGTCAGCAAATGCCTCAAATACGGCAGCGGCTATCGCAACGCCATCGACAAGGCAAAGGAGCAAGCACAGCATGAAAATCAGTAATACATTGCTCAAAAAAGAGGAGCAGGCAACCCTTGCGCTGCGCGAGTTGTACGGACGCTACGGCTACACGCAGTACAAAATGAGCAAATTTGAAGAATACGACCTGTACGTCCGCAACAAAAATTTTCTGATCTCGGACAGCGTCATCACCTTTACCGACACCAACGGTAAACTCATGGCGCTCAAACCAGACGTCACCCTCTCCATCGTAAAAAACACCAAGGACATCCCGGGATACGTGCAAAAAGTCTACTATAACGAAAATGTCTACCGCGTCACAGAGAAAACGCACGCCTTTCGTGAGATTATGCAAACGGGTCTGGAATGCCTCGGCGATATCGACAGCTACTGCATCGCAGAGGTGCTAACGCTGGCGGCAAGGAGTCTTGCTGAAATCTCGGACGACTATATTCTCGACGTCTCCCATCTGGGACTTCTGTCGCAGCTGATCGACCATATCGGCATCGCACCCGATGCCAGAGGTACTCTGCTCGAATGCGTCGCGCAAAAGAACCGCCACGACGCCTCCCGTATCTGCGCGGAAGCCGGCATCAATAGGGAAAGGGCGGCGCTGCTACAACACCTGATGGAGTGCCAAGGTGAGGTACGTCAAGTAATTCCGATGCTCTACACGCTTCTTCCGAACGAGGAATGGCAGCGCACCGTCGCGCAATTCGATTCCGTCCTCTCACTTCTCCCCGCAGAGCATGTCCGCATCGATTTCTCGGTCATCCATGATCTGCGCTACTACAGCGGCATCGTGTTCCAGGGTTTTGTAAAGGGCGTGCCCGAAAACATCCTCTCGGGCGGTCAGTACGACAATCTGATGCACCGCATGGATAAAAAATCGGGAGCTGTCGGATTTGCGGTCTACCTCGACCGTCTGGATTCGCTTGCAGTAGCACCGAGAGACTTTGATATCGACACCGTTCTGCTTTATGATGCAAACGCAGACACAAAAGCGCTTCACGCTGCCGTAAAGGCATTAACCGAGGACGGCAAAAGTGTCACAGCGCAGAAAACGGTTCCTGAAAAGCTGAAATACCGACAGCTGTTGCAATTTACCGAAAGCGGGGTGAAGCTCCTTGAAACCAATGCTTAACGTCGCCCTTCCGAAAGGGCGCCTTGGCGATCGCGTCTACGCCATGTTCGAAAAGGCGGGCTTTGAATGCCCCTCCATAAAAGAAAACAACCGTAAGCTGATCTTCGAGAACGAGGTGTGCGGCGTCCGTTATTTCTGGGTCAAGCCGTCGGACGTTGCCATCTACGTCGAGCGCGGCGCCGCCGACATCGGCGTGGCAGGCAAGGATATCCTTTTGGAATATGCCCCCGACGTCTATGAGCTTCTTGATATGAAAACCGGCATCTGCCGCATGGCGGTCGCCGCCCCCAAGGGCTTCCGCGATGATCCGCGCAGAACACTGAAGGTCGCTACCAAATTCACCAATATCGCGCAGAATTACTACGCATCGCAAGGACGCGATATCGATATGATTCACCTCAACGGTTCGATCGAAATTGCCCCCATTTTAGGACTTTCCGACGTCATCGTCGATATCGTGGAGACAGGCACAACACTTAAGGAAAACAACCTTGAGGTTATCGAAACCGTTGTGCCGATCAGCGCGCGACTGATCGCCAACAAGGCAAGCTGGAAATTCAAAACCGAGCAGATTACGGCGCTGACCGAGCATCTTGCAATGCAACTGAAAGCAGAGGAATGATACAATGATCCGAATCATCAAATACGGCGAGGTCGAAAACAAGGATATTTTCGCCCGCATGGCACCCGAAATGAAGGTAGAGAATGTGGTAGCCGACATCATCCGCAACGTCCGCACGCGCGGCGACGCGGCACTTTACGAATACACCGAGAGATTCGACCGCGCAAAGTTGTCCTCCCTTGCGGTCTCCAAGGAGGAAATCGAAGAGGCTGTGTCGCTGGTTGAGCCGGAGTTTCTCGAAATTCTCAAAAAGGCGGCGAAAAACATTCGCGCCTTCCACGAAAAGCAGGTGCGTAACAGCTTTATCATCAATAACGAAAACGGAATCGTCATCGGTCAGAAGGTCATTCCCGTTGACCGCGCGGGGCTTTACGTTCCCGGCGGCACGGCGGCGTACCCCTCCACTGTGCTGATGGATTCCATCCCCGCCAAAATCGCAGGCTGTCGCGAGGTCGTGATGGTCACCCCTCCCCTTGCAAACGGCAAGGTCAATCCCGTCATCCTCGCCGCCGCGCACATCGCGGGCGTTGACCGTATCTTCAAGGTCGGCGGTGCGCAGGCGATCGCCGCACTGGCATACGGCACCGAGAGTATCCCGAAGGTCGACAAGATCGTCGGCCCCGGAAACGCCTTTGTTGCCGAGGCGAAAAAGCAGGTATACGGCACGGTTTCCATCGACATGATCGCAGGTCCGAGCGAGATTCTAATCGTCGCGGACGGAGGAAGCAATCCCCGCCACGTCGCGGCAGATCTGCTCTCCCAAGCAGAGCACGACAAGCTGGCAAGCGCAGTTCTTGTCACCGACTCCGAATCCCTCGCCACCGCGGTGCAGGCAGAGCTGGAGCTACAGATCCCGATGCTTGAGCGAGCCGAGATTGCCCGCACGTCTATCGATAACAACGGAAAAATCATCGTCGCACCGACGCTCTCTGTCGCCATCGACATCGCAAACGAGATCGCTCCCGAGCATCTGGAGCTTTGCGTCGACAATCCATTCGATTACCTCGACAGCATCCGCCACGCGGGCTCGATCTTCATGGGACGCAACTGTCCCGAGGCACTGGGGGACTATTTCGCGGGGCCCAACCACACCCTGCCCACCAGCGGCACTGCAAAATTCTCAAGCCCCCTCTCGGTCGACGATTTCGTCAAGAAAACGCAGTACACCTACTACACCGCCGACGCACTCGGACGTGTAGCACGCGACGTGGAATACTTCGCCACCAAGGAAGGACTTACCGCACACGCAAGGAGCGCAGTCATTCGATTGGAGGATCAGAAATGAGTCGCTTTTTCAGTGAAAAATACAGTATGCTTGTGCCTTACACCCCCGGTGAGCAGCCCAAGGACGTGCAATATATCAAGCTCAATACCAACGAATCCCCCTTCCCGCCCGCACCGCGCGCTATCGAATTGGCAGCGGCGGCAGCGGCAAACGTCAACCTGTATTCCGATCCCGAGTGTCGGGAGCTGGTCAAGCGCTTCTCCGATCTCTTCGGTGTCACGCACGACGAAGTGCTCTTCACCAACGGCTCGGACGAAATCCTCAATTTCGCCTTCATGGCGTTCTGTGACAAAGATCATCCCGCCGTCTTCCCGAGCATCTCCTACGGCTTCTATCCCGTCTTTGCAGAGATCAACAATATTCCTTATGAAGAAATTCCCTTAAAGGATGACTTTACGATCGACATAAACGATTATATCGGCATTCACAAAAACATCTTCATCGCGAATCCCAACGCCCCCACCGGCATCGCGCTTCCCGTCGAACAGATCGAAAGGATCATTGCCTCCAACCCCGACAATATCGTGCTGATCGACGAGGCATACGTGGATTTCGGAGGTGAGAGTTGTCTTTCGCTGATCAAAAAATACGACAACCTCATCGTCGCGCAAACCTTTTCCAAGTCACGCTCAATGGCGGGCGCGCGACTGGGCTTCGGTGTTGCCAACCGAGAATTGATCCGCGACATGAACACCGTCAAGTACTCCACCAACCCTTACAACGTCAACGCCATCACGCAGGCGATGGGGATTGGGACGTTGGAGAGCGAGGACTATACCCGCAAAAACTGCCAAACAATCATTGAAAACCGCGAATATACGATCGCGGAGCTGCGCCGCATGGGCTTTACGGTCACCGATTCCAAAACGAATTTTATCTTCGCCGCACACCCCGACGTAGATGGCGAAACGGTCTATCGTGAGCTCCGCAAGCGTGGAATTCTCGTCAGGCACTTCACCAAGCCCGCAATCGCGAATTACAACCGCATCACCGTGGGTACCCGTCAGCAGATGGAGGCACTCCTCTATGCGCTACGGGAATTGATCTGACATCCCGAAAGGAGAACACACATGAGAACATCCGAAATCATCCGCAAAACTGCGGAAACCGATATTACGTTAAAGCTGAATCTTGACGGCAGCGGCGCGTCAACCGTCGACAGCGGCTGCGGCTTTCTCGACCACATGCTCACGCTTCTTGCCAAGCACGCAAGATTCGACCTCGCGCTGACCTGCAAGGGTGACACGTGCGTTGATGATCACCACACCGTCGAGGACGTCGGCATCGCGCTGGGACAGGCGTTCGCAAGCGCGCTCGGCGACAAGCGCGGTATCGTGCGCTACGGCGATACGACGCTTCCGATGGACGAAAGCCTGATCCTCTCCGCCGTCGATCTCTCAGGCAGAGCCTATCTCGGTTATGCGTTGGATATCCCCACCGAAAAGGTCGGTACGTTTGACACGGAGCTGGTTGAGGAGTTCTTCCTCGGCTTCGTCCGCAACGCCGCTTGTACGCTCCACATCCATCAGCTTGCAGGTACAAATTCACACCACATCATCGAGGGCACGTTCAAATCGGTTGCAAGAAGCCTGCGCCAAGCGGTCGCAATCGACGCAGCGTTCGCAGATGAGATTCCCTCGACGAAGGGAGTACTTTGATGATCGCAATCGTTGACTACGGCGTCGGAAATCTCTTTTCCCTCGCCTCCTCCTTCTCTGCCATCGGTGCGGACGCGGTCGCCACATCCGACCCTGACATCATCCGCGCGGCGGAGCGCATCATCCTTCCCGGCGTCGGGGCGTTCGGGGACGCCGCACAAAAGCTACGCGATACGGGGCTTGACCGTGTCGTGATTGAGGAAGCCGATCGCGGAAAGCCGCTGATGGGCATCTGTCTCGGTATGCAGCTGCTTCTGGAAAAAAGCTACGAATACGGCGAGCACGAAGGGCTTGGGCTGATTAAAGGCGCGGTGCGTCCGATTGCGGACGTCATTCCCAAGGGGCTCAAAATTCCGCATATCGGATGGAACGCACTGCACGTTACCAGACAAACACCGCTGTTCAAATACCTGAAGGAGGGCGATTGCGTCTATTTCGTTCATTCCTTCTATGGCGCGGACTGTGACGAATCGGTCATCGCCACCGCCGAATACGGTGTGCATCTGACCGCCGCCGTGGCGAATAAAAACGTGTACGGCTGTCAGTTCCACCCCGAAAAAAGCGGTGAAGTGGGACTGAATATCCTGCGCGCATTCTGCGAACTGGAGGCACAGGCATGAATATTTTTCCCGCAATCGATCTGTACGACGGCAAGGCGGTTCGCCTTTACAAGGGCGACTACACGCAGATGACCGTCTACAGTGACAACCCCGCCGAGATCGCAACGGATTTTGCCGCAAAGGGTGCGAAATTCATCCACATAGTCGACCTGGAGGGGGCAAAATCCGGTACGACCCCCAATCTTGAAACCGCTCTGAAGATCAAAAGCGCCTCCGGACTCTTCTGTGAGATCGGCGGCGGCATTCGCACCATGGAGGTCGTTGACCGCTATCTTTCCGCCGACATCGATCGCGTGATCCTCGGCACGGCAGCCGTCAACGACGAAGCGTTCGTCCTCGCGGCAGTCGCAAAATACGGTGACCGCATTGCCGTTGGTGCCGACATCAAGGACGGCTGCATCGCCGTCAAGGGCTGGACCGAGACTTCCTCGGTCACCGCAGAGGATTTCTTTGCGAGGATGCAGAGCATCGGTGTCAAAACCGTCATCTGTACCGACATCTCCAAGGACGGCGCGATGATGGGCACCAACCTCGCGCTCTATCGCGACCTCTCCCAAAAATTCTCCATGCAGATCGTCGCATCGGGCGGCGTTTCCACCATTGAGGATGTCCGTCGACTTGCCGAAATGCAGCTCTACGGCGCCATCATCGGAAAGGCGTATTACATCGGCAGCATCGACCTTGCCGAGGCGATCGAGGTGGCAAAATGATTACAAAACGCATTATTCCCTGCCTCGACGTCCGTGACGGACGCGTAGTCAAGGGCATCAATTTTGAGGGTTTGCAGGACGTCTCCTCCCCTGTCGAGCTCGCAAAATACTACAGCGCCAATGGCGCCGACGAGCTGGTATTCTACGACATCACCGCCTCCGCCGAGGGGCGCAAGCTCTTTACTGAAATCCTCACCGAGACCGCCAAAAGCGTCTTTATTCCGCTCACCGTTGGCGGCGGAATCAACACCGTTGACGACTTTGACCGCGTGCTCAAATGCGGTGCGGACAAAGTCAGCGTCAACTCGGGCGCAATCCGCAACCCGAATCTGATCTACGAGGCGGCAAAGCGCTACGGTGACCAGTGCGTCGTGCTCTCCGCCGACGTCAAGCGTGTGGACGGCGTCTTCCGCGTCTTTGCCAAGGGTGGACGCGAGAACACGGGCATGGAGGCGATTGAATGGATCCGCCGCTGTGCCGATATGGGTGCGGGCGAGATCGTCGTCAACTCCATCGATACCGATGGCGTCAAGCGCGGCTTTGACCTGGAAATGCTGGACGCGGTCTGCAACACCGTTTCCGTCCCCGTCATCGCGTCGGGCGGCGCGGGCTGCATTGAGGACTTCATTACCCTCTTTCACAACCTCCCAAAGGTCGACGCGGGACTTGCCGCATCCATCTTCCACTTCGGAGAGGTGCGTATCTGCGATCTGAAAGAAAAAATGGCGCAAAGCGGAATCCCCGCGCGCCGTTGAGAAAGGATAACAACATGCTAAACATTGAAGAATTGAAATTTGACAAGGACGGGCTGATCCCCGCCATCGTGACCGACGCCAAGACAAAAAAGGTCCTGACGCTGGCATATATGAACAAGGAGAGCCTCAAGGTCACCATGGAAAAGGGACTGACCTGCTTCTGGAGCCGCTCGAGACAGGAGCTGTGGCTCAAGGGCGAGACCAGCGGCAACTATCAGCACGTCGTTTCCATCACGGCGGATTGCGACCGTGACGCTTTAGTCGTCATGGTGGAAAAGGACGGTCCCGCCTGCCATACGGGCACCGATTCCTGCTTCAACGAAGCCGTCTATAAGAGCGACGAGCGACATGAGTTCTCGCTGGAGGGACTGATGAAGCTGATCGAGGGCAGAAAGACCGACAAAAAGGAAGGCTCCTACACGACCTACCTTTTTGAAAAGGGTCTGGACAAGATCCTCAAGAAGGTCGGTGAGGAATCCACCGAGGTCATCATCGCCGCAAAGGCAGAGGACAAAAAAGAAACCATCTACGAGATCGCGGACCTTGCGTACCACGTGATGGTCCTGATGATCGAAGCGGGCATCAGCCTCGAGGACATCCACGACGAGCTTGCCTCCCGCCACGTCGTCGACCATAAGGTCAAGCAGGAGAAGATGACGAAATAAGCAAACAATCAAAACCACCGGTTCAACCGGTGGTTTGCACAGCCCCTATAAGGGGCAAATACAGGCGTACCCCCTAAAAGGGGTACAGAAAGTTTGATACCGCATTACAATCACAGGCAGCCGCTCACATGCGGCTGTCTATTTTTGCCTACTGATTCTTGCTACCCGTAAACGGGGCGGTGAACTCTCGGATACTGATATGATCTGATGCGTAGTCTTCTTCCAACTGCGTTCTTATGTAATCTGCAATCGCTTTTTTGTTCTTCCCGACCGTATCTACGTAATATCCTCGACACCAAAAATTTCTTGATCCATATTTATATTTCAAATTTGCGTGTCTGTCGAAGATCATTAAACTGCTTTTCCCCTTGAGATATCCCATAAATTGTGCTATACTTATATATAGCGGGATACTTACTAGCATATGGATGTACTCCGGGCATGCCTCTGCCTCTATGATCTCCACTCCTTTTTGCTCGCATAGCTTTCTTAAGATTTCTCCGATATCTTTTTTGAGCTTCCCATATATCTCTTTCCTTCGATACTTGGGTGCAAAAACTATGTGATACTGACACCTGTATTTGCTGTGAGCCGTGCTTTTGATCTCGTTCTTCTCTATTTTCATTGTTAAACCTCCTTGTATTTTTGTAACACGGCATCAAACCACTTACATTATACTTGGAGGTTTAACTCTTTTCAACCTTTTTTGTTTTGGGCTTACTTGTAGCTCGCCCGTCTTTTCGTCGCTCCGCTCGTTTTCCGCTCCCCCCAGTAGAACTGGGGGTTTATTGGGGATATCCCAACAAAAAAAACGGTTTCGTGTACAAACGGAACCGTTTTTTGTATCATTAAATCTGCAATGCCTTCCAATAACAGCTTCCGTCCTCACGCTTGACGAAGATCGCCGTATATTCCTCGGAGGTCTCCTCCCCATCGGACAGCGCAAAACGCATCCGATAGGTATTTTCGGTCTCCTCGACCGATGCAATCACTACATCTACGCCGCACGCACGCGCCTGCACCACGCTGGTATAAGCATCTGCACGATTGAGATATGCAAATGCATCACCGTTTTGATGATCGACCGACGTACCGCCGAAATAACGGTACACCGTGTTTTCAAAATCCGATGTCGGGATCACGGTGGAAAGAACCGTATGCGGATACGCTCCCTGCGCCTCGGCAATCAGCCTGCCGTTACCGGTATAGTGCGCGTAATTGCTGCGCAGCATATCGTTCAGGATCGCGTCGCGGTAAAGCTTCACCGCCTGCGAGGTTGTGCGAAAGCTCTCCAGGTGCACACTGTCGGTCACCAGCATCTCCACCATGTCGCAAAGTTCATCAGCGACCTCGCTGTCCGCCTGCAGGACGCGCTCGGTCGTCTCCGCAGCGTAATCATCAACGTCCCAGCCAAACAGTCCCTTGACCCAGAATACGTTCGTGCCGGCAACGCACGAAACCAAAAAAACGGTTGCCAAAAGGATCAGCAGAATCAAAGTTCCCGTGCGCCATCTTCTGCGCCGCCCGTAACAGTTACGTCTCATCTACAGAGCCTCCTTTCGACAATCATCCCTTTTATTCTATCAAAAAAGCAATATTTTGTCAATAGATTTTCGACATTTTTTTACTATATTTTGTATTTTTATATGCAAATATACCACAGTATCTTTGATTTTGTCGTGGTTTTTTCGTGTTTTGTCGTATATGACAAAATACTGCGACAAATTAGAGAATCAATCGCAAGAATCTTCCCGCATAAAATCCGTCAGATAAGCTAGCATCCGTCGCTCGCCCGAGAGCAGTTTGGAGATCACCGAGCGCACCACGCGGTCACCTGTACGGCTCATCAGCGTTTCATATCGGTCAATATTCCGCCGCTTCTCCGCCGCGCACGAATCCAATACCGCCTCACACACACGGTCATTCCCACACGAAGAACTGCCACGCGGTGCACGCCCGGAAAAGCGCGGAAGCCCCTCTCCGCCGAGCGCCACAATCAGCTCTCCCAGCAAACGGAACTGCTCCAGCTCCTCCCCTGCCATGCGATCAAACAGATCGGACAGCACACGGTCCTGCTCCACCGTTACAAGACTGCGATAAATCTGCGCGGCAATCGACGCAAAGGTATCGGTATAACAGCTTGCCAGAGCAACTGCCAATTGACGGTCGCGTGCCACACACCCGATCAGTGGCGGGCGGAAGCGCGGCGGACGGTTCTGATTCGGCTCGTGGTAGGAATTCATATTCTGCCTCCTTTTTCACAGATCTCGTTCTTCATTGCCAGCCTATGTCATCCAAAAGCGATGTGTGATCAAAAAATGCGATATTTACAAATATTCTTTGACAAGGCAGACACGATCGATTATAATAAATGTACCTGTGAAAAAACACGCACAAAAATTTTCTGCAGCTTGTAATTGCAGTAAGTTTTTTGGCGTGACCCCTCGAAAAAAGCGAAAGGAGAACTCCAATGATCGGAATTCCCCGAAAAACCGCGATTTGCAGCGATATGTATTCAAAAAAAAGAGTGCGGCGGATCGTCTTGCTCGTCCTATGGCA
>JAFTPJ010000010.1 GCA_017463405.1 Clostridia bacterium
ACGAAGATATTTTTTCAGCTCCTCCGCCGCGAAATCCACAACGTGGTCGGAGGTAATTTTTACAATTTTATAATTTTTCATAGTCTTTCAATCAACCCAACCGCAGCCTTGACGCATTCGTCCTCGAGATTCGTCGGGAACGGCGACGCGCTTGCCTCATAGCCGCCCCACTCAAATGCTTGCTTTGTGGGCAGGTAGCCCTCGTATCCGTTGCAGCAGCATGAGGACAGGATCAGCTTTTCGGGAAAAGCCTCGCGCAGCGCGGTTGCGTAATGTGTGAACGGCTCGCCGCCAAAGCCAACGAAACATGCGTCGCCAAGCTTCATCACAGTGACCGGGACACACTGAAAGAGCGGTGCGGTTCTCATCCGCACGACACGTCCCGCACGGCCAAGCTCCTCACCCGACGGATTTACACCGGGCTTTTTATTATTCACATCCTCCAGCAACTGCTTACATGCGTCATACTGCTCCATACCGTCGGTACGGGTGGGCAGAAATACGTTCTCAATGCCTCCATTGACGTCGGGCGATTGCTGCGGCACGGTCTTGTCCCAAAGGCGAAGCACGGTATCGGCGATCGTGCGCCCCATGAACGAGCTATGCTCGTAGCCACCGCGCGGTGTCGTAAGGTAATCGCAGTGGTTGCTGTCACCCTGAACACCGTTGAGAAGCAGACAAGACACGCCCTCAATATCCTTTTCCACGTATCTGCGGACAAACCCGGGCCAATCGGCAGACAGATATTCCCCACCGATCAAGTCGGGGTGTGTACAGAAGTTGACAAGCGCAATGTCGTTTGCGCACTCACGTTTGAAGCGAAGCAGACGAACGAGATTGTCACCGTCTCCCAAGCGGCGAACGATCTCGTGCTGTCTGTTGTGCGGGTGACCGATGATCGTGCCGTCGGTCATTAAATATTTGCGAATAAACGCGATCGGCTCTGCGGTCTCCTCTGTGGCGATGCCAAGTTCCGCCTCCTTCATGTCATTCAGCGCCATTTGCGCGACGTCACAATATTTGCGATACAGCGACTCCATATAGAGGATATCGTTTCGGGTGTACGGATCCCTTTCGGCGACGCATACCGAGGTGTGCTGATGCAACGCCGACAGCATGATATGTTTTTCATCCATTCCCGTCCGCTCCACAATCTTTTTGCGGATGATCTCGCAGTACTTGCAATCCACGCCGATGAAATCCGAGATAATAATCAAATCCGTTTCTGTTCCGTCGGAAAATGCCAGCGCGTTGAGTTGAATAGGATCAAGCACGCCCTTGGCATAGCGCTCCTCAAAATATCCGGAAATATAACTACCGAGCGGAGGGGTCACGTCCACTCTTGAAAAACCTGCCTTTAACATTATTAAAATCCTCCTTTTTATACCAAAATCCTGCTCTGCCTCAAATTGCAAAGCTGGACGAATTTTTATCGATCACATCGTGAAGTGCATAAGCAAAAAGATAATGATCGTACCAACGCTCAATCTCCGTTTCGTATTGACCGAAGTAGTCGAAAAACGCCACGAGTGCCTCACGCGCTTGTACGTCGTTTCCCACCGCCTTGAGAGCAATCGGTTTTACGATCTCCTTCAAAAACAGCAGATAATAATGTAGCAACTTATACGCCACGGTCTGTGCGCGCAAAGGTCTTTGCCTGTGCGCCCGCACGAAGGCATCGAACGCCTCCGCACAAGCCGCCACCTCGGCACATGCATCTGCAATAGCGGGATGATAATAAAGCCCGCGTTGCGTATCCTTTGAGAGCTGTCCATTGAGGTAACCAAAATCCAGTATCTCCCCGATGCGCGTAAAGAACGCCACAACCTCACGCCAATCCTCACCGTATGCGTGGCTGAAATAGTCCTCCACAAGTGCGTCAAAGGTCACGGATGTATCAAACAGCGTCGCAGCATAGACGTAAAATGCAAAGCCGTTCGGAAAAAAGGAACGCTGTGAGCCGTCCTCTATCATTCCCATACAGCCGTTTGCGCGATAGCCGAGAACGTCCCGATAAATAATTTTTGCAGAGTCCAGCACGCCGAGATCGCGATATTGTGCGTGCCAGAAATGATATTCATACACAAACGACGGCATGGGGCAACGCTCCAGCCACCGCTTTGCGTGTGCAAGATATTCGTTGACACTGGAGGGCAATGGAGAGCGGTTAAGCTCGTAAGGCTCCAGTGCGACTTCTTCCGCCCGCAACGCCCCATCCACCGCCTCGGTGTAATTTCTTGTGATGGCGGCAATGAGAAGCGAAAAGCGGGAAGAATTATTCAGTCTCTCGATCACGGGTGCCCAAGTCGTATCCACGTAGCAGATCATCACCACATGCGTATTGAGTCCGCGCGCCGTCAGCTCCGCATCGACCTCGTTCATCAAAACAACGTACCAATCGGACGGCGTCTTTCTCCGACAGTTCTCACATTCACAATGGTTGTGGATGCCGTCCGCAAGCCAAACGTGCAGATAGTCTACGTTGGTTGCCAGCTGTGCGTAATCTGCAATGCTTTTGACCACCTTTGCACGCGCGCGCGGATTGGACATACAGAAATTGGTATGGAACAGCTTTCCCTGAAAAAGCTTGCGCTCCCCGCGGTACTCCATCACCATCTCTCTTGATTCGGGAGAAATACATGCCTCGGCGTTTTGGCTCCACGCATCCTCCGCGCTGACGTCAAATGCCTTTGCCGTCCAGCCGTGTCCCATATCGTGCAGCTGGAGTCCGCGCTTGGAGATTTCCGTTTCACACTGCCGCTTCCATTGCAGAATCGTATCCGAGGTGACCGGCTCCGGATCGCGGTTGGCGGTATTGTGCTCGTGATTATAATAGCGATCGTAATAAACCGAGGGATACTCAAACTCGATCATGAAGACGTTCATCCCGACCTTTGGTGTAAAATCGATCGCCTCGATCATATTCGGCTGATACTCCGCGCCCTCGTTGCACTGTCCGCGATAGCGGCAATCCGCCATCTTGTGATACTGCACGGGCTCGATGTCCTTGACGGGGATCAGCTCACCGTCAATGCCCGGGAACAGCCAGCGGCAACCGTTGATCGTCAGATAACGGTACACCGCCAACAGCACACTGCGCGGATTGCTTCCGGCGATGATTCCGCCCGCAAGGGTCGTATCAATGTGCAGAATATCGTCCAGTGCCGCGTCCTCTGCCTCGGAAACGTCCAATCCAAAGTCCTGCATCACACCGATGCGGAATCCGTCGGTCGCGTCCGGATCGTAGGAAATATCGATCTCCCCGCACCGCGGCATCATCATACGAAGATATTTTTTCAGCTCCTCCGCCGCGAAATCCACAACGTGGTCGGAGGTAATTTTTACAATTTTATAATTTTTCATAGTCTTTCAATCAACCCAACCGCAGCCTTGACGCATTCCTCCTCCAGATTTGACGGGAACGGGGATGAGTTGCCCTCGTAGCTGTCGGGAATTTCGTACTCCTCGGCAGTCGGCAGATATCCCTCGTGACCGTTACAGCAGCAAGCGGAGATGATCTTTTTGTCGGGGCAAGCCTCACACACGGCGGTTGCATAGTGCGTAAACGGCTCTCCGCCAAAGCCGACGAAGGCGACGTCGCCAAGCATCATCACGGTCACGGGAACCTGCATGAACATCGGTGAGGTTCTCATTCTTGTAATTCGTCCCGCGCGCCCCAGCTGTGCGCCCGTCGGCTTAACGCCGGGCTTTTTATTATTCACGTCGTCCAACAGCTGCTTGCATTGCTCATAATCCTCCATACCGTCGGTACGGGTGGGCAGAAATACGGTCTCAATTCCACCCTTGACCTCTGTTGAAGCCTGCGGCACGGTCCGATCCCAGATGCGAAGCACGGTATCGGCGATCGTGCGTCCCATAAAGCCGGCATGATCATGTCCCTTTTTCGGCTCTGTAAGATAGTCGAAATGGTTGCTGTCGCCCTGCACACCGTTGAGAAGCAGGCAGGAAACGCCCTCCAGATCCTGCTCCACGTATCTGCGCACAAAGCCGGGCCAGTCGGCAGATAAATATTCTCCGCCGATAACGTCGGGATGGGTGCAGAAGTTCACCAGAGCGATATCGTTCGCGCCCTCGCGCTTGAAGCGCAACAGACGCACGGTGTTGTCCGCGTCTCTAAGACGGCGCACGATCTCGTTCTTTCTGCCGTAGGGATGTCCAACGATTGTACCGTCGGTCATCAGATATTTACGAATGAATGCGATCGGTACGGCAGTATCCTCTGCGGCAAAGCCGAGCGTCGCTTCCTTCATATCATCCAAAGCCATTTGCGCGACGTCGCAGTATTTGCGATAGACCATATCCATATACGGGAGATCTTTGCGTGTATATTTATCCTTTTGGGCAATGCACACCGAGGTATGCTGATGCAAGGACGTAAGCATGATATGATCGGTGGCGACGCCCACTCTTTCGGAAATCCTCTGCCGGATCTCGTCGCAATACGTCATATCAACACCGATGAAATCCGCGATGATCAGAATCACGGTTTCCTTTCCGTCGGTATACGCAATCGCATTGAGTTCAATGGGATCGAGCACTCCCTTTGCGTAGCGCTCGAAGAAATAACCTGCCATATACGATCCGAGCGGAGGGGTAACATCCACTCTCGAAAAACCAGCCTTTAACATATCAAACTCCTCTTACTAATCATAATTTTTGTACAAGCACACATTCGTACGTGCTTATTCTACACCTTCGGAAAGCGTTTGTCTTTAGAAAATCGTAAATTGTTTTTGCACAATCGTAAAAAATCAAACAATACGAATTAAATTCACTGCGGTCGTAACGCAATCCTCCTCCAGATTCGGGGAAAACGCCGACGAGGATGCCTCGTAGCCGCCCTCGGCAAATGCCTGTGCGGTGGGCAGATAGCCCTCGTAGCCGTTGCAACAGCAGGCAGAGAGCACCGTTTTGTCGGGACATGCCTCGCGCACGGCGGTCGCGTAATGCGTAAACGGCTCGCCGCCAAAGCCAACAAAGACGATTTTTCCCAGCTTCATCACGGTCACGGGAACCTGACGGTAGATCGGGGCATCCTTGCGCAGATTCACGATACGCGTCGCGCGTCCCAACTCGGTGATGTGCGCCTTGACCTTCCCCGCGCGGTTGTCCGCCAGCAGTTTCACTGCTGCCTCGTACTCCTCTTCTCCGTCGGTGCGGGTCTTATTGAACACGACCTCGATACCGCCGCCGACACCGTCAGCCGAAACGTCTGCGGCTTGATTCCAGATCTGCTTCACCGTATCCGCGATCACGCGACCCATGTGCGCGCTGTGCCCGTATCCGCCACGCGTACCGCCGATAAAATTGCAGTGGTTGCTGTCGCCCTGCACGCCGTTGAGCAGCAGGCAGGACACGCCGTCCAGATCCTGCTCGACGTATCTGCGAACAAAGCCCGGCCAGTCGGCAGACAGCATTTCTCCACCGATGACATCGGGATGCGTGCAGAAATTGACGAACGCAACGTCATTCGCGCCCTCGCGCTTGAAGCGCAACAGACGCACGGTGTTGTCCGCGTCGTTGCACGGGCGCACGATATCCTGCGCGTTGTCACCCGGATTGGTTGCGATCGAGCCGTCCTTCATCACATAGCGACGGATAAACGCGATCTGCTCGGCGGTCTCCTTTTCGGCATAGCCAAGCGTTGCCTCTCTCATATCATCGATCGCCATCTGTGCCACGTCGCAGTATCTGCGATAGACAATGTCCATGTAGGCACTGTCACTGCGCGTGTTCGGCTCCTTGTCCGCGATACAGACAGAGGTATGCTGATGGAGTGCTGACAGCATAACATGATCCGCGTCAACGCCCGTGCGCTCGGCAATTTTTTTGCGAATCAGATCGCAGAAATTTCTTCCGACGCCGATAAAATCTGCAACAATGATCAGATCGGTGGTCGCTCCGTCCGAAAACGCCAGCGCGTTGAGCTGAATCGGATCCAATACACCTTTGGCATATCTTGCATGGAAATACCCCGAAATATACGAGCCAAGCGGCGGGGTGACATCCACTCGTGCAAAACCAGCTTGTAACATAGGAAATACCTCCGTACTATAATTTGATAGCTTGATTATATAACTTTTCGTCGCGAAAGTCAAGGCATATACGGAAAAAAAGGAAAATAATATAAAA
The DNA here is from genome assembly GCA_017463405.1 of Clostridia bacterium. Taxonomy (GTDB): domain Bacteria; phylum Bacillota; class Clostridia; order Oscillospirales; family CAG-272; genus UMGS1865. The sequence continues at coordinate 6,154 of JAFTPJ010000010.1, forward strand.
AGAACGGACGGCACGTCCGAATAACGAACGCGCCGTCCGACAGTTATGCCATTTTTTGGACGTGCTCGGTAATGTATTCTTCCATGTCCCGCTCGCAAAGCCCCAAAGCCAACGCCAATTCTGCATGCAGATAGCGCTTGGCATTCTCCGCCATGGTGCGCTCGGTCTCGGAAATCCGCTGACCGCGCCGCGCATCGGCATTGGCACGCCGCCACACCGTTTTGATCACGCGCACCCAGTCCTCGGGCACATGCGTTTGCATGCATTCCACATAGCGTGCACGAAGCTGCTTGGAATTCGGCTCGTCGATTGCATCCACGTGCGGAATGCGATCGAGGAGCGCACTCGCCTCTTTCCGACTCAAAATCGGGCGCAAAAAAACCTTGTCGCTGTCTACGGGAACGTAGATCATCCCGTTCGCATCGTGAATCGATTGCATTACGTAGTATTCCCGATCGGCAGGCATCCCGTCCAACGGCGCCGTCCGAACATCGGAAATTTTGCAGATTCCTCCCGAGCCGTAAAACACATAATCATCCTTTTGAAACATTTGCGCTTCCCCCCCTTTTCCGTGTTTACAGTAATATTATACCATAAATTTTGGAAAAAATGTAATAGTACAGGGCTGTAAATTCACAAAAAAGTCAAAAATAGATGCTATTGTGATATCTGGCGGGAAGTTTCTCGCGCCACAGCTTTTCCAAAAGTTCTTAAAAGAGTTGTGGGAAAAACTCCCTCCAAGAAGTTTTCCCCACGAAAAATTCCATATCAATAATCAAATCACATCAACGAACGGTACAGCGCGATGATATCCTCCAGCGTCGGATCCTTCGGGTTACCGGGACGGCAAGCATCAGCCATTGCGGACTCGGAGAGGAACCGGATATCCTCTTCCTTCGCGATTGCCTTGAGATCCTGCGGGATTCCGACGTCGATCGACAGCTGACGGACGGCATCCACAGCTGCCTTGCGGTATTCCGCAACGCTCATCTTCTCGGTTCCCTCAACGCCCATTGCCTTTGCAATGTCGCGGTACTTCTCGCCCGTTTCGGACGCATTGTACTCCATAACGGTCGGCAACAGGATCGCATTTGCCACACCGTGCGGCGTATCGTAAACCGCGCCCAGCGAGTGCGCCATCGAGTGAACGATACCGAGACCGACGTTGGAGAAGCCCATACCCGCGATATACTGACCCAGCGCCATGCCCTCTCTGCCCTCAGGCGTGTTGTTAACCGCGCCGCGCAGGCTCTTTGCAATCAGCTCGATCGCCTTGAGGTGGAACATATCGGTCATCTCCCATGCACCCTTGGTGATATAGCCTTCGATTGCGTGCGTCAGAGCATCCATACCCGTAGCGGCGGTCAAGCCCTTGGGCATCGTGCTCATCAGATCGGGATCGATGATCGCCACGACGGGAATGTCGTGTACGTCAACGCAGACGAACTTTCTCTTCTTCTCCACGTCGGTGATGACGTAGTTAATGGTCACCTCTGCCGCCGTACCTGCCGTGGTGGGAAGCGCAATGATCGGCACAGAAGGGTTCTTCGTGGGAGCCACGCCCTCCAGCGAGCGAACATCCGCAAACTCGGGGTTCGCAATGATGATACCGATCGCCTTGCAGGTATCCATCGAAGAGCCGCCGCCGACAGCAATCAGACAGTCGGCACCCGCCGCCTTGAACGCCGCAACACCGTTTTGTACGTTCTCGATCGTGGGGTTCGCCTTGATTTCGGAATAAACCGCGTAAGCGATGCCCGCACCGTCCAGCACGTCCAGCACCTTTTTCGTAACGCCGAACTTGATCAGATCGGGGTCGGAGCAGACCAGTGCCTTTTTGAAGCCTCTGCCCAGAACCTCTCCCGCCAGCTCCTTGACAGAGCCTGCGCCGTGATAGGATGTTTCATTGAGAATTATTCTTGCCATAATTTTTTCCTCCGCTATTTTATATTTTAGAAAAAGAATTTACGATAAGTTCAAATCGACCGCGGGTCTCGCCTGCGCATACCAGACATCCTTGACGCGCGCAAAAACCTCGCGCACCTCGCACTTCAGCTGGTCGCCGAACGGATGCAGATCGGCACTGACGCCGTATGCCTCCAGCCCTAACTTTTCGGCAATATACAGCGCACGGTACAGATGATACTCCTGCGTCACAATCACAATCCGCCGGGCACTGAAGACCTCCTTGGCGCGCACGATGCTCTCGTAGGTGGAATATCCGCGCGGATCGGTCAGAAGGCTGTCATCCGTCACCCCCGCGGCAATTGCCGCGTTTTGCATGGCGGTCACCTCGTCGTAGCTACCGTCGTCCTGACGGTCGCCGCTCATCAGAAGCGCCTCCCCGATGCCGCTTTGGTAAAGCGAAACGCCCACAGCCACGCGATCGGAAAGACGGTCGGAAAGCGTGCCATCGGCATACGCCTTACAGCCCAGCACCAAAACGAGATCGAACGTCCCCTCCGCATCTTCCAGCGTCTGCGCCGTGACGATACGCTCCGCAGTTTTGTGACAGACCGCCGCGTTGAGAACCAGTGTGCTCGCCAGAACGGCAAGCAGAACACCAAGCAACAGACAGCAAGCGGGAATCCGTTTTTTCCATCCTCCTTGTCGCATGCCGCTCCAAAAAAGCCGCCACGAAAAGGCTTTGATTTGACAGAGCCGTTCGGCAATCCATGCTTTGAGACGAAGCCACAGGGGCTTTTTTTCTTCCGGTTTGGGTTCTGTGCGCTTCTGCAAGGGTATGATTTCCTCCTTTTCGGGAAAAGATTGCCATCTTTTTAACATTCTTTTATCAGTATAGCAGAAAAATCGACAAATGTCAATAGGTTTATGAAAGCTCTTCCTTTAAAAATGCTAAAATTTTCTTTTCCTCACGTGAAATTTTCACCTGAGACAGCCCCAGCAGATTTGCCGTTTGCTGTTGGGTCATATTGCGGTAGTAGCGCATCAGGATGATCTTGCGCCATAACGGCGGCAGGCGGTTGATGCATTGCGAGAGCGCGATGCGGTCGCAGATTTTTTCGCTCTCGTTTTCACTGTCCTCGTCGGCAATCACGCCCTCGTAGGTCACTGTGTCCTCGCCATAGACAAAATCCGACAGCGACGTGATCGGTGAGATCGCGTCAAGTGAGATCGCCGCCTCCTCGAGGCTGACGCCACACCGCTGTGCCAGCTCGGCGATTCCCGGCTCCCGCCCCTCCTCGGCGACAATGCGGTTTTTCTCGTGCATCAGGGTAATTCCCTGCCGCTTATACGTGCGGCTGACCTTGATGATACCGTCGTCGCGCAGATGCCGCCGTATCTCCCCGACGATCAGGGGAACGGCATAGGTAGAAAACGCAGTACCGCGCTCCAAGGAAAAGGAGCGGATCGCCTTGATCATCCCGATCGTTCCGATCTGCACGAGATCCTCATACTCAGTTCCGCGATCGAGAAAACGTCGTGCCACCGTGCGTACAAGACCGAGATTTTCCTCAACCAGTACCGCCTCGGCGTCGGCGTCCCCCTGCTTCACACGCTCCAAAAGTGCGGTATTGCGTTCATAAACGGATACTTGCTCCATGCGATCACCTCAAATTTTTTGTGCATCGGCATAGCCGATCACTTATGTAAACGCTTGAGCAGGGTGACCGTCGTGCCTTTTCCCGGGCGGCTGGAAACGCGCAATTCGTCGCAAAAGCTCTCCATTACGGTAAAGCCCATGCCGCTCCGCTCGCCCGCGGCGTCGGTGGTAAACAGCGGCTCGCGCGCCTGCTTGACGTTCTCGATGCCACATCCACGGTCGCGGATCTCAATCTGTATCAGGCGTCCCTCGCAGAGCTTGACATCGATTACAATCTCCCCCGCCGCCTCACGGTAGGCGTGCACGATGCAGTTGGTCACTGCCTCCGAAACGGCGCATTTGATGTCGGCAAGCTCCAGTGCCGTGGGGTTAAGCTGTGCGCAGAATGCCGAAACCGACGCGCGCGCCATGCCCTCGTTGACCGACAGCGACGGGAGAATGAGGCGCATCTCATTCTCCACCGCCGCGCTGAAATCCACTCTGTTGTTCTTCATATTCGTTTATTCCTTTCCCTTTGATCTTAAAATCGTCACCATGCGCTCCATGCCTGCAAGCTTTATCATCTTCATCACTGCCAAGCTGGGGTCCAGCACGCATAGTGTCCCGCCGTACTGCTTAACCAGTGCAAAGCGTCCCATGATGAGACCCAACCCGGAGCTGTCCATAAAGTCCACCGCAGACAGCTCCAGCATCACGCGAGACGGCCGTTCCGCAAGGATTTTTTCGTCGATCCCTGTCCGTACCTCGACCGCACTGTGATGGTCGATCTCTCCGCCAATGTGTACCACAAGACTCTCGCCGCGCGTCTCGTAGTCGACCCGTTCATTCTTTTTGATCATTTTTTCATCGCTCCTTTATCCGTAGCTTGTCCTGTACCCCTATTGTATCACATCTCCCCTGTGAAAATTGTCGGACTGTGGCAGGAAGAAAAATGTTTTTTGGGAAGGATAAGGAGACGTGTTTTTTCTTTGGGGGAACCTTTTTGAAAAAGTTTTCCCACCCCCTTTCAAGGCTTTCGAAGAAGGGGTGGGCATAACTGTATTTGTTTCTTTCCGACCTTGTTCCGAACGGTTCGATGCAGGATTTTTTGCTTTCTCGACAGCTCCGGCCATTGGCTTCCGCAAATTTTTGAATAGCTCCCTTTGTGATGGAGGATCGTCAACAGTTGCACTTTCTCTCCCGTCCCAATCACAAATTCAAAGCCACAATCGCAAGGACGCCGAGTCCCAAGCCGATCAGCTGCAGGCGGGACATTTTTTCGCGATAGATCAGAAGTGCCGCGAGCGACGTCGCGATCGTTCCGCCCGCCGAGACGACGGGATACATAACCGACGCGGGCATAAGCCCCGCCATCACCATAATCAAAAAATTGCAAAGACCGTTCGACACACCGCTTCCCGCGCAGATCAAACCGCCCTTTCTGACATTGTGGAGAAGATCCCTGCGCTCAAAGATTACTGCCAAGGTAATCAGAATCAGTGCCGTAATTACAAGACCGACGATCATAAACTCGCTCTTGTACTCTCCTTCAAAATCCACCTGCTGAACCTTTTGCACTGTTGCACAGATACCGTTTCCGATGAAGGACAGCCCCGCAAAGACCGCCCATTTGAGCGTGGGACGCACGCCCGCCTCTTTTCCGTTGAGGTTGACGAGCATCAATGATACAATCAGAAGCGCAATGCCGATAAACAGCGTGATTTTCAGGGGTTCCCCGAGCACTGCCATTCCGTAAACTGCGGGAACAATCAGCGAATATTGCATAATCAGCGCCGAGAGTGACAGGGATCCCGTCTTGATCGCCAAAAAGCCCATGACCATCGATGTACAGTATCCCAGTGCAAACAGCACCGCGTAAAGAGAGACATCCAAGCGAAACTCCAGAACACCGCCCGACGCCACGAGAAACACGACGATCGCCGCAAGCACCGCGATCAGCGCGTATGTATATGTGCCGCCGCGTGAGCGTCGGCCGTATTCCTTTTGCGCAATCTCCTGCGCGCTCAACAGCATAGTTGCTGCAATCAAAAGCAATGCATTCATAAAAAATCACCCCTTCGACATCTCAATCATTGGAAAACCTGACCGATATTTACAATGGTTCTTACTTGAAAACAGCTTCATTACACGGGAAATACTCGCCTTTGAATAGCCGAGCGCTGCCGCAACATCGACAGCGTGAACCTCGGAATTTTTAAAGAGCAGTATCGTTTCAAGATACATCTCTACGGATTCATTATGTTTCATACTGCTTCTCCATCTTTTTCGTTATAATCGTTTCTTCTGACCGTTAAAGATAGCTTTTACCGTTTGCATCATGTCACTGCCTCACTGAAGTAATTATATCACAGGGCTCGGTAAAAATCAATTGATATAACAAAAAAGTCCTTGAAAATCAAGGACTTTCGGCCGGAATTGTCAAATTAACCTCCAAAGATGGGCTCACAGTACCAAAATGCAACTCATATTATTTTTATGACAAAATCCTCGGTTGTCTTCACAACATACAATTTCTCCGGCAATGCGCAAACAACATTGTGAAGTTCAATATCTTTACCACATCTGGATTTGATCAAACAACCGCCTTTAAATCCGTCAATCTGCATATGATCAATAGAAATACGTGAATAATGACAAGCTCTAATCAATTCCTCGGCTACACTGCCTTCTCTCATATGAATAAAAATATTTTCCATAGTCAGTTCAACCTGATTTGACTCGGTTCCGTAAAGCGTTATTGGCATAGCAATATCGACGGCATGCATGTTTTTGAAGATAATATTTCTCAAAGGACGGTAACGCTGCCACGTCTCGTTCCCCGAAAAGAGTATTTTCCGGGTGCAAACGCCCGACAACGCTTGATCAATACGTTCGTACCACCAAAGCGAAAAGCGGAACAAGCACAGTTCAATATACAACGATCCACGAATACGTTCGTATTTCCAAAGCCCGCGATGATGTGTTTAGCGGTCAAGATGACAGCCAATATCAACGTTTATAAATGTTTTTTCATTTTTCGTAATACACGAAGTGCTATTTCAGGATCATTTCCCGTTATATTATCGCAGCCCATCTCTACACACTTTACTACTTCATTTTCCGAATCCGCGCAAAACAGCCAAGCTAAAATACCACGGGATCGGGCAAAATTTACGTCAGACTTGATTGACTCGTCCGTACAATCTCCCCATGCAATAGGAATACCCATGCCGAACATACAGTCATAGGTATCTTCGGTAAAATTCTTCATATATCTGCCGGGAAACCCCTGCGTCCGCATTTCCGGATGCTCTCTTTTGGTATAGCGGATAATGTCAGCATCGAAGCAGGCTATAACCGAGCGATCCGCGAGTCCGAATTCCTTGAGCATTTCCACGGTTGAGTCAACGGTTTCATAATTCATATCCTTGATCTCAACGTTGAGGAGCAGATTTTCAAAGGGCGCGGCGAGAGTTAAAACCTCTCTTAACGTAGGAATTTTCTCACCCTTGAATGCTTCGTCAAACCAGCCGCCAAAATCAAAGCTTTTCAGCTCTTCCAGAGTATAATCCCTCGTAAGTCCGGTTTTATTGCTTGTTCTGTCAATGGAATTATCATGAATGACCACCAACTCTCCGTCGCGAGTTACGTTAACGTCAAACTCGATAAGATCAACCCCAAGCTCAATTGCCTCCTTAAATGATACCATTGTGTTTTCGGGATATTTTGCTTTAATTCCTCTATGACCTAAAACGGGAATATGATCCTCGCTTGCATACCACAGATCTTTTTTTATTTCCATATTCTCCCCCTATTGAACCGATAGTCTGAAGCGTTCAATATCTTCTCGGGTAAACAACTCCTTTTTTGTTTGAATCGCTGTTCCCAAAACAAAAATATTGGCTCCGGCTGCTCGCATTTTTATGGCGTTCTCAATACTAACGTTGCCATCCACCTCAATTTCAGCATCAGATCTGCCGTTCTCATCCAAGAATTTTCTCATTGCTTTAATTTTTTCTATAGACCGCGGAATCATTTTTTGTCCGGCGTATCCGGGATTAACACTCATTAACAGAACACCATCGATATCATCAAGAACTTCGCTTGCGGCATAAATCGGAGTTGCCGGATTAATTGCAATAAGCGTTTTCGCACCTTTATCCTTCACCATCTGCAATGCCCTTTGTACATGATTTGTCGATTCAAAATGTATACTTGCGTAATCTCCCTCGCCTATAGGATAGGTATTTATGTAACGTTCGGGCGTATCTATCATAAAGTGCAGATCAAGAGGTAGCCGCGTTTCTTTTTTTAATTGCTCAACAAAGCAGGCACCAAGCGCAATATTAGGAACAAAGCTTCCATCCATTATATCAATGTGCAGAGCATCGATCCTATGCTGTTCAAACATTTTTATCTGTTCTCTCACATTAAGAAGGTCGCAACACATCATAGAGGGCGCTAATTTATATGACATATCACATCACCACCATTACTTTATTTGAAAATTCGTTTCTGTCTACGGATATTTTAAAAGCCTTTCCTGCTTTATCCAGGGGGAGTTTATGGGTTATCAGTACCTCCGGATCAATGATACCTTTTTCGATTGCCCGAACACTTTCCTCCCAATCGTTTGCCACGGTTGAAAAATCCGAATTCCAGCTCCCCATAAGAGTCAATTGCTTACGGAGGATTTTAGCAAAAACGTCATGCTTTATGCAGGTATCTTTTTTACCGTGACCGATTAAAATGATTTTTCCAAAAGCTTCACAAGTAATAATAGCATCATTAAGCGCAGCATCCGAGCCGCTTGCTTCTATTACAATGTCTACCGACTCGCTTGAATAAGTTGGAAATCCCAATTTCTCTGCAAAATCAAGCCTGCTTTTATCAACGTCGTACACAAATATAGATTTTGCCCCCAAAGCCCTTGCCCACATAGCAGAAAGCATTCCTATCGTTCCCGCACCATAAACCAATACAGAAGAACAACTACTTATATTTGCTTTTTTTACAGCGTGAAGGCATACAGCCATAGGCTCTATCATCGCTCCTGCCTCATAGCTAACGTTATCGGGCAAGAACACCAGATTTGATTCCCGGACCAAAAGCTCTGATTGCATACCACCGTCTCGTCGAGAGCCGTAATAATCATAATTTATACAGCTTGCCCATTGTTGTACCTGACAAAATTTGCACTTTCCGCATGGAAGAATGGGAAAAACACAAGCTCTTTTTCCTACAAGCTCACAATTCATACTCTCCTTTACAACTCCGGAGAATTCATGTCCCACAACAATAGGATAAAAATATGCTCCGTTCGAAAACGCTCTGGGAATATCGCTACCACAAATTCCTGCTGCCTTAACTTCGAAAAGGCACTCCTCCTCGGTAGCCGAATATATATCAGACTCTTGTACCGCTATAGATCCGTTGCTTTGAATAACGCACTTCATTTTCATCCTCCACAAATTTGTTATAGTAATTATATCATAAAAAGAATTATCCATCAATATGAGTTGAAATTGTTGACAAACAATCATTATTATGATATAATTCATTCAGAAGTCGCTCATTTTGGAGGAGTTTACCGTGTCTATCAACTTGCGCCATAAGGAAATATTAAATATTTTAGAAAAAAACGGGGCTGTAAGTATTAGAGATTTAGTCTCCATGCTTTACGTTTCAGAAGCAACAGTACGCCGTGACCTTACCACTCTCGAAAAGGCAGGCAGCATAAAACGAACCTTTGGTGGTGCCAAACCCATCACTGATACAAAAAATCAGATCCCCCTGTCAATCAGAGAGTCATTGGACTCAAGAGCGAAAAGCGAAATCTGCAAAAAAGCATCGCTTCTTATCAAAGAAGGTGATACGATCTTTTTGGACGGCTCGTCTACTGCACAATATTTAGTTAAATATATTTCTAATATAAAAGATATCGTAGTTGTAACTTACAGTATAAAAACTGCTGAACTTATGTGCGAAAATCACATAAAAACATATTGTGCGGGCGGTCTTATGCTTGAAAATTCCTTGGTATGCGTAGGAAACAAAACCGTCGAGTTTGCAAACACCATAAATACTGATATTTGCTTTATCTCCTGCAAGGGCGTAGATCGTGACGGGAAATTTACAGATACCTCCGAGGAAGAAACCGTAATAAGAAAAGCATTTATGAAAAATTGCAGCTTTAGAGTTATGTTAATGACACAAAACAAATTTAATTCCAAATATCTTCATACACTTTGCGAAGCTTCGGAAATTGACTGCTTGATTTCAGACGGAGATATTCCTACAACTTTGATAGAAAGGTTTAGAAAAAAAGGCGATCAAACGAATGAGCAAGATCTTTAATGTCCATACATTTACTATTTAAATTGTATCTATAAATTTTAAACATCAAAAAGCCGACTTTAATAACACAAACAAGTGCTATTAAAGTCGGCTTCAATCTGCGAACTGTGGTTATTATAGTCTTTACATCGCTTTCCTTCTGTCTATATTATATCAGAAAAGAGGAAACATTTGCTTGCTCGCAAAACACGAGCATTCCG
>JAFTPJ010000036.1 GCA_017463405.1 Clostridia bacterium
CCCGCCTCGCTGACCACGATATACTTGACGTCCTCGGGAATCTCCTTGAGCAGGTTTGCGATGAAGATCTCGCTTTCCTTGGAGGCGGTTCCGTTACCGATGGCGATAACGTCCACGCGGTGCCTGGTGATCAGACGCTTGATGATGGATTTGCTCTTTTCGATTTCCTCGCGGGGTTTGACGGGATAGATGACCGCCGTATCAACGACCTTACCCGTTTTATCAACCACCGCCAGCTTACAGCCGTGCGCGTAGCCGGGGTCAAATCCCAGCACGGTCTTGCCTTTGAGGGGAGACTGCATCAGCAGATGGCTCAAATTGTCGGCAAAGACTTTGATTGCGCCCTCGCAGGCGTTGTCAAAGATATCGCTGCGGATTTCGCGCTCGATGGAGGGTGCGATGAGACGGTCGTAGCTGTCGAGAATCGCCGCGGAAACATACGGCTCTGCGGGGCTCTTGTTGCCGAGCAGGATCTGTGAGAACAGGAAGTTGAGCACGATTTCGGGTGCGACGTTGACGTCCACCTTCAAGAACTCCTCCTTCTCGCCTCGGTTGATTGCCAGCACGCGGTGCGGAAGCACCTTTTTCAGCGCCTCGGAATACTCGTAATATTGCGCGTAGACCGAATCCTCCTCCTTTGCCTGACGGGTGGTCAGCGTTCCGAACTCGAAGGTCAAACGGCGTAGCTCCTTGCGGAACTCGGCGTTGTCCGATACGTTCTCGGCGATGATATCCTTCGCGCCCTGCAGTGCCTCCCCGACGCTTGCAACGCCCTTTTCCTCGTCGATATATGCCGCCGCCTGCTCTTCGATCGAGGGCGTGTAGGACGGCTCCTGCGCGTAGATGAGCTCTGCCAGAGGCTCGAGCCCCTTTTCGCGCGCGACCGATGCGCGGGTCTTACGGTGCGGGCGGAACGGACGGTAGATGTCATCCACCTCGGTGATGGTCTGCGCCGCCGCGATCGCCGCTTCGATCTCGGGCGTCATCTTTTCCTGCGCAGAGATCAGATCAAAGACCTCCTGCTTTCTCTTTTCGATATTGCGCAAAAAGTTGAGTCGGTCGTTCAGGTCACGCAGGATATTGTCATCCAGACTTCCCGTGACCTCCTTACGGTAACGCGCGATGAACGGGATGGTATTTCCCTCGTCGATCAGTGCGACCGTTTTTTCCACTTGCTCTTCCTTCAGATTGAATTCCTGTGCCAGCTTTTGGTTGATGTTCATGGTTTGCTAAAGATTCCTTTCGGGAGTTAGAGTATCGTCGTGCTTGATTGCTCCGAAAGCGCAGTAATCTCCCCGTCGGTCAGCTCCCGCCATTCCCCACGCGACAACATTGGGTCAAGCGAAAGCGGACCGAAGGTTCGGCGCTCCAGATAGGTAATTTGATTGTGTACAGCCTCCATCATCAGCTTGATCTGGTGATACTTTCCCTCTGTGATGGAGATGATGCCCTCCCGCTCGCCCGAGAGCGAGACGGTGCAGGGCTTTGTGACGTATCCGCCGATGTCCACGCCTGCCTCCAATGCGGTCACATCCTGCTCGGAGAGCGGGAATTTGACGCGGAAGGCATAGCTTTTGGGAACGTGGTGCCGCGGGGACAGGAGACGGTGCGAGAGCTGACCGTCGTTGGTCAGCAGCATCAGCCCCAGCGTGTGCTTGTCAAGTCTGCCGCAGGGAAAGAGCTCCATTTTGCGGTATTCCTCGGGCAAGAGCTCGACAACGGTGGGGGCGCGTCCGTCCTCGGTCGCGCTGACATAGCCGTCGGGCTTGTTGAGCATGATGTAGACGTACTTGCGGTAGCACACGGGCTTGCCGCAGAACGTAACCGCGTCGGTCGCGGGGTCGACCTGCATGTCCGCTCTTTTCGCCGCGACACCGTTGACCGTTACCTGTCCCGCGCGCACGGCACGGGCGGTTTCCTTACGGCTTGCAAGTCCGCATTCGGACAGCATTTTATCCAAGCGCACACCGCCACCTCCTTGCATCATGCTATCCTTTATATTATACCACATAAATCCTGTTTTGTAAAGGACTTGAATCAAAAAAAGCAAAACAAACTGCGCAGATTCATGCTTGTATCGCAAAATCTGCGCAATTGTGTATTGTAATTCGGTTTCTTTCGCTGTCAGAAAAAATATCCAGTCCTCGCACATTACGGAAAAGCAATAAGTACCGCTCCCCGCCAAGTAAACATGTGCACCGTCCCGAAATCCCGATAGATCAGTCCGCCTCCATCCTTTTGAAGCACGCACGCAAGGTATTTGAAAATTGCAATCTGCTTCATACACTCCTCCAAGCGTTTTTTTCATTACAGCATATCGCCAAAATCCTGTCAAGATTCGGAAAATAAAAAAAGAATTTTCGACATTTTTTCAAAAAAGTGGCACAAGGTGGCACGGGGTGACACCAAATGGCACTGTTTTTCGTGGTATAATGAGGCACCGAAAAGATGGAGGATATACATGAATCACAATGAAAGAAACAGCTTTTTGCTGTACCTGAATTTTGGCAAGCAGCTGCGGAAGCTCTCTGTGGAGGAGCGCGGCGAGCTGATTACAGCGATCTTCGATTACGAAGAGCACGGACACATCGAAACAGAGCTGTCACCGCGTGTGGATCTTGTCTTTTCGTTCATCGCGGACACGTTGGACCGCGACCGCAAGGCGTATGAGGCACGGTGCGAACAAAATCGGGAAAACGGCAAGCGCGGCGGACGACCGCCAAAAAAGCAAACGGAAGCGGAAACCGACAATCGGTTTCCGAAAAAAAGCGAAAAAACCGAAGGGTTTTCCGAAAAAGCAAAAAAAGCCGATAATGATAATGATATTGATATTGATATTGATATTGGGAATGATAATGAGAGTGACAGTGATAATGAAACCGAAAACGGAAATGTTTTTTTGTTAAACAGGGGCGGAGCCCCGGGGGCTTTGCCCACTGACACCCCGTGTCCCTCTGCTCCGCAGAAAAAAGAGGAAAAATACGCTTTGACAGACGAAGAATATCTGTCCTTAATCGTGGAGGGATTGGACGGTGCATACATCCGTACGCACGGGGAGCGTGCAAGTCGATATGCCGCCAAACACGGTATCGCAACCATCACTGTCCTGAAAGAGTGGTGGCTGAAGGATTCCGCACAGAGACCGTCCGGTGCACCGTCACGTGGAGACGCGATCAAAGCACAGTATACACCCGCGCGTTCCAAGGTAGGAGAGCTCGGATGCTCCTTTGACGAGCAAGACTTCTTTGAAGCCGCCGTTGGGAATGCCATGAATTGGAACGGAAGGTGAACACGTCTTGAAACAAAAAAATACCCACGGGATTTCACTTCCCTGTGGGTATTCTCGATGGTGAGAGCCGTATTGCGGCAGTCGGCATGAGGAATCTTATCGGATATCCACGTTCACCTTTTTACCGCTATTGACAGAGGCAGCCTTGATCACGGTACGGATAGCTTTTGCGATCCTGCCATGTCTGCCGATTACCATTCCCATGTCGTCGGGAGCAACGGTGAGGGTCAGAGTGACGGTATTGTCATCCTCCTCCTGCGTTACCTTGACCTCATCGGGGGAATCGACAATCGCCTTGGCAATGTCAATTAAAGTTTCCTGTAAGTTAATCATTCCGTGTCTCCTTATCGGAAGTTTCAGTCAACGATTCCGCTCTTCTTCAGCAGAGACTTTACAGTCTCGGTGGGCTGTGCGCCGTTGCCGAGCCACTTCTTTGCCTTCTCTGCGTCGATCTTGATTTCAGCGGGCTCGGTCAGGGGGTTGTAGTAACCGATCTCCTCGATGAAACGACCGTCTCTGGGAGAACGGCTGTCTGCGACGATTACACGGTAGAAGGGAGCCTTCTTTGCGCCCATTCTCGTCAATCTCATTTTTACTGCCATGATTTGTTTCCTCCAAAAATAATATTGTTTTTTCTATGAATGAACGGTGAAATCAGAACGGCATCTTCATTCTACCGAGCATTTTCTTGCCTTGCTTGGTTTTGCCCATGTTGCTGAACTGCTTCATCATCTTCAGCATCTGGTCGAACTGCTTGAGCAGCTTGTTCACGTCCTCAACGGTCGTCCCCGAGCCCGCCGCGATACGCTTTTTGCGCGAGGCGTTGATGATATCGGGCTTTTCCCGCTCTGCACGCGTCATCGATTTGATGATCGCCTCGGTGCGTGCAAGGACCGACTCGTCGATCTTCGCGTCCTTCAGTGCCCCCGGCTTCACGCCCGGCATCATACCCATCAGCTGCTCGAGGTTACCCATGCTTTTGAGCTGGGCGAGCTGCGCAAGATAATCGTCGAGGGTAAAGGTCTGCTGGCGCATCTTCTGCTCCAGCTCCGCCGCCTGCTTCTCGTCGTACGCCGCCTGCGCCTTGTCAATCAGGGTCAGCACGTCGCCCATGCCGAGAATACGGGACGCCATACGGTCGGGATGGAAGGGCTCGATGGTATCGAGTTTTTCACCCGTACCGACGAATTTGATCGGCTTGCCCGTTACATAGCGGACAGAAAGCGCTGCGCCGCCTCGGGTATCGCCGTCGAGCTTGGTCAAAATCACGCCCGTGATATCGAGCAGATTGTTAAAGGTTTCGGCGACGTTGACCGATTCCTGACCGATCATCGCGTCGATGGTGAGCAGAATTTCATGCGGCTCGACAGCTGCCTTGATATTCTTCAATTCATCCATCAGAACCTCATCAATCTGCAATCGACCTGCGGTATCGATGAACACCATGTCATACCCCTTTTGGTTGGCAAACTTGATGCCCTCCTTCGCAATCTCAACGGGAGAGACCTTATCGCCCATCGTAAACACGGGGATATCGAGTTTTTCGCCCACCACCTGCAGCTGCTTGATTGCCGCGGGGCGGTAGATATCGCCTGCGACCAGAAGCGGTCGCTTGCCCTGCTTTTTATACATGCCCGCAAGCTTACCTGCATGTGTGGTTTTACCTGCGCCCTGCAGACCGACCATCATGATGATTGTGGGGGGCTTTGAGGCAATGGTCAGCTTGGATTGCGAGCCGCCCATCAGGCGCGTCAGCTCCTCGTTGACGATTTTGACCACCTGCTGTGCGGGAAGCAGGGATTCGAGCACCTCGGCTCCCACCGCACGCTCGGATACGATCTTGATAAAGTCGCGCACGACTTTGAAGTTGACGTCCGCCTCGAGCAGTGCGAGCTTGATCTCGCGCATTCCCGCTTTGACGTCCGCCTCGGTCAGCTTTCCCTTACTGCGGAACTTTTTGAAGGCATTATTCAGCTTTTCGCCAAGACTTTCGAACATACATAACCTCCTTCAAGCAATATTATCCCTTGACGGTTTCCATCAATCGGCGCGCCGCGTCCCTGATTTCGCCGTCCACGCGGGCGGTTTCCATCATTTCAAGCAGATGTCTTGCCTGCTCCTCCGCCTCGCGGAAGCGTCTGGCAAGCCCCAGCTTTTCCTCATAGAACAACAGCTCGTCTGCCGATTTTTTGATCAGCTCGCGGACCCCTTGTCTGGAAATGCCGATCTCCTCGGCAATCTCCGCCAGAGAAAGGTCATCATTATAGTAATAATCCAGAACCGTCCTTTTGCGCTCCGAGAGCACGTCGCCGTAAAAATCCAGCAAAAAACCGATTTCAAGGTTCTTTTCAAACATCTTGTCTCCACCTCCAACAGGTGTAAAGCAAATTGCTTTACATAGTATACCACAGTCGAAGCGGTTTGTCAAGTGTTTTTCAATATTTTTTATAATTTATTTTCCCTTCTTTGCTCGGTGCGACACCGTAATAATTCTTATACGCGCGGCTGAACGAGTAGATTGAACTATACCCAAGAGCCTCTGCCACAGCGGAAACCGACATCTCGTTCAAGAGCTTTTTTGCCTGCACCATACGGCGTCGATTACGATATTCGATCAGCCCCATGCCGTAGCGCGTGCGAAAGCGCTTTTCCAGATAGAATTTACTATACGAAAAACGGCGCGAAAAATCATCCAGCCCCATGCAAAGCCCATCCCCCGCGTCGATGCAATCCTTGATCTGCTGCTCCACCGTGTAGGCAAGCTGCCGTTCGAACAAATCCGCAAAATTGTCGCGGATGATGGCGGCGAACAATTGCAAAAACAATCCCTTTTCCGTCAGCGGATCGGTGTTGAGCGGGTACGAGAGCAGCTCGTAAAACAGGGTGAGAAACCGCTCCATATCTCTGACCGACACGAACGGCGCGGTCGGGTAATCGGTCAGATGGTTCGCATGGATCCATCCCCGCTCCTCCGCGCTCATCTCATCCGTGTCCTTGAAGGAAATGGGAATGCGCGCACTCTCGGGGCGATGCAACAGATCAAAATGGATATGCGGCTGTGTGAATGGCTCCTCCCCCGCGGCAAAGCTGTGCGGCACGCCCGGGCAGATCAAAATCAAATCGCCCGCGTGACACAGGTGCGGCACGTCGGCATAAGTCAAAGTAAATTCACCGCGCTCCAGATAGATCAGCTCATAATCATAGATCACACGCCGACGAATGCGATGATGCGCGGGGATGACCGAATGCGTTGCCACGCGCAGATACGGATTGATGACGGACGGATTCATAAACACCCCATGACAAGAAATGTTAAATTCTACGTTAAGAATTGTTATTTACATTATAGCGTATTTTTGCTATAATTGCAATAGAATCGATCAAAAAAGCGTTTTTTATTTATTTTACATAAAAGGAGATCAGCAAAATGTTAAATTCTTTAACCTTGAAAAAAAATATCCGCACGTTTTCCATCTGTCCCGAAAATCTCACGGGTGAAAAAGGTAACGGAGGGCGCACGCCCCTGGAAGAAGGCAGTGCGCAATGGGCGGCACGCGAGCTTGGCACGGGCTGGAAGGTCAATCCCTATCTGGTTGCCAAGGCAGGAGAAACGATCGTTCTCGCCGACGTTAAGGGTGAGGGCGCGATCAAGCATATCTGGATCACTGACAGCGCAAAGCTCGGACGTCAGTTGATCCTGCGCATTTATTTCGACGGACACCCGTCCCCTGCCGTACTTGCGCCTCTCTCTGATTTCTTTGCGAACACCGACATCAACGACTACCGCCAATTGACCAGCCTTGCCATCTGCTGCAATCCCCGTCGGGCAATGAACTCCTATTTTGAAATGCCCTACTTCAAGAGCTTCCGCATCGAATTGGAAAACCGCGGCGACACCGATGCAAACGTCTATTACCAGATCGATTGCGAAGAGAAAAAGCTTGATCCCGACACGCTCTACTTCCACGCGCAGTTCCGCCGCGTCAATCCCCTGCCCTTCAAGGAGGATTACGTGATTCTTGACAATATCAAAGGCAATGGACACTACGTCGGCACCTTCATGCATTGGGGCGTCAAATCCTCCGGCTGGTGGGGCGAGGGCGAGATCAAGTTCTATATTGACGGCGATACCGACTATCCCACGATCTGCGGCACGGGCACCGAGGACTACTTCTGCGGCTCGTACGACTTCGAGATCGACCATAAGTACATTGAATTCTGCACGCCGTACGTCGGGCTTTCCAAGGTCGGCAAAACCGATGAATGCTATGCCTCCCAGCGTTATTTTGACATGTACCGCTGGCACATCACCGATCCGATCTATTTCAAAAAGGATCTGAAGGTAACGATCCAGGCGCTCGGTTGGTACAAAAATCACTCTTACCAACCGCTCCGTGACGACATTTCCTCGGTGGCATACTGGTACTCCGATACATTGGAGGATGAATATCCGCCGCTCCCCGAGGGACATGATTTAGATTTGATTTAAGAGCTGAAAAGCCAACCGTTTTGTATACGTTTGAGGTTGAATCATTCATTTCCGCACGTTCCGTATATCGGCTGGGAAACCCGACGTACATTTGCGGAGCGCGGTAATAGGTGGTATAAAGCGGATAATCGTCGCGCTCGCCAAAATCAAACAGAACAGGATCCGTCCCCCTCCCATGCTTCTTCATGTGTCAGCACGGTTTCTCGTCGGATTAGAGCGTGCAAATGAAAATCTGCCGTTGTTTTTGATTCATCGATCAACCACGTATCAAAAAAGCATTCTCTTGCCCTTCTAATGTTCAGCATCATTGTTCTCCGTTTCATCAAACATTATAGGGCTATTATACTACACAGCATCTCACATTTCCATTAAAAAAAAGGACATGTTCGAAAAACAATGTCCTTTTTTATATAATGCACAGACTGCGTTTTGTATTTGAAACATCCCTATTTATGAATTGACGGCAAGCCGTCATAAATTTATTGCATGATTGCAAATTCCGTAGCCTTTTCGGGATTGAGAAATTCCGTGAATATTCTGCCGAGGGAAGCAAAACACATTTGCTGGTCGTACCAGCGCTCTATCTCAATCTCATGCCGCCCAAAGGAGATTCTGAACGCGTTGTAAGCATCCAGCGCCGCCTGTTCTTCTCCGTTCGCTTTTTTTGCCAACGCAATGGAAATTCCCTTGCAGTATTCGAGATATTTGTCAAGAATTTTGTAGGAAACGGCTTGCGCGCGATACGGCATGCGCTTGTGCGCTTGCACGAAGGGCGCGAACTCGTCAACGATATCCGCTATTTTTTCAAAATCCTTTACAAGCTCGGGATGATAGAAATCACCGCGCCCCGGAGATTTTTGCACAAAATAATGATATGGGATCACACCTTCGAGCTTTTCGAAGAATGCGATGACCTGCTTGTAATCCTCTCCGTAGGCATGCTTAAAGTAATCCTCCTTCAAAAGCGCAAGATCCGATCCTGTGTCGTAAAGGGTGTTTGCATAGACGTTGAAGGAATAACCGTTCGGGAAATAGCTTCTTTGCGAGCCGTCCTCGATCATTCCGTTACATCCGTTGGACTTGTAGCCGAGCACGTCATTGTGGATCAGCTTGACCGCTTCAAAAAGTCCGAGATCGCGGTACTGTGGCCACCAATAGTGATATTCGTACACCATGGATTGAAGATTACACTTTTTCTGCCATTTTTTTGCATGCGTGATGTACTCATCCACCGTAGCGGGAAGCGTAATGTGATTACGTGTGTATTCCGCGAGCTGAACCCTTGAGGTATCGAGATTG
This sequence comes from Clostridia bacterium, assembly GCA_017463405.1. Lineage (GTDB taxonomy): Bacteria > Bacillota > Clostridia > Oscillospirales > CAG-272 > UMGS1865. The sequence continues at coordinate 9,078 of JAFTPJ010000036.1, forward strand.
GGCGTGACGGGGATCGAATAATCACGGGAGATCGCCGCAACAAGAAGAGAGAAGCGATCCGGATTTTTCAGAACCGTCTTTTGGGGTGCCCAGGTAGAGTCTACGTAGCAGATCATTACGATTCTTGTATCGATATTCCTGCGTGTCAGCTCCTCGTCCACCTCGTTCATGAGTGTGACGTACCAGTCGGACGGGATCATTTTTTGACAGGCTTCGCATTCGCAATGATTGTTATGGGAATCGGCGAGCCATACGTGCAGGTAGTCAACGTTCGTGGCTTTTTCCGCGTAGCTTACGATACTGTCGCGTACAATTCCTCTGGCATCCGGATTGGACATGCAGAAGTTCGTTGCACTTGCAATATCCATGAACAACTCCCGCTTGCCATCGATCATCGCAACGTATTGCCGCGATTGCTCGGGGACCTTGACCGTGCCCTTTGCTGAAAATCCACCGGCAGAGCTGATTCCAAAGGGATCTACGGTCCAGCCGTGCCCCATATCGTGGAATTGCAGTCCGCGCTTTGATATTTCCGCTTCACACTGACGCTTCCATTGGAGGATGGTGTCGAGTGTGACAGGCTCTGCCTCTCTGTTTTCCTCGTTAAACAAATGGTTGTTATAGTATCGGTTGTAGTAAACGGAGGGGATGTCAAATTCGAGCATAAAGATATTCAAGCCAATCTTAGGCGTGAAATCAATGGCTTCCATCATAAGATGCTGTGCCTCTGCCCCCTCGTTGCACTGTCCGCGATAGCGGCAATCCGCCATCTTGTGATACTGCACGGGCTCGATGTCCTTGACGGGGATCAGCTCACCGTCAATGCCCGGGAACAGCCAGCGGC
>JAFTPJ010000037.1 GCA_017463405.1 Clostridia bacterium
GCTTGGCACAGGAACTGGACGAAGCGCGCCGTGCGGTGCGCAAAAAAATCCGCGAGAGTAATGATGCGATCAACCCCGTTGAGGAGAAGAAGTCAGACGAAAAGTACGTACTCCCGCGCGATCTCCGCTGCGGCGACAAGGTGTATATTGTGAACATTGACAAAGAAGGTGTGCTGTTGGAAACGCCCGACAAGAGCGGGTCGGTACTGGTGCAGGCGGGCATTCTCAAAACGCGAACCAAGCTTTCCAATCTCCAACTGATCGAAGAAAAGCCGCAATTCATCAGCTGCAAGCAGAAAAAGCCCGCGTCCGAGTTTCACGCCAAGGTCAACCGCGATTTTCGTGACGAGATCGATCTGCGAGGACTCCTCGGGGATGAGGGCTGGCAGGAGGTCGACAAATACCTCGACGAGGCGGTTATCGCGAATTTCCAACGCGTGCGCCTCATTCACGGCAAAGGTACCGGTGCGCTCAAAAATGCAATCTGGCAGCACCTCAAGAGCGACCGCCGCGTCGCTTCCTTCCGCCTCGGCGCTTACGGCGAGGGCGATGGCGGTGTAACCGTGGTAGAGTTGAAGTAGAGTGTGTTTTTTTCATGGGGAAAACTTCTTCCAAAAAGTTTTCCTACTCCCGCCTGCTCAAGATGACAGGGGCTATTTGTGTTGTGGCTCGGCGTGAGGCAAAAATCCTCGCGGGTAGCCAAAACATAAAATTTTAGGCGGTACAATGTCCGGTAGGGCGATCTTTGGTCGTCCGTTTATCGGTATTGTGAAACAGATCACCGCACCGCAACAATAAAAAAACGATAAATTTTCAAAATCCTATTGCAAAACGGACAAAGATGTGGTATAATATACTGTACAGCGTCAGACTGTAAAACGAGGCCATACCAGCCGGGGAAGCAGCGGAGCCCTGAACCTGAAATCCGCTACAGCAGGGGTGGATCCCTCTTTTGAGGATCGAACTCTTACGAATTGAGGCGCATCTGCTGTGTTGACGAATGGGTCTTGCGCAATCGGGACTCGTGAACCATGTCAGGTGGGGGACCAAGCAGCATTAAGCGATCATCTCGATGTGCCGCGAGGGTGCCTGTTCTGAGCAGAAGGTGCGAATATCGCGTGGGAGCGACATTCGATTTTGAGGTGTATGGTCTTGTTTTGCAGTCCGGCGCTTTTTCTTATGAAAAGCGTCGGTCTTTTCAAATTTGAAGAAAGAGGACAAGCATTATGAAAATCGGAATCAGCTCGTACAGCTTTGAAAAAATACAGAAAAGAAACGGGGGCAGATCTGTTTGAGGTCTGCCGTCTGGCGCGCGAGATCGGTTTCGACGCGATCGAATTCATCGATCTTGGTACGCCGGATCCCATTGCCACCGCAAAGGAATTGCGCGTGTACTGTGCCGAGATCGGTCTGACGATCGCCTCGCACACCATCGGAGCAGATCTCGTCAACGGCGACGAGGAGGAGATTCTCTCCAATCTTTACCGCTATATCGACATCGCCGAGGCTCTCGGTGCCCCGTTGCTCCGTCACGACGTCTGCTACAAGCTTCCCGAGGGCAAGACGTGGCAGGACGCGTTGAAGATTATGGTGCCCCGCATCCGCAAAGTTACAGAATATGCAAAATCCAAGGGCATTCGCACCTGCTCGGAGAACCATGGATACATCTTCCAGGATTCCGAGCGCATGATGGCGCTCATCGACGCGGTAGATAACCCCAACTACGGATGGCTCGTTGACGTGGGTAACTTCCTCTGCGCGGACGAGTATCCCTTGAGTGCGGTAAAGAATGCATTGCCTTATGCGATCCACGCGCACGTCAAGGATTTCCTCTACCGCAAGCCGGACGAGCTTTACATTACTCCCGACGGCTTCTTCAATACCCGCAACGGTAACCTGTTACGCGGCACGGTTCTCGGTCACGGCGACGTTCCCGTGGCAGCGTGCGTCAAGCTGCTCCGCGAGGCGGGCTACGACGGCGTGCTTTCTCTGGAATTTGAGGGCGCGGAGGAGAACATCCCCGCGATCAAGATGGGATATTCCTATCTGCGTAAGCTGGAAGCAATGCCGATCGAAAAGGCATAAGTATGCACCAGGCACTTTACAGAAAATGGCGTCCGCAGACCTTTGACGACGTTTGCGGGCAGGAGCATATTACGTCTGTTCTGCGCTATGAGGCGGAGCATCATGCGTTCAGCCACGCGTATCTTTTCTGCGGATCACGCGGAACGGGGAAGACCACCTGCGCGAAGATCCTTGCCAAGGTCGTCAACTGCGAGCATCCGGTCAACGGCAGTCCCTGCTGTGCGTGTGATACCTGTCGCGCGATCGACAGCGGCGCGGCGACCGATGTGCTGGAAATGGACGCGGCATCCAACAACGGCGTTGATAATATCCGCGATATCCGCGACGAGGTTGTCTATCTGCCGTCATCTCTGAAATACCGTGTGTATATCATCGATGAGGTTCACATGCTGTCGGTCAGCGCCTTCAATGCGCTTCTCAAAACACTGGAAGAGCCGCCCGAGCACGTGATTTTCATTCTGGCAACCACCGAGCTGCACAAGCTCCCCGCAACCATCATTTCGCGCTGTCAACGGTTTGATTTTCGCCGCATTTCCACCGAAGCGCTGGTCGAACGTCTTACCCACATCGCGAAAGAGGAGGGAATCGCGCTCGAACCGGAGGCGGCCCGGATGCTTGCGAAGCTGGCGCAGGGCGGTATGCGCGACGCGATCAGCCTGCTGGAGCTTTGCGCGGGCGTGCAAAAGAAGGTTTCGGTACAAACGGTTGAGGAATCTGTTGGTCTGACGGGGCGCGGTGCGATGCTCGACACGGTCAACGCCGTGGCGAAGCAGAATTATGACGTGCTCTTTGGGCAGATTGCGCAGGTGGTGCGTTCCTCCAAGGACATTGCGGTGTTCTGGCAGGATCTGATCTCTATGTGGCGCGATATGCTGATTATCAAAACCACAAAAAATGCGGCGGCGTATCTCGACCTGACCGATCACGAGAGTGCGCAAATGGCGGAGGCGGCAAAAAAATTCCGAAAGGAAACGCTCCTGTACCATTGCCGTCTGTTGGAGGATGCGCTCTTTGCCATGCAAAAGGCGAACGCGGTCAAACGGATTGTGGCGGAAATGACCCTCGTGCGGATGTGCGATGCGTCACTGGATTCCTCGTCCGAAGCAATGCTGTCACGCATTGCACAATTGGAGGAACAAATGCTCACGGGACGCGTCTCTGCGCCGTCGGAGGGGAAATCCTCCAAGGAAGCCCCCGTAAAGGTGGAGCCGAAAGCAGAAACCGAGTCGCATGCTTCTGCGGCGGCAGTGCATAATACGCCGTCAGCGCTCGCTTCCGCGGTGGAGCGACGCATCCTGCGGCCGATACGGAGCTGGATGGAGGTTGTGGAGCGTGTGGGCAGAAGTGCGCCGATGACGGCGAGCTTTGTCAAATCGTCACGCGCGTTTACCACAGAGGATGATCGCGTGGTCGTGCGCTTTGACAATGAATTTGCGATGCGCATGATGGAGCAGGATGAGTCGCGTGACCGCCTGCGTGCTGCAATATCGGCGGTTTTGCGTCGGGAAGTGGGCGATCGTGCGCTGATCATGGAGGTCGCGGGAAAAACCGAGGATCGAAACGTGATCGATGAGATCATTGAAGCAACCGAAGAGAATTAAAAAAGATATATAATAAAAGGAGATTTTTGACCATGAGAGCAAATATTCCAAAGGGAATGGGCGGCGGCCCCCAGAACATGCAGGCGATGATCCGTCAGGCACAGAAGATGCAGGAGGATATGGCTGCAAAGCAGGAGGAGCTGAATGCGCGCGAGTATGATATTTCCGCGGGTGGCGGTGTTGTAAGCGTGAAGATCAACGGAAAGAAGGAGATCATTGCGATTGATCTGAAGCCCGAGGTCGTTGATCCCGACGATATCGAAACCCTGTCCGATATTCTCGTTGCGGCAATCAACGAGGCGATCAAGCGCGTTGAGGATACCAACAGCGAGGAGCTGAACAAAATCACAGGTCCCATGAATTTGCCGGGATTGTTCTGATCGTATGGCAGAATCGATGGAATCGCTCCGTGTCCTTGCCGAAAAATTTGCAAGGCTTGAGGGCGTGGGAAAGAAAACCGCAATGCGTATGGCGTTCTCGGTTTTGGAATGGGACGAGGAGGAGGCAAGGGAATTTGCGCAGGCGATCGTCGATGCGAAGGAAAAGATTCATCTTTGCCCTATCTGTCAGAATTTGACCGACCGCGAGCTGTGTCCGATCTGTATCGACGAGGATCGGGACCGCTCGGTTATCTGTGTCGTTACCGACGCGCGCGCCGTCCTCGCTATGGAAAAGGTGCGGGAGTTCCGCGGTGTCTATCACGTTCTGCACGGCTTGATTTCTCCCCTCAACGGGGTGACCCCCGATCAGCTCAAAATCAAGGAGTTGCTCACGCGTGTGGCGGAAGGCGAAGTGGAGGAGGTCATTGTCGCGACCAATCCGACCGTCGAGGGCGAGGCGACCGCAATGTATCTGTCAAAGCTACTCCGTCCGTTCGAGATCCGTGTCACGCGTCTGGCGTACGGCGTTCCTGTCGGTGCCGATTTGGAATACGCCGACGAGATCACGCTGTTCCGCGCACTTGAGGGCAGACGTGATGTATAATTTCTACATTATTATATAGTAGCAGCCGTGTGGGAATGGCAGAGCCTGCGCGGCTGTTATTTTATATCATAAGGCGTTTTGTTTGATTTGTACAGAAAAGTCGTGGATAGTGTCGTATATAATCGAACGAAAATGCTGAAAATCAAAAAAACATGAAAAAAGGTATTGACAAAAGCTTGGTTTGGTGGTAAAATATACAAGCTATCCGCCGAGGATGGTATACCGCATAAACTTGCCGAAGAACCTTTTGAAAAAAAGTTAGAAAAAATTTGAAAAAGGTATTGACAAGCGGAAAGAAAAGTGGTATAATAATCAGGCTGTCGCGAAAGCGGTGGCGAATGATCCTTGAAAATTGAACAACAAGAGAGAAGTACAAA
>JAFTPJ010000038.1 GCA_017463405.1 Clostridia bacterium
GCTGGACAAACTATACTACGTCGATTCAGGAGGGCGGTTTTGGCGGTATGGGCGGCTTTGGCGGTATGGACGGCGGCAATACGGATAAGGGCGACTACTCTACCAAGGGAATCAAGGCGGCCAATGAGATTGTGATCAATGCAGGAATAGTCAATATCAAGGCTTATGACGATGCTATCCATGCAAACGGTGATATCGCGCTGGAAAACGGCGAAACGTCGCTCGGAAACGTTAAGGTTAACGGTGGCACGATAACCGTTTACAGCAATGATGACGGTATTCATGCGGACGGCACGCTCGCGATTGCATCGGGTACGGTAAGTGTGTTAAACAGTTACGAGGGGCTGGAGGGGATGTACGTCATTGTTTCGGGTGGTTACGTTTCGATAATCTCCTCCGATGACGGAATCAACGGAACCGCAACGTCGGACACGGCGATTACCGTTAGTGGTGGAACGACTTATATTTACTGCACGGGAGACGGTATCGACTCTAACAGCAGGAGCTTGTATAGCGGGATCGTATTCTCGGGCGGTCGTACGGTTGTGATCTCCAACTCCAACGGAAACTCTGCAATCGACACCGAGCAGGGATATCAGTACACGGATGGAGCCGTCATTGCAATTATGCCTCGCGGCGGTATGTCGGGTGAGGCTACCCACTGCTCAAACTTCTCAAGCATCGGTAAAAAGACCTCTGTCTCGCTTACAAAGGACGAGTATTTGGTTGCGGAGATCGGTGAGGAGACGGCTGTCATGCGGATGCCCTGCAGTATGTCGGCGCTGGTTATTACGCTCGGAGACAGTGCCTCCACCGTAAATACCGAGTCCTTTGTTTCCGTGGCGCTTGACGGTAACGGTGTTGCATGGAGTTGAATGTTCACCCCGTCGGGCTTTGAAACTCGAGGGGGCTATGATATATTTACGATAAGTGCTTGAAGCAATCAGAAATAAATGGTATAATAATCAGGACAAAGGAATTTTAAGAATATAGGAGAAATACAATGCGACTTTTGGTGGCAGAGGATGATCCCAAGCTATTGAAAACGCTTGTTCATTTGTTTGAATTGAATCATTATCCGGTGGATGGCGTCAGCAACGGAACCGATGCTTTGGATTATGCCATGAGTGGAGAGTATGACGGCCTTGTATTGGATATTATGATGCCCGGAATGGACGGTATAGCGGTATTGAAAAAATTACGGCAGAACGGAATTACAACGCCTGCTTTATTCCTCACGGCAAAGACGGAGGTCTATCAGAGAGTGGAGGGGTTGGATGCGGGCGCCGACGATTATCTGCCGAAGCCGTTTTCCACACCGGAGCTGTTGGCGCGAGTCCGTGCCATGCTCCGTAGAAAGGATAACTTCACTCCCGATCTGCTTGAGCTGGGGGAAACGAAATTGAATCGGTCTACCTATGAGTTAAGCTATCGTGGACAGACGCTCTCGCTCAGCGGAAAGGAATTTCAGGTGATGGAAATGCTGATGCAAAAACCGGGGATGATCGTGACCGCAGAACAGTTTATCACACATATCTGGGGATGGGAAACCAACGTTGATGTCAGCGTCGTATGGGTGCATATTTCCAACATACGGAAGAAAATCGATGCACTCGGTGCTCCCATCGGTATTCGGTTCGTCAGAAACGCGGGGTACGTTTTGGAGGAAGGTAAATGATCTATCGACTTCAAAAGAAATTTATTCTGATCAGTGCGCTCTCGATACTGATCGTCATTACTCTGATCTTTTGCCTGATGACCTTACTGAATGTTTCGTCGATGAACAGAACGCTGGATACACTGGCAGACAGCGTCTCACGAGGCGGCGGAAAATTTCCCGATTCCTTTGCAGGCCCGATCCCCGATCAGGAAAGACCCGGGGGGGAGCCGGGCTTTGATTTTATCACCCCTGAGACACCGTTTTCAACACGTCATTTTACGGTGTGGTTTGATAAAAACGGAGAGATTGTAAGAATGAATACGGAATCTATCTTTGCGATTACCGACGAGCTTGCTACCGAATATGCTACGGAGGCGGTTGCCGATCGGGATGACAGAGGGTGGATCTCCAATTATCGCTATAAGGTGTTCTTTACTGAAAACGGAAAAGCTGCCGTTTTTATTGACGGCAGTACAAACAGAGCCGCACTTTTTCAGTCCATGATGATTTCATGCTTTGTTTTGCTGGGGTGCGCTTTACTGGTGCTCCTGTTGATCGTTTTGCTTTCCAAGCGCGTGGTAAAGCCCGTTGCGGAAAGCTATGAAAAGCAAAAGCAGTTTGTTACCGACATCAATCATGAGCTGAAGACACCGCTTACGCTGATTCTTGCCAATCTTGATATTGCGGAGACCGAGCTCGGACAAAACGAATGGCTGGACGATATCCGCTCCGAGGGGCGGCGAATGACCGAACTGGTCAATCAGCTGGTTGCACTTTCCCGCATGGACGAGGACAGCCAAAGCCTCGAGGCGGTCTGCCTACCGATCAGTGAGATTGTTTCGGATATTGTATCCGAATTCAGAATATCTGTGGAAGCACGCGGAAAATCCCTTTCAGCCGATATTGCGCCCTCGATTACCTGCATGGGAGATGAGACGTTGATTCGCAGGCTGATATCCGTTCTGATGGACAATGCACTCAAATACTGCGATGCGGGAGGTGAGATATCGGTTGTCCTGCGAAGAAAGCGCAATATCGTTTTTACGGTTGAAAACACCTACCTTGATATTGAAAGCATGGAGCTTGACCGCCTGTTTGATCGTTTTTATCGCGCGGATAAGGCAAGAACGTATGCGGGCGGATACGGTATCGGCTTATCAATCGCAAAGGCAATCGTGCAGAAACATCGTGGAGAGATTACGGCATACAAAAAGGGCGCCGCACATATTGGATTCAAGGTTGTATTCAAAAACGAGATATAAAACGGGAAGTTCTTATCCCCAAAAAAAGAAAAGGGCAGAGCCGGCGATGGATGACCTCCTTTTGGGGCATACCATCTTATGACTCGGTCCTTTTCCTTTATATACAGTAAATAAACTCTGCGATGTTGTTGACCTCAGCGGTCACCGAATGTGCATCCTTGCCGAGAAGATCATCGTTGGGATGGTTGGAAAAAATCCCCTGTGAGCGCAGGCGGGCAAGATATGCGGCGGCATCCTCCACGCGCTTGAAGGATTTCTCTACGGTAGCGGGGAAGGAGAGAGGGCGGATTGGCATATCGCCTTGTACTGCCCGTATGATTTCGCGGCGAAGTTCCACAAAGAGCTCGTTGTTGTTACGGAACTCTGCCTCATTACGCGAAATCTCCTTTTTGGTAGTCACCGTTACGATACCGGGAACCGCCCGTGCAGCCTGCGCACAAGTAATATCACCCGCCGCAAAAAAGCAGGTTGGGATACCGTGTGATGCGGCGATATATGCATCCATGTCTACCTCGCCGATATATTGACCGTTCAATTTATAGTACTGAATTTGCTTGCTGTTCATCGTGTGTGCCAGAACACCGCCGAGCGTTCCCTCCATGGCATGATATCCGAAAAAGCAGATACAGTCATACGTGCGGTCGTCGGCAAAATACATACGCGGACGCGATCGGTCTGGATCAAGCAAATGAATACGGGAATCAATCTCCCGGGGAATGATATTGTGTCCTCCCCCATGGTTGTCCCACAGATCGATGCGTTCAACTCCGAGGTCAAAGAGTGCCCCGGCAGCGGCATTGATCTCCAGAGCCGCCTGATGAATGGCAATTTCATAATCGGCGGTATCGCGGGAAAGTCCTGTATATGGCTCTCCCGCTACGCGATTGACGCCCTCCAGATCCAGGGCAAACAAGATCCTTTTATACACAGCATGCTCCTTTCTGCATAATAGACAAGAACCGACCGTCATCCGACGGTCGGTTCTTGGTGTCTGCTTATTGATCGCCCTTATCTCTTTTCAGGGTGGCGACAATCTCAATGCGGTTGTCATGCTTGAAGCGGGCGTCCATACCGGATGCCTCCAGCCTCTTCGCTACGTCGCCCATGACAAGTGCTTCGGGACCGTAGGTGTTCAGCTCTCTTTCCAAAAACTCCTCTTCGGTTTCCTCATCGGGATGCAGCTCCGCATAAAGAACTGCTGCTCTACGCTGCAACTTGGGGGTCAGTTCAGTCTTGTTGGGATCCAGCTGCTCGGTAACGTTGCAAAGATCGCGGATGTAGGTGACCATATCGTCGTACTCGGAGGTCTTGAGTGTGTATCTCAAGGTGCCTCTTTCGTTCAAGGTTGCGTTGAGGATATAACGGACAATATGATAGTCTCCGTTAACGGAGAAAGGAAGTGCGGGAGTTGTGATTTCCAGCGATTTGTCGAGATCGACATAATCCCGCCTGATCTTGAGCTTCAGGGTATGAAGACCCGGATTGACGCGGAAGGTCGTAAAGGGACTGTCCTTGCTGACGTCGATCGCACCGACCTCGATATCATCGATGAATGCGGTTGCTGCACTGACAGGCCCCTCCCACAGGCGAGGAGGATTGTTCTTTTTCTCACGCGAGCTGACGGTTTCGGCACCGAAGTCATCGGCAAACTTGTTTTTACGATCCTCGTACACATAGGTTGCGTGTGTCAGCAGGGTGGAATGGACGTTGATAACGATCTGGTTTTCCAGAATGGGATCAACCTTTTCGCGCTTGACCTGATCGAAAAGTCTCTGAGAGCGGACATCGGACTTCTGGTATTTGTCATACGCCTTTCTGCAGGCGCCGGAGAGTGCATATCTGATGATGCCGTTGATGATCAGAACGATCACGGTACAACACAAAGCAATGCCTGCGTATATGTATGCGTTATAGCCATCAGCATTTCTGTTCATATACCAGACGAGAACGGCTACGGCGATTCCTGCCAGCAGCAGGAGCACGGTCAGCGCTCTGAAGAAGGTACGTGCGCCCTCGCGGCGCTTCCAGGACCTCAGAGTTTCCTCGGTATAAGCGACTTCACTTTGGTAATTCTCTTTCAAAGCAATCATTTGAGACGGTTCTTTAAACATGCATAAATTCCTCTTTTCCACTTATTTTTTCTCGGTGAACAAAGGACCGATAAAATATCTCATAATATATTATAAATTTATTTTCGTGTTTTGTCAATAGGTTTTATAAATATTTCTTCGGTTTTCGAAAAATGAAGAATGTTTTTTTGTGAAAAAATCGGTTTGTTGAAATTCAGTTCACATTTTTGTTGTATGATTATTCCGAAGAAAGGATGTGATTTTGACATGTTTCAAATTATGGTTGTAGAAGATGATAAGAATGCCCGGCGTCTGATGGCGGCGGTGCTGACGCGATACGGCTATGAGCCGATCTGTGCCGAAAATGGCCTGGAGGCATTGGAGGTGTTGGATCACCGGCATGTGGATCTGATCATTCTGGATGTGATGATGCCGCGAATGGACGGCTATGAATTTACCAATACGCTTCGCCGTGCGGGAAACAATATTCCGATTCTAATGGTAACGGCACGGGAAACACAGGATGACAAAAAGCGTGGTTTTATCATCGGTGCGGACGATTATATGGTAAAGCCCGTCGATGAGGAGGAGATGATTCTGCGAATCTCCGCGCTTTTGCGCCGCGCGCAGATTGCAGGGGAGAAAAAGCTGATGGTCGGAAAAACGACGCTTTTTTACGATGCCTACGCGGTGGAAACCGGCGAGGGGCTGGTCGAGCTTCCGCAGAAGGAGTTTTTGCTCCTGTTCAAGCTGTTGTCTTATCCGAATAAGATCCACACGCGCCGTCAGCTGATGGATGAGATTTGGGATATGGATAGCGAGAGCGACGAGCGTACGGTGGATGTTCATATCAGCCGTTTGCGTGAGCGCTTCCGTGGCAATCCCGATTTTGATATCGTGACGGTGCGCGGACTGGGCTATAAGGCGGTTGTGAGTAAATGAGCGCGAAAAAAAAGCAGCAGCTGATCCGTCGCTGGGGTAGCTTGCGCTGGAGGTTGACGCTGTTTGTCTTTTCGATTCTGTTGAGCTCCGGTCTTTTGGCCGCATTCGTTTTTCTGCTTCTGACATTCTGGGCGGGAGGCTCTCCCGCGCTGATTGCCCTGATCTTCAATCCGACCTTTATGCTGATTATCCTGCTGTTGAGCTGTACGGCGATCGGTACGATTTTAGCAAATCGATTGGGAACCTACTATCTGCGTCCGCTCAAGCGTCTGATCGAGGCTACGAGAGAGGTGAAGAACGGGAATTTCAAGGTGCAGGTCAATCTTGACAAAAAAACGGAGAAAAATATCGCAAGACTGCCGAGCGAAATGGAAATCCTGGTGGAAAGCTTTAACGACATGGTGCATGAGCTGGATGATATCGAGCTGTTTCGCAACGATTTTATCAACAATTTTTCGCATGAATTCAAAACGCCGATCGTATCGATCAGAGGCTTTGCAAGAGAGCTGCAAAAGGAGAATCTGACGGAGGAGCAACGGCAGGAGTACGCGACGATCATTGCCGAGGAGGCAGATCGTCTCGCAAAGCTTTCTACCAATGTTTTAGAGCTGTCCAAGCTGGAAAACCAGCAGA
>JAFTPJ010000039.1 GCA_017463405.1 Clostridia bacterium
GTATGTGGTGGAGCAGGCGATCAAGTACGGGTGGCTCTGTTATGACGAGGAGACTGTCCCGACGATTGGGGCGTATGTTTATATCTGACTAAAAATGCCGCCGGGAGTGACGTGGTGTAGCTCTCGGAGGTCAGCTATTGATTTGCAAAAATGATTCTGCGAAAAGTCCCCAAAGTGATTTTTCAGATAATAGCCCAAACCATACTCCACTCCATACAGTGGGGCAAAAACCCTAAAAACCACCCATTCGAATAAGCTTTTTGGAGATTCCAAAGAACCTTTTTCTCGAAAAAGGTTCTCTGGTGGGTGTTTGGATATTTGCCGCAAGCGGCAAATGACCGAAGTCACCTGCGGTGACATTCGGGCAACGCCCAAAGAACAATCACTTACCTCTGCACTCTCCCCGCGCCGTGCTTTGCCTTGACGAGGGCGGTGACCTCGGCGACCGTCACGTCGTTGAAGTCGGACTCGATGGCGTGTTTGAGGGCGGAGGATGCGACGGCGAATTCGATGCCGTCGGCGGGGGTGTAGTTGTGCATCAGGGCGTACAGAAGTCCCGCGGTGAACGCGTCTCCGCCGCCGATGCGGTCGACCATGTGCATCTGATACCAGCGGGAGAACGCGATCTCGCCGCCGTTCATGTAGACCATGCCGCGGATCTTGTTGTCGTCCGCCGTGATGGTGCGGCGCAACGTCATCGCGACAACGGGAATGTCGAATTTCTCGGAGAAACGCGCCGCCAGCGAAGCGTAGCCCTCGTCGGTCAGCTCGCCGTCCGCATCGATGTGCGACGGATCGGGCTGAATGTCGAACAGCTCGCGCATGTGCTCCTCGTTGGCGATCGCCACGTCGACGTACGGCATCAGCTCGCGCAGTACCTCGCCGGCCTTCTCCCTCGACCATAACGCGGAACGGTAGTTGATGTCACAGCTGACCGTGATGCCGCGTGCCTTTGCCGCCTTTGCCGCGTCCATGCACATCTGCGCACAGCCGTCGGACAGCGCGGGGGTGATGCCCGTCAGATGCAGACGGTCACAGCCCTCCAGTAAACGCGCCCAGTCGAACTCGCTCGGATCCGCCGTCGCAATGGCAGAGCCCGCGCGGTCGTAAATGACCTTGGACGGACGCTGTGCCGCGCCCTTTTCGACGAAATACAGACCCAGTCTGCCCTTGCCGCGCACCACGCCCGACACATCGACATCGTGTGCCCGCAGCGTCCGCAGCGTCAACTCGCCCAGATCGTTGTCGGGCAATTTGGTCACGAACGCCGTCTCCTCGCCGAAATGCGCCAGACACACCGCCACATTCGCCTCGCTACCGCCGAAATACAGCGTATATTCACTTGCCTGCCGCACACGCTCATACCCGTGCGTTGTCATGCGCCCCATGATCTCACCGAATGCCAGAAGTTTCATATGGTTTATCTCCTTCGATCTTTGTTGATTTTTCGTTTTTCATTATAAACTATATCTGCGGTTTTGTCAAGGTTTTCCTTGCCCGGGGAGGGGAGATATTGATATTTGAGCCAACATGTGCTACAATAAACGACAGCAGTAAGCGAAAGGTTCTCTCCGTAGGGATCGTTGCGTTCCGCAACGTGCCGTTCACGGTGGCGGTTGCTTCCTCCCTCGCTTTTTTCCGTCGGAGAAAGTCAAAAACTTTTTTCATTTGCCTTCCTCACTCTGTGAAGGGAGGTAACGCATATGGATTTCATGACGTGGAACGATCTCATTCAGATCGCGACGTTGATCTTAACAGCCATCGCGTGTTTTCGCAACAATAAAAAAGATAACCGCCGTAGCTACCAACTCCGCGGTTATCTTTTTTAACCAATAGGTGAGGAAGCAACCGTCACCGGCTTCTCCTACGCTCTTATTATATCCCACCTTCACCCACTGTCAATACCTTTTGAAAATTCCTTCTCCGCGCGGCGATGCCGTGTTTTTTTATTCGGCAAAATCCTTCAAAATACGTTCGTCAAAGGCAGATTTATCGACATCGTAAGCAAAAAGCGTCCTTTTGGAGGTGTCAAATCCGAGGTAGGCTTCTTCGTTCAGATATTTTTTGGTATATGCGTCGACATTGAGCGTCATGCCCTTGGCAAATCCGTCGGTCAGCACAACGATGGAAGCCTTTTTCATGCGGCAGACAGCGGGATCGGCGACATAGTAAATAACCAGCGGATCGTGTAAGACCAGCGACGCTTGGGGACGGTCGAGCCGCCAGAGCGCGCAGAGTTCTTTTAAATAGCGCTGTGCGGGAGCGTTCCCTCGGTAATTCAGGATGCTTTCATAAAGTGCCCCGTCTGCGAGCATTCGATGTGTGACATCTGCGCCGATACACTCGAGATTGTCCACATTTCGAAACAGGATATCTGCCGCGGGCACATCGCACATCACGTTCCAATCGGCATACTGCTTCAGATAAGCCCCGCCCATGATCGCCACCTTGGCGGCGGCGTTCAGCGCACCCGGGTCCTTTTCGATGACTCGCGCCATGTTGGTGAATGGTCCTATGGCGATCACAGCAAGCTGTTTTCCGTAGGTGCGGCACGCATGGATGATAAAGTCCGTCGCCTCATCGGGATTGGTTCCGTCGGGCGCATAGGCAGGATCGTCAAGATCGGCGGAATAGTGCGGCGTGTGCCCGTAGGTCGTCTTCGGCTTGCCGTACGGAACACCGTGCCCAGCATATACGGGTACATTTTCATACCCGTTTCCGAATGCCTTGAGCAGTTTTTTGGTCATGCGCGCACGCTCTGACGTGTTGCGGAACACGGTAGTAATACCGATGATGTCAAATCCCTGCTTCATGGCGGCGACCAAGGCGATCGCGTCATCTATGTCGTCCCCGATGTCCATGTCGATCAGGATCTTGTATGCTTCAGCCATCAGATTTCCTCCTTTTGAACCAAACGGTGCCCCGTTTGGGTTATCTCTTTTTTCCTCTCGGCGTGTTTTTGTTCACCTGCCGTGCCTGTCCGCGAGATGCGGAAGCGGGCTTCCCCTTTGCGGCGTTTTTTTGCGCGGGTCTGCCGCCGTGATGCGGTGTCGCAGACTTGCCGCCGCGCGGTGCGGAAGTCTTCCCGCTATATGCCGACTGGGTCTTGCCGCCGTGCGAAACCGACGGTTTGCCGTTTTTTGCCGCAGGCTTCTTCCCTCCGACGGGCGCCCGGTTGCCGCCGGACACGCTACGTTCGGGTGGGACGAGGCACTCGGGACCGAACCCGATCAGATCCTCTCTGCCGCATGCGTGCAGAGCTTCGCGCACCTTATCGGCGTTCTCTCGGCGGTGGAACTGAAGCAGAGCGCGCTGCTGTTGCTTTTCGTGATAATCGGTCGGCGTATACACGCGCTTGCCCGTCAGCGGGTTGATGCCCGTATAGTACATGACCGTTGACGCGGTGCCGGGGGTGGGGTAGAAATCCTGCACCTGCTCGGGGGAGTAGTGGTCGCGCTTGAGGCACTGCGCCAGCGCGACGGCGTCCCGCATGGTCGAGCCGGGGTGGCTGGACATGAGGTACGGGACGAGGTATTGCTCCTTACCTACCTCATCGCACAGCGCGAAATACTTGCGGCGGAAGCGCTCATAGGTGCCGAAATGGGGCTTGCCCATGCAATCCAGCACCCCGTCGGCGCAATGCTCGGGGGCGACCTTGAGCTGACCGCTGACGTGGTCGCGCACCAGCTTGCGGAAGAAGCTGTCGTCGGGATCTGCCATCAGGTAATCGAAGCGAATGCCCGAGCGGATGAAGACTTTTTTGACCCCCGGGACGGCTTCGATGGCTTCCAGCAGACGGATATATTCGCTGTGGTCGACCTTCAAATTCTTACACGGTGTAGGGGCTAAACACTTCCGATTGGTACAAACGCCCGCCTTCAGCTGCTTCTCGCAAGCAGGCGCGCGGAAGTTCGCGGTCGGACCGCCGACGTCGTGGATATAGCCCTTGAAATCGGGCATATGCGTGAGCATTTCCGCTTCGCGCACGACGGAATCTTCGCTTCTGGTGGTGATCATTCTGCCCTGATGGTACGCGATCGCGCAGAAATTACAAGCGCCGTAGCAACCGCGAACGTGGTTGACGGAAAA
>JAFTPJ010000040.1 GCA_017463405.1 Clostridia bacterium
ATCCGTCAGCCTATGGCTGACACCTGTCTCACTGCGGCTCGGTCACGCCGCGGCTCTGACATCACATCGTGATGTCATTCACTACCGCGTCGCCGCTTCGCTACCTCAAGGGGAAGGCTAACAAAATTCTGCACTTCAAGCAGAATCAAGGTTCTTTTGGCAGATGCTTGAGGTCGGGAAAGCCTTCCCCTTGAGGGGAAGGTGGCTCGCATTAGCGAGACGGATGAGGTGTTTTGCACTTGCCTTGTTACGGAAGTCCTTTAGCTGCGCTTATGCCTTTACGACCGGCAGCTCCGAGATCTTTTTCATATACTTGAAGGACAGATCAACGGCGTTGAGGCAATCCTCTGCGCCCTCGAATTCCAGCGTGAAGCCGTCGTCATAGCCGCCCTCCCGGAGCAGTCGGATGGCTTCGATCACGGGAACGATGCCGTGACCGAGGATCGTGCCGCGCAGAGCGTTACCGAAGCGATTGAAGAACAAACCCTCGGGCATGATCTCCTTCTCGCCTTTCTTGAAATAGAGGAAGTCCTTGACGTGAACGTGCATTACGTATGGCTTTGCGCGCTTGATCGCTTCGAGCGGATCAACGTCCGCGCAGTAGAAGTTACCGATGTCCACGAGCCAGCCGTAGTTGCTGTTGCCGACTGCCGCGAATACCGCCTCCATGCGTTCGGGCTCCTGGAAGATCATACCGTGGTTCTCCGAACATGTACGCACGCTCTTTGCTTTTGCATATTCTGTCACGGCGCGAATGATGGGCGCAACGTAGGGAACGGAATCCTCCCAGGTTTTTCCCTCGGGAAGCGAGAAGCCGACGTCGTGGCGCATCACGGTGACACCGTATGCCTCTGCCACGTCTACCTGTCCCTTGAGTTCCTTGATCCACTTGCTCTGCGCTTCTTCATTCCATTCACCGCCCGTCAGGTTTGCACCGACGGTATATGCGCCGATCGGAAGTCCGATCTTTTCGCAGTAGGCGCGAAGTTCGCGCGCTCTTGCCACGGGATCGTCGTATCCCTTGACCGAATCCTGCGTGAAGTCGATGCAGTCGAAGCCGATCTTCTTCGTCAGATCGCAAACGTCCTCCATTGTACAGCCGGTTGCCTTCATGTGCTTGGCAAAGCTGTAGTTACTGACACCTAATTTCATAGCTTGTCTCCTTGGGGGGTATATTAGAATATCCGATCAATACTTTACGGGCAGGGGATTCTGCGCGTGAACAGCCTCGATGATCTCGATGACCTTGCCTGCCTTCTCGGGGGTGATGTCGAGCGGCTGACCGAGCATGATGGTGTTATAGAGCATGTGGTAGTATATGGAGGTACCGGTGCTGAATACGTCGCCCTCTGCGGTGATTTCCTCCTCGTGGAATTCCAGCTTCTCGGAGCAGTATGCGGGGTAGCCGTTTTCGGGCTTGCAGAGTGCTTCCTCAACGACGGGGCGTGCCTCTAGCTCCTCGGGAACGATGTACTTGACCTTCACGGAGTTTGCGAAGGGACCGGTAGCGATCGTACCCTTGGTACCGAAGATCTTGAAGGGCTCGGGCTTGTAGCCGTCGTTGTTGTTACACTCGATATCGATGGTGGGCTTGCCGGGAGCTGTGATGATGATCTTTGCGAAGTCGTTTGCGTCACCGCTGTTGAACTCGGTCATGCCGAGGTAGCTGTATGCGACTTTTGCAGCGGGATCCCAGCCGATCAGGTCGAGACCGACACCGATCGCGTGGGGAGTGGTGTTGTAAACGCCGCCTGCGCAGCACTTCTGCAGCGTCTGCCAGTCCCAACGGCGGGAGAAGCCGGAGTAGTTCATGTTGATCTGCATCACGTCACCGATCTTGCCGGTTGCCAGTATCTCCTTGAGCTTGAGAACTGGAGGTGCATAGAGGGACTGATGGAACGCGGTAATGATGAGTCCCTTTTCTTTTGCGATCTTGGTCAACTCCATTGCCTCGTAAGAGGTCTTTGCAAAGGGTTTCTCATTGAGGACGTTGTAGCCGTGTTCGAGGCAGTCCTTGGCGATTGCGTAGTGCATATGCGAGAAGGAAGCGTTGACGATGACATCGACATCCTTGCGATTGAACAACTCTCTGTAGTCGGCGTAAACATCACAACCGAACTCTGCCTTTGCTCTTTCGCGGCGCCCCTCGATGGCGTCGACGATGGCAACGACCTCGCAGATGTCGTTGTTCTCGGAGAGGAAGAAGCTTCCATGAATGTCACGACCGCTGCGACCCTGACCGATGATGGCAACTCTCATTTTTTTCATAATAAAATCCTCCTTGTGTATTGACACAAAAAATTTCAAAAGTAGGGTGTGCATTCCTGCACAACATAAGTATACCATATTAATTTGAAAAAAGAAATAGCATTTTTTACTTTTTATATTGCAATTTCTACTTTTTTGTGATACAATGGGAAAAAATCCGAAGGAAAAGGGGGGACTTTCTCTATGTTTGAAGAAAAATCGGGCTATCCGATCTATGAGATTTCGCACAAATACGTGGAGACTCCCGACGCGAGCTCCTACTCGCGGCACATGCATAACTGCTGTGAGCTGTTGCTGTTTGTACGGGGGGATGCCAACTATAATATCGACGGAATTTTGTATCAGCCGAACCCGTACGATCTGCTGATCATCCCGCGCGCGACCTACCACTATTTTATTCCTGTCTCGCCACTGCCGTACGAGAACTACGTGCTGGATTTTGATTCGTTCATCATGGCGCCGCAGCATGCCGAAAAGCTTTTTGCCCGTCCCGTGATCATCAATATCAAAGACGACAAGGAGTTCTGCCGCTATTTCAAGCGGTTGGATTTTTATCACGAGACGTACAGCCGCGAGGATTTTACGGTTTGCGCCGATGCGCTGCTTCGCGAGCTGCTGGTGTTTTGCAGCTATCGAATGGATCAATCAGTCATCCTGGAGCCCGAGCGCCCGCCGCTTGTGGATACGGTCCTGCGCTTGATTTCGGATAATCTGGAGTGTCGCCTCGATGCAGATTTTCTGGCGGAGGAGTTAAGGCTTTCCAAGTCGTATATCCAGAATATGTTCTCGCACTCGATGCATATAGGTCTCAAGCAGTACATCATGCAGAAAAAAGTCTTTGCCGCGCACAGCGATATGATGAACGGTATGAGCGCGAGCGCCGCAAGTGCCAAGTATGCATTTACCGATTACTCGGTATTTTTCCGTCTTTACAAGAAGTATCTCGGCTATCCGCCGCGTCAGACAAAGAATCAGATTTCCTGATTTCCGAAATTTGACAGAAATGTGATGGAATTTTGAAGACATTTTTCACAATTTTCATACAACCTATTGCAATTTGCGGGAAAGTATGCTATGATAGTAGCATATTGTTTGGGTTCTTTGATCAGAAAGGGGATGTTGTATGGAGTTTTGGGGAAATCTGCTTCAGTTTTTAGATACAGAGATGACAACACCTGCCGCGTACGGATGGTTTCACCTGCTGTTTTGGGTGCTGTCGGTTGGCGCGGGGATTCTGCTTTGCATCTTGCATAGAAACGCGGGAGAAAAACGGGTGCGCCGCGTGGTGTTCTGGGTTGCTTTTGCGGTATTTGTGCTGGAGATCTATAAGCAGATCAACTTTACGTTTTCCTACACCGACGGTGTGATTACCGCCGATTATGAGTGGTATGCGTTCCCTTGGCAGTTCTGTTCCATGCCGATGTACGTGGGACTTCTGACGGGATTTTTTCGAAAGGGAAAAATTCATGACGCTCTTTGCGCATTTCTTGCAACCTTTGCGATGTTTGCGGGACTTTGTGTGATGATTTATCCCAACGATGTGTTTATTTCCACGATCGGTATCAATATTCAGACCATGATCTGCCACGGCTCGATGCTCACGGTGGGCATCTATCTGTGGTATACGGGCTACGTCAAGGCGGAGCACAAAACCATTTTGCGCGCCGTTCCCGTATTTGCGGCGGCGGTGCTGGTGGCGGTGATCCTTAACGAGGTTGCATACGTCACGGGACTGCTTGAGACCGATACCTTCAATATGTTTTTTGTCAGTCCGCACTGTGACCCCTCCCTGCCTGTGTACTCACTGGTGCAGGGCTCGGTTCCGTATCCGTGGTGCCTCTTAATTTATATTGCCGGGTTCTCGGCGGCTGCATATGTTATTCTGCTGGCAGTGATGGGAATCAGGGCACTTGTCGGGAAGATCAGAAAGAATTGAATAGCAATGACAACGCAGAGGTTGTAAAGCGTGAGGCTCTTATCGGAGAACTCACCGCAATGGAAAATTCCCACAGACAAAGAGACGGTTTGTGGGAATTT
Source organism: Clostridia bacterium (assembly GCA_017463405.1). Taxonomy (GTDB): domain Bacteria; phylum Bacillota; class Clostridia; order Oscillospirales; family CAG-272; genus UMGS1865. Next base: position 4,306 of record JAFTPJ010000040.1, read on the forward strand.
TTTTTTGTTTGCACATCATATTTGTAGGGATCGGCGTTCATCCTTGTTCGCGCCTCACATTTTGTGAGGACTCGGCGTTTTTCGAAGCTCCCTCCGGTGAGGCTACCTTAAAGTGGCTCACGGCGCGTTGTGCCTGACACCGGTTCATGCAAGGAGAATGCGAATACATCACTGCGACTGCAGGTGCATCCTTGTTCGCTCCGTACCGCAATGGGGGATTCTGCGCGAATCCTGCCGAATGTTTTTTCTCCGTTGCAAAAAAAGTATCATTTGTGCAAGTTTACCTATCCGCAGGATAGGAATTTTCTGGCGGGAAGGGCTATAATGATTACAGCGACATGATTCGGAGGACGAACGTATGAGTAACCCGAAAAACGAAAAATTGGATATCATCATCCCGATTTCACTGGATGCGGTGCGGAAGGACGCTACGACCGTTGAAAATGAGATACTGGAGTTGAAGGAGAAATATGGCTTTTCAAAATTCGCGGTATCAGCCCCCGAGAAGGGGTGCAGGAGCACACATTATCCGTCGCGATCGCATTTTGAGGATGTCGCCGCCCGCTTGCTGAAGATAAAGAATGACCTCACACCGCAGGAAATTGAGATCGGCTGGTGGATTACAACCACCCTCAAATCGGGTCCCTCGGAGGCGTTCGATCGTCCGATCAAGGCAGACGGGAGCGAGTCGCGCTACGCCTCTTGCCCCGCCGACCCGCGCTTTCGCCGTCGCTTTTGTGACGATCTTGCATACGTCACACGCATCGTAAAACCCTCGTTTGTCATCACCGAGGACGACCTTTCGATCCACGCGACGACCTTTTCCGGCGGTTGCTTCTGTCGCCATCATCTCGACGGCTTTGCCGCAAAAGAGGGCAAATACTACAGCCGTGAGGAGCTGGTGGCGCGCTTTGCCGAAAAGACCGCCGATTCCTATGTGCTGATGCTCCGTTATCGGGAGTATATGAAGGAGACGCTGGTCACGCTGGCGCACGAGATGCGTGCGGCTTTGGACATCGATTCTCCCGAGATTCCCTTGGGTTACATGCAGGCGGGCGGTGCCGACTGGGACGGGGATTGCACCGAGGCGGTCGCACGCGCGATGGCAGGGGAGCGGCACACGCCGTTTTCCCGCCTGTACGGTACGTTTTACTGCGGCGGCGACACGAAGGATATTCCGAAGACGCTCTATCACGCGATCTATACCAAGCAGCACATCGGCGAGCCGTTCCGCTTCTATCACGAATCTGATTCCTATCCGCACATCCGTTATTTCACCTCTGCGTCGCAGATGCGCGCGCTGATGGCGATCTCCTATGCGCACGGCTTTGACGGCTCGACCTTCCAGGTACAGCAGCTTCTGGACGATGCCAACGAAGAGACCGCATACGGCAGAATGCTTGTCCGCGCACGCGCGAAATTGGAGGAGATCCACCGTGTGGCAAAGCAATGCACGACTCACGGCGTGGAAATTTGCTACGATCCGTTTTGGAATACGGCGACCGATGATTGCAAGCAGACCGAGCCGCTGTGGGCAAAACCTGTAGGTCTGTTCGGCATCCCATATGTGACGACCGAGGCGGACGTGGCGTTCTGGGACGTGCGACAGGCAAAATACGCCGACGACGAGACGGTGATGCGCTATCTTTCCAAGGGACTGTTTCTCGACGGTGAGGCGGCGCATGCTTTATGCGAGCGAGGATACGGCAAGCACCTCGGTGTTGCGGTCGGGGAGCAGCTTGCCGTAGGTGATTACCGCTTTGACCTCGGTGCAAAGGAACGCATCCGTGAGGAATTTTCCGAAGCGGGACGCGGAAGGCTCATGCAGCCCGCGCACACCTACGCCGCGGGGCGCGAGGGCAGGGCGTTGCGACTGACACCCATTGATCCGTGCTGTGAGATCGTCAGCGAGGAGTTTACCTTTGAGAAAAAGCTTGTCAGTGTATCGATGACGCGCTTTGATAATACGCTTGGTGGACGGGTAACGGTGATGGGAACGGTGCTCGACGGCAATGGTTCTGCGGCGCTGTATAACTACCGCCGTCAGCGCTTGCTCCAACGACTGGTCTCGGATTACCGCGATGTGTACGCCTTTGTCAAGGACGTACCCGCGACCTATCTGGTGATGAACGAGACAACCGACCGTGAGACGAGCGGATTTTTTGGAATGCTGACGCTGATCAATCTCTGCGACGATACGGCGGAGGGCTTTGCGCTTCATCTGCCGCCGCATTGGAGGGATGCGACCGAATTTTGCATACTCGATCGCGACGGGACATGGAAAGCGGCAGACTGCACGCGCACAGCCGACGGCATTTCGGTGGCGGAGGCGCTTCACTACTGTGAACCGCTGTGCATTCTGGTGCGGTGATTTAAATATTTTTAATTTTTTTGGATATTTTTCAAAAACCTCTTGATTTTTCTGCGGGAATGTGATATAATAATTCCCGCAATATGCCGGTATGATGGAATTGGCAGACGTGCTGGACTCAAAATCCAGTGGTAGCGATACCGTGTCGGTTCGACCCCGACTACCGGCACCAAAAAGCATCGGTGCCAAGCACCGATGCTTTCCAAATCAGAATCAAATATATCTTATCAAGAGTAACGTAGTGACAGGCACGATGATGTTACAGCAACCTGCGCGTGGGCGTAAGGTGCTAATTCCTGCAAGATGAGAGCCGAAATTGCTCCGTCGCGGAGCTTTTTTTGTTGTCGGAGATCATTGCATACAGTCGATTCGTGAATCGAACCTACAAAATTACAGGAGAAAAACATAGAATTTCAGAAAATATAGGAGCGAGAAAATGAGCAGAAAATTGTTTACCAGTGAATCGGTTACCGAGGGGCATCCCGATAAAATCAGCGACAAGATCTCGGACGCGATTCTTGACGAGATGCTGCGTCAGGATCCCATGTCCCGTGTGGCATGTGAGACCTTTTGCACCACGGGTCTTGTTTGCGTGATGGGTGAGGTGACCACCAAGGCGCAGGTCGATATTCAGAAGATCGTGCGCGAAACTGTGCGTGAAATCGGCTATGACCGCGCAAAATACGGCTTTGATTGCGACAGCTGTGCGGTTATTACGTCCCTGCACGCACAGTCGCCCGACATTGCCATGGGTGTGGATAAGTCTTACGAGGCGAAGATGGGCGAGAGCGACGAGCTTGACATCGGCGCGGGCGACCAGGGTCTGATGTTCGGCTACGCTTGCAACGAAACCCCCGAATTGATGCCGCTCCCGATCTCCTTGTCGCACAAGCTGGCACGCCGCCTGACCGACGTGCGCAAGGATGGCACGCTGAAGTATCTGCGTCCCGACGGTAAGACGCAGGTGACCGTGGAGTATGATGAGAACGGCAAGCCTGTGCGCATCGATACCGTGGTCATTTCCTCCCAGCACAGCGCGGACGTATCGATTGAGCAGATCCGCGAGGATCTGATTCGCGAGGTGATCCGACCGATCATTCCCGCGGATATGATGGATGCGGATACCAAGATTTACATCAACCCCACGGGAAGATTCGTGGTGGGCGGTCCTGCGGGGGACACGGGTCTGACGGGTCGTAAGATCATCGTTGACACCTACGGCGGATACGCACGTCACGGCGGCGGTGCATTCTCTGGTAAGGATCCGACAAAGGTCGACCGTTCGGCATGCTATGCGGCGCGCTACGTGGCGAAGAATATCGTCAAGGCGGGGCTTGCGGATCAGTGCGAGGTGCAGGTTGCGTATGCGATCGGCGTGGCGAAGCCCGTGTCGGTGATGATCGATACGTTCGGCACCGCGAAGGTGGACGAGCATCTGATCGAGGAGAAGGTGCTGGATCTGGTGGATCTGAGAAGCGCGGCGATCATCAAGAGATTTGATCTGCGTCGTCCGATCTACTGTCAGGTAGCGGCGTACGGACACATGGGACGCGAGGATATCGATGTACCGTGGGAGAAATGCGACCTTGCTGACGCATTGAAGGAATGGTTGAAGTGATAGAATGTGGGTGAGCCCAATGCGAAATTGCATTGGGCTCACCTTGGTTTTGCTAAATATTACAGACAGGTGAGGCAATTCAATGGGACTGCCTTCACTCCTCGGAAAACAATGATTAAATTATGAAAAAACACTTCATTCATCATTTACCGATTGCAGCATATGACACCCTGCAACAGATATCATGCTCTTTCGGGAAAAGTTTTGGAGAGAGGCATTTGGGAGCCTAACGAGTTTGCTTTTATTGATCAGTATGTTCCGCTTCAAGAGGAACATATTGTCTTCACGGCAAAAATGTTTGTACAAAACGATATAGCCGCGATGCGTTTCTTTCAAAAGTGGTCTCTCGCCCCAAGGTCTTTCCTTCCTTTCATCCCTTTCCTTCATTTCCGAAAAAATACAAAAACGTATTGACAAACGCCTTGATTTGCGGTATAATAGGGGTACAAATAAAAAAGGCAGGCTGCTGTATTGCAGTACAACAGCCCTGCATAAAAGTGAAGAAGGCACTCCTATACAACCGGATCACCGGCACCCGAGGTGTATTATACCACATTTTTTCGGGTTTTGCAAGAGGTTTTCCGCAGATAGTTTTTTTCTCATGGGAATTTTCCGTGCCGAAGCGCTTTTATGCTTTGTGCGCGGATTTTTTATTGCGTGCAAAGCGATTCATTTTGGTAGGTTCTTCGAAAAACAGGTTCCGAATATGCAAATTTGCAGATTTGCAGATTCGATGGAATGAAAGAAGTATCCTCCGTTCCCTCTGAAATTGCACTGCCGTTCGGGCAGACGGTGCGATTTTGCAAGGTATGGAAAAGAACGTTGTTTTTCGTTGACTACGTCTGCCCCCCGTGTGTTGCCGCGCACGGGGGAACGGTTGCAAGCTCCGGTTTATCGCTCAACAAATGTCGAAAGCAGGGCCAATGCAGCAGCATTGACTCTGCTTTCGTCATTTTTATGTGTAAATCGAACGCCGCCCCTTGACTTTGCGGCGTGTTTGGTATATACTTAATATGTTGAACAAATGCGGAAAGGAGGAGATGCATATGAATTTTGACGAGGAAACGTTGTCCTCTGCGGACGACGTCGGCATGGTCAGACTGTCCGGCAGCATCGAGCACGTCATCTATTCCAACGAGGAAAACGGCTTTGCGATCTGCGATCTGGGGACAGACACCGACGAGCTGGTCACCATCACGGGAACGCTCCCCTACATCGGTGAGGGCGATATCGTGACCGTCTACGGAAAATGGGTACACAACCCCAAGTACGGTCGCCAGTTCCGCGTCGAGCAGGCGGAAAAGCAGCTTCCCGCTGACCGTGCGTCGATTTTGCGCTATCTTTCCTCCAAAACCATCAAGGGAATCGGACCGAAGATTGCCCAGCGCATCGTGGATGCGTTCGGTGACGAGACATTCGACGTCATCGAAAATCACCCCGAGTGGCTCGCAGACGTCCCCGGAATCACCTCCAAGCGTGCGCATGAGATCTCCGAGGACTTCAAAAACAAGGCGGGCATCCGCTCCGCCATGCTCTTCTTCCGGGAGTTCTTCGGCGCTGCCATGACCGTCCGCATCTACAAAAAATGGGGCGGCAGTGCGGTTGATCTGGCAAAGGAAAATCCGTATCTTTTGTGCGAGGAGATCGATGGCATCGGCTTTGAGCGCGCCGACCGACTGGCGGTGAAGCTCGGCATCGGGCAGGATTCTCCCGAGCGCCTTTGCAGCGGCGTGCAGTATATGCTGGGCGCAAACGCGCATCAGAACGGTCATACGTGTCTGCCGCGCGAAAAGCTGGTGACAGGTGCCGCTAAAATGCTGGAGGCGCCCGAGGAGCGCGTTGTCGAGGCGGTCTCCACACTGCTCAAAGAGCAGAAGATCCGCACCGTCACCTTCGACGGCACACAATTCCTTTACGACAAGCAGTTTTACGATAACGAAAAATACATCGCACGCAAGTTGCTACTCATCGACCGCGTCTGTCCCGTGATGGACACGGCGAACATCGATTCGTTCATCCGCAAGGAGGAGGGCGACAGCGGCATCCGCTACGCATCGGGACAGCGTCAGGCAATCTTTGACGCGCTGGAAAACGGTGTCATGCTGCTCACGGGCGGTCCCGGCACGGGTAAAACGACGGTCGTGCGCGCATTGCTTCATATTTTTGACAGCATGGGGCTGAAAATCGCGCTTTGCGCTCCCACGGGACGTGCGGCAAAGCGGCTGTCGGAATCCACCTCGTGCGAGGCAAAAACCATCCATCGTCTGCTGGAGTACAGCGGTGAGGAGGGCAAGGGTCTGCGCTTTTTGCGCGACGAGAACAATCTTTTGGAGGAGAACGTTATCATCATCGATGAGGCGTCGATGGTGGACAACAACCTCATGGCGGCACTACTGCGAGCAGTCAAGCCGGGTGCGCGGATAATTGTCATCGGAGACTCGGATCAGCTCCCGTCGGTGGGCGCGGGCAACGTCCTGCGCGACCTGTTGGAGAGCGGTCGCTTCTCCACGGTACGCCTTGACGAGATTTTTCGTCAGGCACAGGAAAGCTTGATTGTGACCAATGCCCACGCGATTAATCGCGGTGAAATGCCGAGGTTGGACGTCAAAAACAACGACTTCTTCTTCCTGCCTCGCGAGAGCGACGCCGAAATCGCCGCGACCGTGGCACAGCTTTGTAAGATCCGTCTGCCGAAAACATACGGCGAGATGGCAATCAAGGGAACGCAGGTAATCTCTCCCTCGCGCAAGGGAGAAACCGGCACCGAGCACCTCAACGTCATTCTGCAGGCGGCGCTCAATCCTCCCGACGGACACAAGCGCGAGCACAAGTTCCGCGAGCTGGTCTTTCGCGAGGGTGATCGCGTGATGCAGACGCGCAACGACTACGACATCGAGTGGGAGCGCGACGACGGATCGTACGGAAACGGAGTGTTCAACGGTGACATCGGAACGATCGTGCGGATTGATCCGCAAAACGAGCAGGCAGAGATTCGTTTTGACGATAAAATCGTCATGTACGAGTTCAATATGCTGGATGAATTGGAGCCGGCATACGCGGTAACGGTACACAAAAGTCAGGGCAGTGAGTACCCGATCGTGGTGATTCCGATGGGAAGTGCCCCCGCGATGCTTCACTCCCGCAATCTGCTCTATACGGCGGTCACGCGTGCGCAGAGCATGGTGATCCTCGTCGGTCGTGAGGAGGTTATTCGTACGATGATCGGAAACAATCGGCAGGCGATGCGATACACGGGGCTTTCGAGATGGCTGAAAGAAACAGAATCCTGAATTATCTACGCGATCTTTGCTTTCCACCGCGGTGTGTCGCGTGTTGTGAGCTGCTGGATTGGAAGGCCCCCGCAGAGGATCGCGCATCGCAGGACGCGCTGTGTAACAGATGCTTGCGCGAGTGGGTCAGCGAAACACTGGAGACCTGCGGCATTTGCGCCAAGCGCGTGGGCGATTGCTTTTGTCAGCCATTCCCGATGAGCGCCGCGAAAAGTGACGGATTATGCAAGCTGACCTATTATCTGCCGCAGAAAAAGACGCCCGTACAAAACCGCATGATTTATTCGGTCAAGCAGAAAAACGATTGCAAAACCGTTCACTTTCTGGCAGAAGCACTGGCGCCGATGCTGACTGCGCGCCTGTCGGAGCTGGGGCTTACCGATTCCGAGGTGGTGATTACGCATCTTCCGAGAGCGCGCAGTGCGGTGCTATTTCACGGTGTTGATCAGGCAAAGGCGCTTGCCTTGGGGCTGTCCGCGATGCTCGGTGTATCGCATAGCACGTTGATTGTGCGCCGTCGCGGTGCCGATCGGGTGCAAAAAGCGCTTTCCGTTACCGAACGCGAAAAGAACGCCAAGCATGCGTTTCTGCCGGCCAAAAACGTCGAATGTCGCGGAAAGACTGTGCTTTTAGTGGATGATATCGTCACTACGGGCGCAGGGATGGCGGCGTGCACGCGGATTTTGCGTAAAATGGGCGCGGCACACGTGATTGCCGTCGCGATTGCCTCGGATGTGAAGAACAAGGACGTCATCGAGTTTCGGAGCCCGAAGGCGTAGCGTGCTTGGTGGGCGTCGTCTCTCGTCCGCGCAAGGCTTTTTCGAAAAACTTTTTCAAAACGATTGATTTTATACGGGAAATCATGTATAATAAAAACAAACACCACGGAAGGAGGTCGCAACCGATGAAGGAAGAAAAAAAGGGCGAGCCCGTCGCAAGAAAGCAGAAGATGACGGATGCACACAAGAAGAAAAAGAAGCCGCGGCGGGGGCTTGTCGCGTGGATCAAATCTTTGTTCCACCGTGTGCAGATCAGCCGTAACATCGGCATCGACCTCGGAACCGCGACCGTGCTCGTGTACGTGCAAGGCAAGGGGATCGTTCTGCAGGAGCCGTCGGTGGTTGCAATCGATACCAACACCGACCGCATCCTCAAGGTGGGCATCGAGGCACAGCAGATGCTCGGACGGACTCCCGGCAATATCGCCGCCGTGCGTCCTTTGCGTGACGGCGTTATCAGCCAGTACGAGGTCACACTGAAAATGATCCAGTATTTCATCCGCCGCGCCTGCGGCAGTATGTTCATTCCGCCGCGCGTAATGATCTGCATTCCCTCGGGTATCACAGAGGTCGAGGAAAAGGCGGTGCTGGACGCCGCACGTGAGGCGGGCGCGCAAAAGACATATCTGATCGAGGAGCCCGTCGCCGCGGCGATCGGTGCGGGATTGAATATCTACGCGCCCATCGGCAATATGGTGGTCGATATCGGTGGCGGCACGACCGACGTGGCAGTGCTGTCCTTGGGTGGCGTGGTCGTTTCGCGCTCCACCAAGATTGCGGGCGATAAATTCGACGAGGCGATCATCCGCTACGTGCGGAGAAAATACAACGTGCTGATCGGTGAGCGTACCGCAGAGGCGGTCAAGAAGCAGATTGGCGCGGTGTACGATCATCCCGAGCCTGGGCGTGTTGAGGTCAAGGGACGGTGCATCCGTCAGGGGCTGCCCAAGGTCGTGACCATCAGCTCCAAGGAAATGATCGAGGCGCTGGCAGAACCGGTCACGGCGATCCTCGACGCGGTCTGCTGGGTCATCGAAAATACCCCTCCCGAGCTGCTCGGCGATATTTTGCATAACGGCATCGTGATGACGGGCGGCGGCAGCCTGCTCTACGGCTTCGACAAGCTGATCACGCGGGTCACGGGCATCAAAACGCGTGTGGCGAAGGACGCGGTGTCCTGCGTGGCGATCGGCACGGGCAAGTCGCTGGACAATCTGGAACTGCTCCATGAGGGCGCGATCAACATTTCGCGCGATAAGAGAAGTCGGATGTGATTTCCCCCGATATTGAAAATACCCTTCGCCAAACAACAAGAAAGGATTTCTTTTATGGAATATTTGATTGAAGGACGGGACCCCGCCTCTGTTTTTCGATTTTTTGAGGAGATCTGCGCGATTCCGCACCCCTCCTATCACGAGGAAACGATTGCCGACTATCTGGTGGACTTTGCCAAGTCCCGCGGATTGGACTACGTACGTGATGAATTGCACAACGTCCTGATCTGCAAGCCCGCGACTAAGGGAATGGAGAATGTCGCACCGATTTTGTTCCAGGGACACACCGACATGGTGTGTGAGAAGAACGGCGACGTGGAGCACGATTTTCTGAACGATCCCTTAAAGCTGTTCCTCTACGGGAATCTTCTGGGGGCTGTGGGCACGACGCTGGGCGGTGACGACGGCATCGCCGTGGCGATGATGCTTTCGATCCTGGACGGTGAAATCGCGGCGCATCCCGCCGTTGAATGTCTGTTTACGGTGTCCGAGGAGGTCGGACTCAACGGTGCGCACGGCTTCGATTACAGCTATATCCGCGCACGTCGGATGATCAACATGGACAGCGAGGAGCTGGGCGTGATCACGGCGGGCTGTGCGGGCGGTGTGCGGAGCGAATTGACCATGACACCTGTGCGCGTTCCGTTTCACGAAGGTATGGGAATCCCCATGCGCGTGACGGTCAAGGGGCTGATGGGCGGTCACTCGGGCTGTGACATCCACACGGGCAGAGCGAACGCAAACAAGCTGATGGGACGGTTGCTTTCGATGCCCGCAGTGGAGGGATGGACGGTCAATATCGTTTCCCTTTCGGGCGGCTCGAAGGACAACGCAATTCCGCGCGAGTGCGAGGCGGTGATTGTCGTTTCGCATCCCGAGTGCTACAAGCAAATCCTTTATATGACGGAAATGATCCGCGGAGAGCTGGTGCGCGAGGACGCAGGCTTTTCCGTGTCCCTTGAGGAGGTCTCCAACCCCAACACGATGCTGTCGGACGAGGACAGCGCACGCGCGATCGCGATCCTTTCCTGCGCGGCGAACGGCGTGCTTGCGATGAACAAGGACGAGCAGGGCTTGGTGGAGTATTCCCGCAATCTCGGCGTCGTGCGCACCGATGCGGAGACGGGTGAGATCACCTTTGTGTTCTCCTCGCGCTCGGCGACCGAGAGCCGTTTGGACGCATCGATTGCGGAGCTGGATGCGTTGGCGGCAATTACGGGCTGCAGGACGCACCATCACAGCCGCTATCCCGGCTGGAGGTACGCTCCCGCGTCGGCGGTCAGAGACGCATACATGGAGGCGTACCGTGACGTTACAGGCGAGGACGCGCGCATAGAGGTCATCCACGCAGGGCTGGAGTGCGGCATCATCTATTCCAAGCTGCCCGACATGGATATCATCTCGATCGGGCCTGCGATGTACGATATTCACTCTCCGATGGAGCGACTGGATCTTGCGTCAGTGGAGGTCTTCTGGCGCACGGTTGTGCGCGTTGTGGAAATTTTGAGTAAAAATTGATGCGGAAATAATAAACGGGTGGGGTAAACGCGAGATGCGCTTGCCCCTTGACTTTGCATTGCTTTTGTGAAACAATAGTGTATATGTGGATGAAGCCAAAATCCCGCAGCACCTTTCAAGGAGGATTTTATGACGTCTGTTCCGAAATATGTATTGAAGCAGGAGGGCAACGCTTGCATTTTAAGGCAAGGGAAGACCCTCTCCTTTCACTTTGATGCCGATGCAGAGAGCACCCAAGAACGGCATCGCCTCTTTTTTAACTGTGAGGATGTCTCCACCCCTGCGATGAAAAATGAATCGGGGGCAGAGCTGCTATATTTACTGATCGACGATTCGCTGAATATCGAGATGGCGGAAAGGGACCGATACTGTCTTGACTTTTCCGCAAGCACGCCGCTTCCTTTTCCGAAGCGTGCCGTCAAAAAGATTCTCTGGCAGCCCCTCACCTACGGCTTGTACGGATATGATACCTTCACCGACCGAAACGACACGTGGGAGCTCGGAATCTCGGTGAGAGCCAAGAATCTGAAAAAGGAAGCGGGAGGATATTTGCGCTTTCGTTATGAGAGATGGAGCGTAAAGGAGGGGGGCGATCCGCGCGACACGCGAGAAGCACCCGACGAAACGGTTTTCCTCGACATTCCGACGGGAACGTATGCCTATACCGCTATTCTGCAAACACTGTGCATTGGTTCGACCGACACCGCTTGCGTGACCGTAACGCTTGAAGGTGAGGGCTATACGGGTGAGGTGTATTTCGAGCAGCCCTGTCTTCGCGACGGTGCGGGGCGCAATCTTCTCCCCGCGTTTGAACGCGGGAATCTCGGACTTGCGAGCTTTGCCTGGCTCGGTCAGAACCTTTCGAAGCGCGAATGGCCGCGCTTTCGGATCACGCTGAATGACACGCTTTGCTTTGAGGATGAGGTCTTTTTGAAGGTGCACCGCTTCTCTCCCATTGAAATTCCCGTTCCATGCGGCGTACTCAAAGAGGGGAACAACACCCTCTCCATCACCTATACAAGCGATTATCTCGAAGCATTGCCGCTGGCGATCGACGAGGTGCTTTTGCTTGAAGGGAAGAAAGAGGCGTTCTCCCTGATTCACACCCCTGCGAGCGTTGTGTGGGGCGAGGAGCTTGCTCTCCTTGTGGAAACGGAGGCAAGGGAAACGGAGATCCTTTTTGAAAGCTCGGATTTTACGATGGTTCGGGAAACGCGCTTTGACGACGTTGATCTTCGCGTGCTCACGTTACTGCCCGTCAAGGAGAAAAACGGGCTTTCCTTCTCGCTGTCCGCCGCAGGCGAGAAAAAGCACTACACCGTTGAGCGATGCGTAAGGCGCGCGGCGGACGGTGTGCGTGCGGGAAGCGGTGATATGATCTATATCGATGTTTCGGACAAGGCGGCGGTCATCGATTACCTCAAATGGTATGTGGCGCATGGCATCGGTAAGCTTTTGACGGTGCGGCAGGTCTACCGCTGGGGCGGTCAACGCCACGTAAATGCCGCGGTGTGGTCACTGTTCACCGCGCTTTGTGACGCACTGCATATAGACTACGTTCTGATCTCCGACGGTCGCGATCTTCCCTCCATCGCCACCAATCCCACCTTGGAAATGATGGCAGGCGAGCGATTCCTCGGTCGCCAGCTCCATGAGCGCGACGGTCAGCTGTTTTATTGGACGCCTGCCGACCCGCGCGAGGTTATGGCTCCGTTGGATGAATTCTTCGATCTTGCCGCACGTCTGGGACGGGAGCATCCCAACACTGTGGAGGGAGCAATGCGCCCCTTCAATCTTCGTTGGGGCGAAGCGGGGTGCACCTATCGCAGAAACAAAAGCACGCACGCGGATGTGAAGGAGGCGCACGACGTTGCCGCCCACGCGCTTCGCGAGCTGAATGCGGGCGGCTTCCCACGCCACACGGGTCCTGCGGTCATGTTCAAATACTTCTACCAAAACGGATTTGATTTTGCGGGCTTTGAGTCCATGGACGGCTCGACCGAGGTACCGCTCTCCTTCCTGCGCGGCGCCTCCAAGGCATATGGTAAGAAGACCTTCGGTGCGCATCTCGCTCTGCAATGGTCCACCTTCCCACACGACACCGAGGGAAGGTATCGCCGCTACCTGCTTTCGCTTTTCGTGCCGTATCTTCACGGCGTAACCGATATCAACACCGAGGAAGGACTTTGGTATATGGAGGCGTTTTACGCCTACCACCACCGTCTTTCCGAGCCTTGCCGCCGTCACCGAGAGCAGCTTGCGTGCTTTAACGACTTTGTTGACACGCACGCGAGAACGGGCAAACTCCATACCCCCATTGCCTTTTTGCACGGTCGGTGCGACGGATGGGACGGCTTTTCCTCGGAGAACGTGTTTGGTATGCCCTTTATGAAAGTGGGCGAGGCAGGCGCGTCATGGAAGCTTTTACAGCATTTCTATCCCTTGGACAGCTGTGAGAGCTTCGGCACGGCAAAAACGGGCTATATTTCCGCAGAGCACAGCAAGCCCTTCGGCATTTTCAGCGGCACGCCAAACGGATGTGTCGATGCCGTTCCCGTGGAAACGGGGGATTTCGCCGATTATAAACTTCTCATTTTTGCCGGCTACAATCTGGCAGAGGCGGAGGATCTTGATCGTCTGCTTGCCTTTGTTCACCGCGGCGGAACACTCCTTTGCGCGTGGCCACATCTTTCCGATACTACGGATCATGCGCGCTTGACAAGCCATGCATTCCATATTTTCACGCATCCCATGACAGCGCTCCTCTCCGAGGGGGAGGCGAGCTTTGTTCCCGATACGGTGGAAGGAAACGAGCTTTTTGTTGCCGAAAATGTGGTATCCGGCGAAATTCTCCGCACAACGGACACGGGACGCCCTCTTGTTACGGCGATCTCACACGGTGCGGGCAAGCTCGTTCTTGTCAATGCGCTCTGCTATCCCGCGCATCCTGCCGTTTTCTCTGTGTACCGAGAGACGGTTGCGTCATTGACAGCAAGGGTGCTTGACGAAGAGCCGTTGCGAGTTTCTTGCGGCACGGACGTGGAGTACACCGTCTTCCGTCAGGCGGACGGAACGCGTCACTACTATTTCCTCGCGGTAGATTGGTACAACGGTCGCCCCGAACCGCGCCGCGCCGTCATTACCATAGACGGAGCAAGCTATGAATTACAGGTTCCCTTCGGGGCTCCCGTGAAGCTGGTTACAGACGGCAAAAGCGCCGTCTGGCCCATGAACGCACAAGCAGAGGTCTTGTCTCTGACCGACCGTGCCTTTTTGGCACAAGGCGCAGAGACGGAAACGTTTTTTGTTGCCCGTGGGGGAAAAATCACTGCACACGTGCTTGATTTTAGCGACGCTTGCCACCAAAAAGCCGATCTTTGATTCTGAATATGCAAAAAAGGAACGAGCGTGCAGCAATCCCGATCTTCTCCGGAGCTGCAAGGTCCCGTTCCTTTTTGTATTATTTGATTTTCTTTCCGTCCAGCACAGCCTCGCACAGGTGCTCGCCTCTGTAGACCAGCTTGAGCGAGAAGAACGGTGCGTCGGTGTCGAGTAGCTCGAGGAAGATGCGGTCGCCCTCCCACATCGGAAGCGAGAGCAGGCGCGCCTTTTCGATCCACGCAAGCTCCCCCTCGTCGCATTCCTTTTCCTCCCCCGTCCAATCGGAGCAGGTGAACAGATGCATATACTCGGTGGGATACTCGTCCGATACGAAGGTCACGATACCGCGATAGCGAAAGGCGGTGACGCACAGTCCCGTTTCCTCCAGCACCTCGCGCTTCATGCAATCCTCGGGGCTTTCCCGATCCTCGAATTTCCCGCCCACGCCGATCCATTTGTCACGGTTTTCATCGTTGAGCTTTTTGGTGCGGTGGAGCATCAGATACTTGCCGTCCCGCTCGGGATAGCAAAGGGTGGTCATTTTCATATTGCGCCTCAATTTCCATTCGTGCCCGCGAGCTTGCCCTCCATGAGGAACGCCGCCTCCATGTCGGCACAGCAGGTCGCGTACGCCAAGGGGAACATTTCGAGCGCACGTCCGACGTTATTGGTATCCTCCGTGCCCGAAAAGCCCATGTGGTAGCGGATGGCAAATGCCTCGTCGCGCGTCAGACGCATATATCCCGAGATCATGTAGACCGACTTCTCGCCGTGACCGTAGGGAAGGGTATCCTCGATGGTGTAATAGGGGGCGCTGACCCATTTACCCGTCTCGTCTTTGACGTTGCGGAAGGAAGTCTTGTAGAAATTGACCTTGCAGACGTCGTGCAACAGAGACGCGATGGCGATGCTCTCGTCGGAGTATTCGATGCCGTAGACCTCCTTCATTCGCGGACGCGCGAGGATGTCCACGAGGCAGTCGTAGACGTTGAGGCTGTGCTCCAGAAGCCCACCCTCATACGCACCGTGATATCGTGTGCTGGCGGGGGCGGTGAAGAAATCACTGCCATTTTGCAAAAAGTCGAGTAGCTTATCCGCGCCCTCGCGTGTAATCTTTTCATTATATATTTGTATAAAACGTTCCTTGTTGGTCATTGTGATGTATCCTTTCTAATGCTTTACCTTATTTTAACACGCCGCGCGGAAAAAGTAAAGCCCGTTTGCTGATTTTTTTATTTTTTTGTAAAAAAATCCTTTTTGTCATAATACGGACACAAATTTGTGATATGATAAAATAGCAGAAATAGGATGAAAGGACGGTTTCAATATGAGAAAGACGAAAATCGTATGTACGTTAGGACCTGCGTGCCTCAAGGAGAGCGTGCTGGAGGAAATGCTGAAAAACGGCATGAACATCGCACGCTTCAACTTCTCCCACGGGACGCATGAATATCATAAAAATGCCATCGAAATGTTCCGCCGTGTGCGCGATCGCATGGGCTTGCCCGCGGCGGTGATGCTGGATACCAAGGGCCCCGAGATCCGCCTCAAGGATTTTGAAGGAGGAAAGGTCACGCTGCACGCGGGCGACGAGTTCACCCTGACCGTTGAGGATCGCATGGGCGACATGACGGGGGCGTCGATCTCGTACCCCGACCTGCCGCGTCAGCTTTCCGCCGGCATCCGCATTTTGTTGGACGACGGACGCGTTGCCATGACGGTGCTGGATGCGAACGATAAGGAGATCCGTTGTCGAGTGGACGTGGGCGGTGTGCTCTCCAACCACAAGAGCATCAACATCCCCAATTTCCATATCGATATGCCCTACATCAGCAAGAGCGACGAGGCGGATCTAATTTTCGGTATCGAGCAGGATGTCGATTTTGTCGCCGCATCCTTTGTACGCTGTAAGGAGGATGTGATCGGACTGCGAAAATTCCTCGATTACCACGGCGGGCATAGCATCAAGATTATTTCCAAGATTGAGAACATTGAGGGTGTCAACAATTTCAATGAGATTCTGAAGCATTCTGACGGTATCATGGTCGCGCGCGGCGACATGGGCGTCGAGGTGGAGTTTGAGCGCCTGCCCGGCATCCAGAAGCGCTTTATCCGCAAGTGCTACCAGTCGGGTAAGATGGTCATCACCGCCACGCAGATGCTGGAATCGATGATTCACTCCAACACCCCCACGCGTGCCGAAATCACCGACGTTGCGAACGCGGTATTCGATGGAACGTCCGCAGTTATGCTGTCGGGCGAGACAGCAGCGGGCGATCATCCCGCGCTGGTCGTCAAGGTCATGGCACAGATTGCCGAGCAGGCGGAGACCGACGCGTTTGAGATGGATATGTACCAGGGAATCAAGTATGAGTCCGATACGGCAGACGTGACAAACGCGATCTGTGATGCGGCGGCAACCACGGCGCGCGACGTGGGCGCCAAGGTCGTCATCGCGGTAACGCGTTCGGGACTGACCGCGCGCCGCGTGTCGAAGTTCCGTCCCGCACAGATGATCGTCGCGGCAACGCCCGTGCTTAAGACCTTCCATCAGTTGAGCCTTTCCTGGGGTGTCGTTCCCGTGCTGGCGCTCAATCAGAACAGTACCGACGATCTCTTTACCCATGCGATCGATTGTGCAAAGCAGATTGACATCGTTGCTCCCGGCGACAAGGCGGTTATCACCGCAGGCGTACCGCTCAATGTTGAGGGCACAACCAATCTGCTCAAGGTGCAGATCGTCAACTGATCGATATATCACCAAACAAAATTGAAAATCCCCGCTTTTTGCAGAATTTGAGCAATATTGTCCTAAAAACGGTCAATTGCAGTTCTTGCAAAGCGGGGATTTTTGTGATACAATAATGGCAGATGGATCACTTTATACTCGAAAGGAGATTTTTAAATGGAACAAATCAAAAAAATAGACATTCACGCGCATGCGACTGCGTTTCCGCAGTATGCGGCACCCCACGTTGACGGTTACCGTATGGTCTGCGCCGAGGAGATCTTCGTTTATTACGATAAGCTCAATATAGAAAAGGGTGTGCTGTTACCCATTCTTTCTCCCGAAGCAACCTCGCTTCCTATGTCCAACGAGAACTGTAAGTGGATCGTTGATCAGCATCCGGAACGCTTCGTGTGGTTCTGCAACGTCGATCCGCGTGCGATTCACAACGACTCCAAGACGGATCTGAGCTTTCTGCTGGAGCACTACAAAAAGCTTGGTGCGAAGGGCGTTGGTGAGATGACCTCCAATCTGTATGCGGACGATCCGAAGATGGATAATTTGTTCGCGCATTGCGAAAAGCAGAAGATGCCTGTGACCATCCACATCGCCCCCGAGCCGAGCGGATACTACGGTATCGTGGACGATCCGGGATTGCCGAGACTGGAAAAAATGCTGAAAAAGCATCCCGATCTCGTGATTCTCGGTCACTCCCAGCCGTTTTGGGCGGAGATCAGCGAGTGTGAGCCTGCGCTCCGCAACTCGTATCCTTCGGGAAAGGTCAAGGAGGGGAGACTGCCGAAGCTGTTGCGCGAATACGGCAACCTGTGCTGTGACCTCTCGGCGGGCAGTGCCGCAAACGCCCTGATGCGTGACCGCGAGTACGCCGCGAAATTTATCGAGGAGTTTGCCGACAGAATGTACTACGGCTGTGATATCTGCGCGACCAAAAACGATCATCCGTATCAGTTTAACAATTTTCTGGACGATATGCGCGCAACGGGCGAGATCAGCGAGGAAAATTACCGCAAGATCGTGCGCGAGAACGCTGTCCGTCTGCTCGGTCTGTAAGGAGACACAATGGAAAATATACGTTTTGGAATCATCGGCTGTGGCGTGATTGCCGAGGCGCACGCACTCTCGATCGCGGAGATCAAGGGGGCGGAGCTAATCGGTCTGTTCGACCGTAACCGCGACCGTGCCGAGGCATTTGCCGCACGGTATGGCATACAGGCGTATCCGTCCTATGCGTCCATGCTCGCCGACGAAACGATCGATGCGGTCTGCATCTGCACCCCCAGCGGTCTGCATGCCGATCAGGCTGTGCAGGCGTTGCGTGAGGGGAAGCATGTGGTACTGGAAAAACCGATGGCGCTGACCGCCGCCGACGCAAAAAAGGTCTGTCGTGAATCCGAGATCAGCCACCATTTGATCACTGTGATCTCCCAGAACCGCTTCCGCGATGATGTGCAAAGAATCAAGAGATTGATCGACGAGGGCTCGTTCGGACAGCTGGTCATGTGCGATTTGTATATGAAATATTGGAGAGAACCGTCCTATTACGCGAACAGCACATGGCGCGGGACGTGGCGGATGGACGGCGGCGGAGCGCTGATGAATCAAGGCATCCACGGCGTGGATCTGATGCGCTATCTCGTTGGAGACGCCACGCTGTTGCGCGGACGTGCCAAGACGCTGGTGCATAACATTGAGGTGGAGGACACGGCGGCGGCGTTGGTGGAGTTTGACTGCGGAGCGCTTGGCGTCATCGAGGCTTCGACCTCCGCGTACCCCGGGTTTTCGCGCAGAATTGAGATTCATGGCTCGAAAGGCTATGCCACACTGGTGGATTCCACGCTGGAAAAGCTCTGCATCGACGGTGAGATGCTGGTTGACAAAACGGTTCTGACCGATACGGGAACGGCTTCCGATCCCACGATGCTGGGACACGAGGGGCATGCCCTGCAATTGCGCAACTTTGTCGCCGCGATCCGTGGGGAGGAGGCGCTGTTGATCACCGCGCATGACGGCTACGAGGCAGTCCGTTTGGTTGAGGAGATTTACCGCTCGTCCGAAAATGGAAAGTAGCGCGGCACATTGAATATAACGAATTGACGAAAGGATTATACATTATGTCTGAACTTGCATATTTCGGTGGCAAGCCCGCCATTGTAAAAAGTGAAACCCCCGATAAGCACCTGTTCGGTTGGCCGATCATGACCGAGGAGGATGAGGCAGCGGCGCTGGATGTTATCCGTAACAATAGCTTTTCACTTACCGACGTTACTATAAAATTCCAAGAGGAGTTTGCCGCATGGCAGGGAAGAAAGTACGCGCTGGCGTTTTGCAACGGTACCGCATCACTCCTGACCGCTATGTTCGCACTGGGACTCGGTATGGGCGACGAGATCATTTGTCCCACCAAAACTTATTGGGGTACGGCGTCTGTTGCCGCAAACCTCGGTATTTCCGTCGTGTTCTGCAATATCGACGAGCATCTTTCCATCGATCCCACCGACATCGAGCGCTGTATCACGCCGCGCACCAAGGCAATTATGGTCGTCCATTATTTCGGTTATCCCGCCGATATGGATCCCATTATGGCGATTGCAAAAAAGTACAGCCTAAAGGTTATTGAGGACGTTTCTCACGCGCAGGGCGGTATGTACAAGGGTAAAAAACTCGGTACGTTCGGTGATATTGCCGCGATGTCCCTAATGAGCATGAAATCCTTTGCCGCGGGCGAACTGGGAATGATGGTTACTGACGACATCAAGTATTACGAGCGTGCGATCGCGTTTGCGCACTATGAGCGCAACAACCCCAACTATATTAAGGAAAGCCCTGATCTGGCGCCCTATTGGAATCTTGCGCTGGGAGGCATCAAGGGCAGAGCAAATCAGGTCTGCACGGCAATTGCGCGCGTACAGCTGAAGTACTACGACGAGCGTTGTGCAGAGATCCGTCGCGCGATGAACTATTTCTGGGATCAGCTGGAGCAGATTCCGGGACTCCACGCCATCCGTGTGGATGAATCCACCGGTTCGAACATGGCGGGCTGGTACTGCCCGCATGGTATCTATCACCCCGAGGAGCTGGGCGGGCTTTCGGTCAAGCGCTTCTGTGCGGCGATGAGAGCCGAGGGTGTGGATTGCTGCTGGGAGGGCGGAAATTACAGCCTGCACACCCATGCGTTCTTCAAGGATTTCGACCTATTCAATGCAGGAAAGCCCACACGTATTGCGTTTAACGACCGCGACGTACGCGAGGACGACATCAACTGCCGTCCATCCGAGGAAATTCTTTGCTTCCAGATTCCGTGGTTCAAGCACTTTGACAAGGAATGGATTGATAAGTACGTCGCCGCCTTCCGCAAGGTCGCGTCTCATTATGAGGAGCTGCTCGTGGACGATGATGACAAGTCTCAGGGCGGACGCTGGTACGGCGTTGCGAACTGATCGGAAAGGTGTAGCAAATGAACGTACTGATATTGACCGATCTTGAGGGAATCTCGGGTGTCAGCTCGATTACCGATATTTTCGAGACAGAAACGCCGGGATATAAAAACGCGTTGGTGCGGCTGATGGCGGATACGAACACTGCTGTGCGTGCCGCGTTTGATGAGGGAGCCGAGACCGTTTACGTCGTTGACGGTCACGGCGGCGGTAAAAACTTTATCGAGGGAGCGCTCGATCCGCGCGCGGTACAGATTTCGGTTTCCGGAAATCCGGAGGTCATTCGGAATTGCGACGCAGTCGTTGCAATTGGCATGCACGCAATGGCGGGAACGCAACGGGCGTTTCTCGATCATACGCAATCCTCTAAAACGATCCATCACTACCGTTACAACGGTGAGCGCATCGGGGAGCTGTCGCAGATCGGTGTGTACGCGGGGCATTTCGATGTTCCCTGTGTTGCCGTTAGCGGTGACGTGGCGGCTTGCGCTGAGGCAAGGGCGCTGTTTGGCGAGAACGTGGCGATTGCTGTGGTAAAAGAGGCGAATGTGCGCAATACGGCGATTTGTGTCGACAATGTAACCGCAGATCAGCGGATTTATGATGCCGTTGCGGAAGGAATCCGCAAGAGAGATACCGTCAAGCCGCTCGTGCCGACGTTGCCGCTGGAGATTGCGGTGGAGTATAACACCACGGCGCTGTGCGATGACATTTGCCGTGTAAAGCCTTACGTTGAGCGCGTAGACGGCTATACCGTGCGCGCTTTAAAGGAAAAGATCGAAACGTACTACGACGTTTTGCTGTAAGAGCCACATTTGAAAAGTAACACCGCACCTGTGGAATACAGAACATTCGTATTCCGCAGGTGCATTTTTTGAATCTGTGTCAGCTTGTACTTGACAGAACGGCATTTTTGTGGTATGATGATAAAAACGGAGGTGAGATCATGAAACATGAGGAACATCTGTCTTTTGAGGAGGAAGATTTCCCCATCATTATCGATACCTGTCGTACATCGGGAGTCGACAACGTGGAGGACGCGCGGCGCGCGCTCCACAAGGCGATCGAGATCAAATACTTTTACGAGGGAACGTCCACGCTTCTCATCGGTACGAGCACTGTCGTCGCACGCGCGGGGGATGTGATCGTCATCAATCCGTACGAATTTCACGCAACGGTGGATCTGGGCGAGGAGAGGGGAAAATACCATCTGTTTATGGTGGAGCCAGAGTTTTTTGCGGGCATGGGTGCCGAAATGCCCGATCTGCGCAGTCTGCTTCTTGCGGAAGGGGCATCCTTCCGTACGCAATTTTGCAATGACGATCGGATGCGTCGGATTCTGTTGCGTGCCGTAGAGGAAATGAAGACACGCGCTCCACACTATCGCATCGCCGTTCGTGGGCTGATGCTGGAGCTTTTTGCGCTTTTATTGCGCTACGGAATGAACGATATGGGTGATCACGCCAACCGTGAGCATGTTGTTCGTTATTATGCGGTCGTGGAGCCCGCACTCCGTCGAATCCGCGACGGCTACGCGGAGCGATGCACAGTGGGGGAGCTTTCGGAGCTCTGTATGGTCAGCAAATATCACTTCTGCCGCGTCTTCAAGGAGGTCACGGGCATGAGCACGATGCAGTATCTCAACGAGTATCGTCTCAAGATTGCGGAGACCATGCTGGAGAACACTGATAAGAGCATTGCGGAGATTGCATGTGCGTGCGGCTTTGAGGACGAGAGCTATTTTTGCCGTTGCTACAAAAAGAAACTTGGTACATCACCGGGAAAACAGCGAACCAGATAACGGTGCGTTGGATTACCAAAAAAGAAAGGAATTTTTAATATCATGTGGAGTATTTCGGACCTTTTGAAGAATTTTTTCACACACAAGGACTTTCTGCCATCGGCGGATCAGATGCCGGGAACGATGTTTACACCGTTGCAGTTTATATTTTCGGGAATTTGCATTGTCGCGGTGATTGTACTGGCGTTTATTCTTTCCAAGCGAGAGGAGCGGTCGATCAGAACGGTGTTTGCGGTTCTGTGGGGCATCCTGATTGTGCTGGAAATTACGAAAATCTTCTGGGAGACCGTGTCGGGCGCCAAGGTGGAATTTGAGTGGGGCGGCATTCTTCCGCTGTATCCCTGCAGTATTTTCCTGTATGCGATGCCGTTTGCAATCTGGGGGAAGGGAGCGGTTCGATATGCCGCTTGCGGATACGTCTGCACGCTGGGATTGATCGGAGGGCTGGTCAATTTCGTTTATCCCGTCAATATTTTGAGCAATTATTCCTGCCTCTCCTTTTCGGGCTTTCACACGCTGTTTTACCACGGCACCATTGTTTTGTGTGCGCTGGTGATGCTGCTTTCGGGGTATCATTCTTACACGCGTGTGAGACACGCATGGGAGTTGCTATTGCCATGTGTTCCGCTTTTTGCGGTATCGCTGATTGCACATGTTGTAAACTTTTCACCTGTCAATTCCGATTACATGTTTTTCAAATTGAACTCGTTTATTTTTACGCCTATCGGCAACGCGACGCCGGATTGGCTGTCGGTAGTCATTGTTTACGTCGCGTATCTGATCATCCATGCATTGCCGTATGTTCCGTTTTACGTGATGAACAGGAAACAGAGGGCAGTGGTGTAAGGGCTTTGCGCTTGCGTACGATTCGCGTCGACGCCATGGTG
>JAFTPJ010000041.1 GCA_017463405.1 Clostridia bacterium
CGATCTGCAGGAGCTGATCATCACGAAGATGACCGACACGGAGATCTCACAGATCATTGAAGACCTGTTCACCGATGATGCGGTGGACATGCTGGAGGAAATGCCCGCCAACGTCGTCAGCCGTATTATGAGAAACGCAACGCCCGAAACACGCGAGGAAATCAACCGATTTCTCGCCTACCCCGAAAGAAGCGCAGGGCGCGTGATGACGAGCGAGTTCATCGATCTGCGCAAGGGCATGACATGTGAGGAGGCGGTCGCACGCATCCGCTCGATCGGTCTCGACAAGGAAACCGTCTACGTCGCCTACGTCACCAACGCGTCTCGCGTGCTGGAGGGTGTCATTCAGCTCAAGCACCTGCTGTTTGCCAAGCCGACCGACCTAATCGGCGACATCATGGATCAAAACGTCCTGTACGCCCACACGCACGACGACCGTGAGGAGGTTGCGAACATGATCTCTCACTACGACATGATCGCGCTTCCGATCGTCGACAAGGAGCAGCGGCTCGTCGGCATCGTTACCGTCGACGACGCGTTGGACGTCCTTGAAACCGAGGCGACCGAGGATATCGAAAAGATGGCAGCGATGCTGCCGAGTGAGAAGCCGTACCTCAAAACCAGCGTTTGGGAGGTCTGGAAGCAGCGCGTGCCATGGCTCATTCTGCTGATGATCACCGCAACCTTTACCGGCGCGATCATCACGAGCTATGAGACGGCGCTGGGCACCTACGCCGTGCTGACCGCTTTCCTTCCCATGCTGATGAACACGGGCGGTAACGCGGGCGGACAGACGTCGGTTACGATCATCCGCGGACTGTCACTGAATGAGATTGAGCTGCGCGACGTTTTGCGTGTGCTGTGGAAGGAGATCCGCGTGGGCGCGTTCTGCGGTATCACGCTGGCAGTGGCAACCTTCGTCAAGGTCATGGCGCTCGACTTCCGCTTTCAGATCTACACGACGCTGGAATCGGGTGAGGTGCAGAATAACCTCATCATCGCGGCGATCATCTGCGCGACGGTCTTTTCCGCGATCATTTTCGCGAAAATCGTGGGAACGTTGCTCCCGATCGGTGCCAAGCGCATCGGTCTTGACCCCGCCGTCATGGCAAGCCCGTTCATCACCACGATCGTCGACGCCGTGACGCTGATCATTTATTTCGCGATCGCGTCGTCGTGGCTGCATTTTTAATTGAAAAAGGAACAGGTTTTGCATCTGTTCCTTTTTGTTTTCATTTTTCGCGTGCAATCAAGAGATGAAGTGCCACGCTTGCAAGACCGATCCCAAGCAATCCAAATCCCGAATACAGACTCAGCTGCTTTAAGAAGGACAGCACTGTTACCGCAACTCCCATAGCAAGAGGGATGCACGTTGTCATCAGTAGCAACAGTGATTGAAAGCTGTGTTTGGGTACATCTTTCCCTGTTTCATTCGCATTTTCTCCACTCTGCATTAGTTCATCTACCGAAATTCCAAACAGTTCTGCCAAACGCGGCAGAAGTGCTACGTCGGGATAGGAGAGATCCCGCTCCCATTTTGAGACTGCCTTATCGGTCACTCCCATTTTTTCGGCAAGCTCCGCCTGAGTCATCCCACGTTCCTTACGTAATGCTGCAATTTTTATTCCAAACGTTTGTTTTTCCATATTTCAAGCCTCCTGCTTCAAGATAGCTTTATTTTACAACCGCAAAAGAGAAAAGTCAACCGACGCACGGTTGACCTCTCTCTACTTTTGGTTTACTCCGCCTTTGCGTTCATCCACCCGGTATATTCCTGCAAGAAATCCTCGGCGCATTTTTCCATGCGCACAGAGACGTGTTGGTCGTCACGGAAACCGATAAGAATGGCGAGATTCGCAAAATACTTGTCGATGATCTGCACTCTGATGCGCAGCTTGCGCTCCTCCGGCCAATCCGCGCTGACCGCACAGTCATATTTATGCCCCGGTGCGTCTTGCGCGCCGACCGTGTCGGAATATCCCGTTTGCGGAAACTTCTGGAAGACGTTGTGTCCAAATCCGAATCGCAACGCCTTGACACCCTGCGCGTTTTCGTACCGGAATACGCCCTCGTCGCCGTCAAGCTCCAGACGGAACCATTGGATTCCCATTTGGTTCGGCTCGGTGCGATAGGTCTTTCCGTTGATCTTGTCGGAAAAAACGCTCTCCGTCGGTCCGCGCAGCGTAAAGAGCTTGAGCGACGCGGTATAATCGGTCAGTGCGCGATACGCTTCCGCATTTTCGGGCAGAGGCGCATCTGCGATACGGTCGTAAATAAAATCGTAAAACGCATAAACGATCGGCGCGTAGCGAAGATCGTTGCCCTGGTTGTCGGAATTGATCACGAATATAAGATCGTGCGCAGGATCGCAAACCGCCAGCTGGATGCCCATGCCGAACATCCCATAGCAGCCGTGCGGCAGTCCCCAGAACTGATAGCCGTAGCCGTAACCGCTCGGACTTTCAAAGCCGTAGTAATTATTGCAGACCTTCATATCAACGGCATCGCGGATGTATTGCTCGTTGAGATAACGCTTGCCGTTCCACGTGCCGCCGTTGAGGACAAAGCGCGCAAACAGCAACAGATCGTGCGCCGTGCACATCACGGCAGAATCGCCCCAGGAATGTCCTCCGGGGGCTTGCAGACAATACGAATCCCCGGAAAAGCCGATGTCACGCAGAACCTTGTCCTTCAGATATTCGAGGAACGGCTTCCCCGTGACCTTTTCGACGATCGCGCCGAGCATGAACGAGCCTGTGCTGTCGTAATCGAACAGCGTGTTCGGGTATTTGTACCGAGAGATTTCCAAATACGTTTTGCAGCGGTCGTCCTCGACCGTTTCGAACCAATTGGTGTTTGTCGCTCTACCCGTTTCCATGCGAAGCATTTCTCGGATGGTCATATCGGTCACCTTTTCGGAAATCTCGGGTGTGAGATATTCCGCGAAATATTTGGAAAACGGATCGTCCAGGGACAACAGTCCATCCTGCTCGCAAAAACCGATGGCGATGGACACAAAGCTCTTGGAAACCGAGTACATACGGTGCTTGAAGTCCTTATGGAAGGGCGCGTAATAGGTCTCGGTGAAGATGCTGTCGCCGCGCGCCATAATCACGTCATGCGTGGACAGACATCTCTCCTCCAGCTTTTGATAAAATTTCAATACGTCGGCAGAAGAAATACCAACCGCCTCGGGAGTGCAGTAATTCATAGGAATGCTCCTTTTGGTCATTACCATTATTATAGCACTCCCTCACCGCAAAGTCAATTCCTTTTTCCAAAATCGATCATATTTTAACCATCCTCTCGTAAAGTGCTGTGGTTTCCTCTGCCATGCGGCGTGCGGTATAATTTTGCTCATAGCGTGCACGTGCAGCGCGGCGCATGCTTACCTCAATATCGGGATTGGTTGCGATCCGCAGCACGTGCGCGGCAAGCGCCTCGAAATCCCCAACGGGAAATAGCAATCCTGCTGCTCCGTCTCCGATCATCGCGCGATTTCCGCCGTAATCACTCACCACGCACGGAACACCCGCGCTCATCCCCTCGGAAAGAGCCAGGCAGGACGTCTCGGTTCCCGACGAGCAGTTGACGTTCACGCGCAACAGCCGATAGATCGGTGCCATATCGGTAACAAACCCCGTAAAGCGCACGGCGTCTGCGATTCCCAGCCTATGCGACAAGCGCTCCAGCTCCGCGCCGCGCGTTCCCGTCCCGACGACAAGAAAGCGAAACCGAATCTTCGGCGCACGCTCCCGCAACAGACATGCCGCGCGCAAAAAGGTGTCGTGCCCTTTGCACGCCTCCAGCCGTGCGCAGATGCCGACGCAAAAATCGTCTTTTTCGATCTTTAACGCGCGGCGTGCGTCTTCCAATTCCTTCTCCGCTACCTCGCGGATCGGCTTCGATCCGTTGATGATCACTGTGATTTTTTTTTGCGGAATCCCAAGTGCACACAGATTCTTCGCCGCAGCGTCGGCAGTAGCGATCACACGATCGGAAAGCACGCGGTTACAGACCCCTCCCGCAAAGCGGACTGGCGGGAGACGCCAGATACCGTCGAGCGGATAACAGCAATGGCGCGTGTGCACCACGGGAATGCCGCATATTCTGCCCGCCACACGCGCCGACAGCGCTGCATTGGCATGTACGAGCTGTGCGCGGCTTTGGCGAATGCATCGGCAAAGCTCGTGCATTGCGGTGGCGGAGAGCCGATCGGACGCATGCATGAGCGGTAAAACGGGAACTCCCTGCGCCGCGATGCGTTCCCGCAAAAGACTCCCTGCAGGCAGGGCGACCGTGCTGTGCACGCGCGAGGGATCCAATTCGGACAGCAGATTGGATAGCAACACACCCGCGCCACCGATATTTTCGTCACTGATGACGTGCAAAACCCTCATATATACCTCCGTATGCACAAAAAATGAAAAAACCCGTATTAGTATCTTGCATTTTGTCGATAATTATGGTATAATATTAAAATCAAACCATGCTCCAATTTCCGGAGCAAAATCCAATTTTGAGAAAGGACTCATATGGAAAAACAAAATCGTGGTAATTTTACCAGCAACATCGGATTTGTCCTTGCCACCGCAGGCTCCGCAATCGGACTCGGAAACCTCTGGCGCTTCCCCTACCTCGCCGCAAAGGACGGCGGCGGTCTCTTCCTTTTGATCTATATCATTCTGGTGCTCACCTTCGGCTTTGCGCTGATGACCACCGAGATCGCCATCGGGCGCAAGACGGGCGTCGGTCCTCTGCAGGCATACGGCCGCATGAACAAGCGCTTCGGCTTCCTCGGCTGGATAGCAACCATTGTCCCAAGCATCATCTTCCCCTATTACTGTGTCATCGGCGGCTGGATCATTCAGTACGGCTTCACCTATGTCAGCGGCGGCGCGGGGCATATTTATGAAGTCGGTGCCAAGAGCTTTTTCGACGGCTTTACCACAAGCATCTGGGAACCGCTTCTCTGCTTCCTGATTTTCATGGGAGCGAGTGCCGTGATTGTTCTGCTGGGGGTGGAAAAAGGAATTGAAAAGGCATCGAAGATCATGATGCCGATCTTGTTCATACTGATCATCGGTATTGCCGTCTATTCGCTGACTCTCTCGCACACCGACGAAAACGGCGTGACCCGCACGGCGCTTGACGGTCTTGCAATCTATCTGATCCCCAATTTCGACGGCATCACCTTCCCGAAATTCATTTCGATTTTGCTGGATGCCGTGGGACAGCTGTTCTATTCCCTCAGTGTCGCTATGGGTATTATGATTACCTACGGCTCCTACGCAAAAAAGGACAGCGATCTGCTCTCCTCCATCAACCACATCGAAATTTTCGACACGGGCGTCGCGGTCCTTGCAGGATTGATTATCATCCCCACCGTGTTCGTATTCCAGGGCAGTGAGGGCCTTGCGGCATCGGGTCCCAGCCTGATGTTCGTCTCCCTGCCGCAGGTGTTTGAGCAAATGGGTATCTGGGGACATATCATCGGCGCACTCTTCTTCATTTTGGTCCTTTTCGCGGCTCTGACCTCCTCGATCTCGATTATGGAGGCAGTTACGGCGAGTCTGATTGACCGTTTTCATCTGACGCGCCCGACGGCGACGGCGCTCTGCTTTGTCGGAGCACTCGTTATCGGTGTGATCGTTTGTCTTGGCTACAACGTCTTCTATCTGGATATTCCGCTTCCCAACGGTACTGTCGGACAGATTCTTGACGTGCTCGATTATATCACCAACAACCTCATGCTCCCTATCGTTGCACTCCTGACCTGCGTGCTCATCGGTTGGGTCTGCAAGCCGAAGAGCGTAATCGAGGAGGTCAGCATCGGCTTGAACGGAAAAAAATTCCATCGACAGACGCTGTTCGTCATCATGATCAAGTTTGTAGCCCCCGTGTTGCTTCTGGTCATTCTTCTGCAGGCGTTCAATCTGCTCTCCTTCCTGGGATAAGAATACAATCCATTCGGAGGTCTCCGTTAAAAAACGGGGACTTCCCCTTTTTATTTTTTAAAAACTTTTTCAAAAATACTTGACAAACAATACTATGTATGATATAGTATTATGTGAAGGGGGGTATTGGATGGATATTCAGCTCAAGCGCGGGCTATTGGACATCTGTGTCCTTGCCGCGATCAAAAACGAGGATTCCTACGGTTATCAGATCATCAAGGACATCAAGCCGTATATCAATATTTCGGAATCCACACTCTATCCGATCCTGCGTCGCCTTGAGGAAGCGGGACACCTGACCGTACGTTCAGTCGAGCACAACGGTCGATTGCGGAAATATTACCATATCACGCCGTCGGGGCTTACGCGCCTTTCCGCCTTTGCCGAGGAGTGGAAGGAGATCATGTCAATTTATCAATTTGTGATACGAGGTACGAAGAAATGAACAAAATCGAATTTTTAT
This sequence comes from Clostridia bacterium, assembly GCA_017463405.1. Classification (GTDB taxonomy): domain Bacteria; phylum Bacillota; class Clostridia; order Oscillospirales; family CAG-272; genus UMGS1865. Next base: position 6,421 of record JAFTPJ010000041.1, read on the forward strand.
CCGTGCTGAAAAAGCGCCTTTCGGGACTACCGCAGGCGGATATCGACCGCACGGTGGACTATTATACCGAAATGATCGACGACTGCATGGAGGAAGGCATGACCTCGGCGCAAGCCGTTGCGCGCATGGGCACCATCGACGAAATCGTCGTACAGGCGCGTGCAAATGCGAGGTATTCCGACGCACCGAAAACCGTTCCCCCACCCCGCAGGCGGATGCGCACGTGGGAAACCGTCCTGCTTTGTGTGGGATTTCCCCTTTGGTTTCCCTTGACGCTTGCCGCCGCAATCATCGCACTGGCGGTCGTCATCGTAATCTTTGCTGTGTACATCGTATTTTATGCGGTTGATCTTTCCCTTGCCGCCGTCGCTGTGACGGGAATTCTTACATCCCCCATCGTTGCATTCGGTAACGGTAGCCTCACACAATTTTTGCTGTTTTTCGGCGGAGGACTTGTTTGCGCAGGACTTGCGGTCCCTTTGTTTTTCGCTTGCAACGCATTAACTGTCAAAACCGCATCGATGATCAAGCATATTATTATTCGCAAAAGAAAGGAACAGAGATAATATGAAAATCGCCTTAACTGTTTCAGTCATCTGCCTTGCAGTAGGCTTGGTTGGCCTGACGCTTGCATTTGCCCTTTCGGGCTTCAACATCTTCAATTTTAATTCTATGGAATTCCATACCAATTCTTACACCGTTTCCGAAACCTTCAGCAAGATTCATGTCTCGGATATTGAATGTGATATTCGCCTTTTCCCTTCCGATGACGAAAGCACGCGAATCGAAGCCAAGGAGAACGACAAAATTTATTACACGATTCAAGCCGAAAACGAAATATTGGAAATCAAGCGGCACGACAAACGCGCATGGTATGAGCATATCGGATTTTTCTTCAATCAAGATATGGTGCTAAAGCTCTATCTCCCGAAATCCGCGTATGAGCTTTTGACACTGGAAACCGTCAGCGGTAACATTGAGGTTCCCGACAGTTTTACATTCACGTCGATCACACTAAAAACAACCAGCGGAGAGATCACCTCGGAATGCACCGTTAACAACGGTGCAACCGTTGCTGTCACCAGCGGTAACATCCGCATCTGCAACGTACTGGACGGTAAAATCTCCGTCGGCTCGGTCAGCGGCAACATCACCTTGACAAATTCACAAGGAACGCATCTGCGACTCTCCGCCACAAGCGGCAACATAAAGCTTCAAAACGTGATTGCCACGGGCGATATCAACGCAGAAACCGTCAGCGGCGGGATCGAGCTGGACCGTGTCGACGGAGCAAAGCTTTCTGCAAAAACCACCAGCGGAAACGTCACCTGCAAGCTCCTCTCCCCCAAAAATTACAGCGTTTCCACGACCAGCGGAAGCACACACTATCCCGCCTCCGATGAGAGTGCCGGCATATGCGAGGTCTCCACGGTCAGCGGAAATATCAATATCGAACTTTATTCTTAAAAAGAGTTGACAATGCCCCGATTTTGGGATATAATAAAACAAAGCAACGCCGCGCGGATCTGCTTTCCGTGCGGCGTATTTTTCAGAATATGAGGTGGAACATGGAACGCATTGCAAAGGCAGTAGAATTACACAGGGATTTGATTTTAGAGGCAGAGCGCTATATTTGGGCGCATCCCGAAACGGGCTGGAAGGAATACGTCACGTCGCAATACATGGCGGACACTTTTAAAAAGCTCGGATATGATCTGATCATGTCCGACGGAACGACGGGCTTTTATACGGTGCTCGATACGGGGCGCGCGGGTCCCGAGGTGCTGATTCTCGGTGAGCTGGACTCCATCATCTGCCCCGCGCATCCCGAAGCCGACCCAAAAACCGGTGCGGTTCACTCCTGCGGACATAATGCACAATGCGCTACCCTTCTCGGCATTGCGGCGGCACTCAGGGAGCCGGGAATGCTGGACGGTCTTTGCGGACGCATCCGTCTATGCGCCGTTCCCGCAGAGGAGCTGTTGGAGATCGAATACCGCAAGCAGCTCAAGGCGGAGGGCAAGATCAAATATTTCGGCGGAAAAACCGAGTTTTTGCATCGCGGATACTTTGACGGCGTAGACATTGCCTTTATGGTACACACATCCTCGCATTATGCGGCAACCGGCGGATCGGTTGGCTGCATTGCCAAAAATATCATTTACAAGGGTCGCGCGGCACATGCGGGCGGCTCTCCTTGGGACGGCTGTAACGCGCTCTATGCCGCGAACTGCGGCATCAACGCGATCAACGCAATCCGCGAAACCTTCCGTGAAGCAGACCTGCTCCGCGTGCATCCCATCGTGACGCACGGCGGCGACATGGTCAACGCAATTCCCGAGACGGTACAATTGGAAAGCTACGTACGCGGCGCAAGCTTTGACGCTATCAAGGAAGCCAACAAAAAGGTCAATCGCGCGCTGATCGGCGGTGCCCTCTCGCTGGGCGCAAACATTGAGATCATCGACATCCCCGGATATGCTCCTCTGATCAACGATGCAGGAATGCAACAGATCGCCAAGGAAGCGGCAAGCATTGCGATTCCCGATTACGAATTTCACGTATCCGATCATATGGGTACAGGCAGCACCGATATGGGGGATCTTTGCTCGGTCATGCCGGTCATTCATCCGTATGCGGGCGGTGCCGAGGGAAAATCGCACGGAAACAATTACAGAATCGTTGACGCAAATACGGCGTGCGTGGACAACGCCAAGTGGCAGCTGACGATGTTGCGCCTCTTGCTGGAGAACGACGCGGTACGTGCAAAAAAGATCCTTGCCGACTTCAAGCCTCCCTTTGCTTCCAAGAAGGAATATCTGGACTTCATCGATTCGCTCAACGACGAGGGCGACCGTATCACCTACCGCGAGGACGGTACGGCGGAGAGCAGGATATAACAGTTCATCATGAAATAGCGAAAACTCCTTATCCGCTTTTCTCTTTGCAGACAAAGGCACAAAGATGAAAAAGGCTCGCAAGCTCGCCGCAAATCACTATGCGAGTTTGCGCTAACAAAAGAGAATCGCCAAAAGATGGATTTCGACACCTGCGGGTGTCAAGGAGACTTACGCAGCCTCCACCGCGCCGCCTTTTGAAAAAGGCGGACGAAAACCTTTAGCGAACTGACGAAAGTCGTCAGAGTAGTTTAAAAACGGGGTGTCTCCGATCGAGACACCCCGTTACGTCATTTATTTTTCTCGTGACACTTACCGCTCATCGGGCAACTCGCGCATGAGGAACCGCAGGAGGAGTTTCCTGCCTTTTTGTCCTTGCGCATCATATAAACGATCACTCCTATGAGCAGCAAAAGTACTGCTCCGACCAAAATCGAGCCGATATTCTGTACAATCCAATCCAACTTGAAAATCCTCCTTTCGAAATTCAAATACCGATTACTTCGCCTTCGCGGTCATCTTCGCCGATTCCTTGTTGGGGCGCACCAACAGATAGATCATCGTCACCAGCACCAGAGCCGCCAGCGCAAGCCACACAATCTGAAGTCCGCCTGCGAAGGGCTGTGTGAAAATCAGACCGAACTGGTAAACGATCAGAGCGATCGCATATGCAAACGCACACTGATAGCCGATCGCAAACGCGGTCCACTTCGCGTTGTTCATCTCACGTTTGATCGCACCCATTGCCGCAAAGCAGGGAGCACAGAGAAGGTTGAAGAACAGGAAAGAAATGCCTGCGAGCTGTCCAAGTCCCTGGAAATCGGTAACACCGAATACAGCCACTACTTCTTCTTTTGCAACAAGACCCATTATAGTTGCAACCGTAGCGGTAGGATCGTTAAAGCCAAGAGGTTCGAAGATCCAGGAAATCGCACCGCCGATGATATCGAGGACGGTCTTTCCACCCTCGGGTGTCTCCAAATAGAAGCCAAACGAATTGTTCGCATCCACCGCAAACACGGTTCCGAGCCAGATCACAATTGTGGAAAGCAGGATGATGGTTCCCGCCTTTTTGATAAAGGACCAACCACGTTCCCACATGGAACGAAGAACATTGCCGACAGTCGGCAGATGGTACTCGGGAAGCTCCATAACGAAGGGAGCGGGTTCTCCTGCGAACATCTTCGTCTTTTTGAGAATAATACCGGAAATGATGACAGCAAGCATACCCACAAAGTAACATACGGGAGCCAGCCACCAGCCCTGCTCGGGTCCTCCGAAGAGCGCTGCCGTGATCATCGCAATAATCGGAAGCTTTGCTCCACAGGGAATAAAGGTTGTGGTCATAATGGTCATGTGGCGATCGCGTTCATTTTCAATGGTACGCGAAGCCATAATACCGGGAACACCGCAGCCCGTACCGATGAGCATCGGGATGAAAGACTTACCGGAGAGACCGAACTTGCGGAAGATGCGGTCCAGAACGAATGCGATACGCGCCATATAGCCGCAAGCCTCAAGGAACGCCAGCAGAATGAAGAGCACGAGCATCTGCGGTACAAAGCCGAGAACCGCGCCGACACCGCCGATGATACCGTCAAGAATCAAGGAGTGGAGCCAATCAACACAGTTGATCGCAGTCAGTCCCTGATCTACGAATACGGGAATACCGGGGATCCACCAGCCGTAGTTTGCTGCAGGATCGGGATCGGTGAATTCATAACCGTAAGCGGTTTCGATTGCCGCAGTCAGATCAGCACCGGTTGCGGTTTCGGTAACGGTTTCAAAGGTTTCTTCGTCTTCAATCTCCCAAGAAACCTCGACATCGTCCGCAATCTGTGCATCCAAATCAACGAGAGCCGCCTTGACATCATCGGGATTGATTTCTTCGGCACCGATGGCATTCTCGTAATCGGAAACATCAATACCGTTTTCACCTGCATATTCAACGAACGCATTGATCACATCATTCGCGCCCGTAAATTCATCGGCTGCTTCACCGTACGCCTCGGCGCCGACATCAAACAGGAAGAAGCCGTCACCGAACAAGCCGTCGTTTGCCCAGTCGGTAACAATCGTACCGACGGTGGAAACCGAGATGTAGTACACCAGGAACATTATCGCCGCGAAGATCGGAAGTGCCGCCCAACGGTTGGTAACAACCTTATCGATCTTATCGGACACAGAGAGCTTTTCGGAGCTCTTTTTCTTGTAATAGC
>JAFTPJ010000042.1 GCA_017463405.1 Clostridia bacterium
GAGGGGTTTGGGGAGAGAGGGCGTTTTTTTAAAATGCCCTCTCTCCCCAAAGCGTTCCTTATCAAATTTTTTTTGAAAGAGTCGAGTCGGATTGTTATACGTCGATATCCTTCATATACCGACTGCCGTTTTCGGTGATGAACTGCTTACGCGCGGGCAGATTATCGCCCAGCAGCGTATCGAAAATAATCTCGGTCGCCGCGGCATCCGCGGGAGACACGGAGATCAGACGACGCGTTTCGGGATTCATCGTAGTTTGCCACATCATCTCGGGCTCGTTCTCTCCAAGTCCCTTGGAGCGCTGGAGCGTGTACTTCTTGTTCCCCAGCTTTTTGAGAATCTCCGCCTTTTCAAACTCGTCGTAGGCGAACAATGTCTGATCCTTCGTTGTGATTTCAAACAAAGGCGACTCCGCGATAAATACCTTATGCTCCGCCAGAAGCGTGGGTAACAGGCGATAGAACAGCGTCAGCAGCAGCGTACGGATCTGGAAGCCGTCCTCGTCGGCATCGGTACAGATGATGACCTTGGACCAGCGCAGATTGTTCAGATCGAACGCACTCAGATCCTTTTGCTTCTTGCTCGTAATCTCCACACCGCATCCGATGACCTTTAAGAGATCGGTGATGATCTCACTCTTGAAAATCTTGTCGTAGTCGCTCTTGAGGCAGTTCAGCGTTTTTCCGCGCACGGGAATGATCGCCTGAAATTCCGCATCACGACCCAATTTACACGATGTCAGCGCGGAATCACCCTCCACAATATACAGCTCGGCGACATTCGGGTCCTTGGAGCGGCAGTTGACGAATTTTTCCACGCGATTTGCGGCATCGATCGATCCGGCAAGCTTCTTTTTCACGTCGATGCGCGCGCGCTCCGCCGTCTCGCGGCTGTGCTTGTTGATCAGCACCTGGTTCGCAAACAGCTCCGCCGCCTTGGGGTTCTCGATGAAATAGACCTCTAATTGCTGACGCAGAAAATCATTCAGCGCATCGGCGATAAAGGCGTTGTTGATCGCCTTTTTGGTCTGGTTTTCGTAGGATGTCAGCGTGGAAAAGCTATTGACAACCAGCACAAGGCAGTCCGCGATGTCGTTGAACGTGACCTTGCTCTCGTTCTTCGTATAGCGATTGTTTGCCTTGAGATACTTATCCACCGCATAGGTAAACGCCAGCTTGACCGCACGATCGGGAGAGCCGCCGTACTCCAAAAAACTGGAGTTGTGATAATATTCCAGCATATTGACGGTATTGGAGACACAGAACGAGACGTCCGCCTTGAACTTGTATTCGTCAAGGTCCGCTCTGTCGCGTCCCTGCGTTTCCAGGTGCCACAGCACCGGCGCCGTCAAACCCGCCTCGCCTACACGCTCGGAAAGATAGTCGGAGATGCCGTTCTCATAGACGAACTTCTCGTCGGTAAAGCTCTCGTCCTCCTGCTCAATGTGCAGGGTAAAGGTGATTCCCGGATTGACCACCGCCTGACGGTGGAGCACGTCACGGAAGAATTCGGGGGGAATGTTGATATCGGTAAAGACCTTGAGGTCGGGGCGCCACAAAACCACCGTACCCGTCCGCTTTTCCTTCGGAGAGAGCGGACGCTCCTGCAATTCACCGTTGACCTCGCCGCGACGGAAGCGGATGCTCCGCTCGGTCGTGCCGTCGTAGGATTTGACGATCATATACTCGGAGGCGCACTGCGTCGCGCACGCGCCGAGACCGTTGAGTCCCAAGGAGTACTCGTATGCAGACCCCTGGGAGTTGTTTTCGTATTTACCGCCCGCGTAAAGCTCACAGTAGATCAGATCCCAGTTCCAGCGTCCCTCCGCCTCATTCCAACCGAGCGGTACGCCGCGTCCGCGGTCATCCACCTCGATGCTCTTATCCTGAAAAACGGTAATCTTGATCACGTTACCGTGCCCTTCCCTTGCCTCGTCCACGGCGTTGGAAAGGATCTCAAAGAAGGAGTGCTCACACCCCTCCAGCCCGTCCGAGCCGAAGATGACCGACGGACGTTTTCTGACGCGATCCGCTCCCTTGAGCGCTTTAATGCTTTGATCGTTATACTGCTGTGCTTCTGTTTTTTTCGTTGCCATTCACACGCGTCCTTTCGTTTTACTTGGTTGATCTGTTTATCTACTTTATATTATAACAGATTTTTTCGGTTTTGAAAAGGGGGAAAACGGACGATTTTTGAAAAAACTTGTTTTTTTGCGATTTTTCTATTGCAAGAAGTCTGAAAATAGAATATAATATATATATCTTATGATTATGAAGGAGCAACACCTTGAGGGAATCCGAAATCCTGAACAAAATAAAACAGGTGCCCTGCACCGTCGTAGGGCTTGGGGTATCCAATCTGCCCCTGATCGATTTTTTACTGGAGCGCGGCGCCACCGTGACCGCACGGGATCAAAAAACGCAGGAGGATCTCGGCGAGATCGCAACGGCACTTGCGCAAAAGGGCGTGCGTCTGATCCTCGGCGAGCACTATCTTGACACCATCGACGAGGGCATCATCTTCCGCTCCCCCGGACTGCGCCCCGATCTGCCGGCATTTGCGGCGGCTCTCGATCGCGGCGCGATCCTAACCTCGGAGATGGAGCTGTTTCTGGAGCTGACCCCCGCGACTGTCATTGCCATCACGGGCAGCGACGGAAAAACAACGACCACCACGCTGACAGGGCTGATGCTGGACGCCGAATGCAAAAAGCGCGGACGCGGCAACGTGTTCGTCGGCGGCAACATCGGCACACCTCTGCTCTCACGCGTCGGTGAGATGACCGAGGACGACTTCGCCGTACTGGAGCTTTCCAGCTTCCAATTGCAGACCGTCCGCCGCTCTGCCGACGTCGCGGCGATCACCAATATCACCCCCAACCACCTCAATTGGCACACGGGAATGGAGGAATACATCGACGCAAAAACCAATATTTTCAGCCACACACCGTGCCGCCGTCTGATCACAAACTCAGAAAACGAGGTCACCGCAGCACTGGCAAGGAACACCGACCGTCCGCTCACGCTGTTTTCCTCAATCAAGCATACCTATGAAGAATTCGATCTTCCGCAAGGTGCACAAGCAGTGTACGAAAGAGACGGTACGGTGCGCTATTGGAACGGCTCTCGCGAGACCGAAATCGTACGCGTTGATGACGTCATTCTCCCCGGACGGCACAATCTGGAAAACTACATGACCGCCATCGCGCTGACAGCGGAAACCGTCACGCCCGAAACGGTTGTGGAAATCGCAAAGAGCTTCACAGGCGTCGAGCACCGCTTGGAGCGTGTGCGCATTTTCGACGGCGTGACCTATTACAACAGCTCGATCGACACCTCCCCCACGCGAACGGCGGCGGCGCTCTCGGCGCTACGGGAAAAGCCGATCGTCATCTGCGGCGGCTACGACAAGCACATCCCGTTCGAGCCGCTTGCCGACGCACTGTGCGAGCGCGCAAAGGCGGTCATCCTGACGGGCGCGACCGCGAAAAAGATCTGTGCGGTGCTGAATGCGCGTCCCGAGGTACAAAGCGGCGCTCTTCCCGTTATGGAGGAGCCGGACTTTGAAAAAGCCGTACTGCTTGCAAAAAAGAAAGCGCAATCGGGTGACACGGTTCTCCTCTCCCCCGCCTGCGCCAGCTTTGACGCATTCCCCAACTTTGCGGCGCGCGGCAACACGTTCCGCCGCATCGTGGAAAATTTTGAGTAAAACAAAAGAAAGGAACAACATCATGAATCAGGACTTTTATCAGACTCCCGAAGGTGAATCCCCCTTCACGCGCGTCAAAAACGCGGCATATTACCGTTCACAGGCGCGTACCTCCTTGAAGCCCTATTGGGGTATCGCCATTATCGTCACCCTCCTTGCCATGCTGCTCGGCGGCGTGAGCGAAGGCTTTTCCTTCAATTTCAGCTTCGATTTTTCCAATGCCGAAGCAGAGATCGAGGAATCCATCCCACTGACCGAGGAACAAGCACAAAAGGTGCTGGAATACCTCGAAAAAGGTGATTACCAATCCATCATCAATGCCATTACCGATCGCGTCCCCGCACTCTCCACGCTTTTCCCCATCCTCCTCTTTTTCGTAATCCTCGCAACCGTCTTTTCCATCGCCTTTTCCTTGTTCGTTTCCTCGCCCGTCAAGCTGGGCTATCAGCGCTTCCAATTGGAGCTGATTGACAACAACACGACGGGAATTCAAGTACAAACTCTTTTCCGCTTTTTCAAAGAAAGCTATTTCAAGAGCATCGGACTGAACATACTGCACGGACTGATCCTGTTCGCAACCTCGCTCCCCTTGCTGATATTCACGGTGATCGGCGTCATCAACTTCTTTACGTCAATTGCCGTGCTCATCACGACCGCCGAAACGATAGCCGCGCTTGACGTTGCCCTTTCCGCACTCGGCATGGCGGGGCTGATATTGCTCGGTGCGATCATTACAACGGTCATCCGTATCCCGATTACCTATATGTATGCCTATGCACACATGATCATGGCGGAATACCCTACAATCGGCGTGATCGACGCCCTGCGCAACTCGCGCAATCTCATGCGCGGAAACAAATGGAAGCTGTTCTGTCTGGAAATCAGCTTCATCGGCTGGATCATTCTCTCCGCATTCACCTGCGGCATCGGCATGATCGTTCTGCAGCCCTACATGGAGGCAGCGAAGGCTGCTTTCTACCACGATATTTCCAACAGAGATACCGCGAAGGAAGTGGAATTCCCCAGTCTTAACCCCGACGACTACATTGCACAATAAAAAGGAAGTAAAAAATGAAATTCTCCGAAAAAATCCAATCCATCGCAATCGAGGCGGAGGCGGCCCTCGCTCCGCAGTTCAAGCACGTCGAGGACGTTGCATTTGAAAATACGCAAAAGGTCATGGACGCCTTTCGTGAGCATCGCGTCAGTGACACCATGTTCCAATCCACCAGCGGCTACGGCTACGACGATCGCGGCCGCGAGGTGCTGGAGGAGGTCTGGGCGGACGTCATGGGCGCGGAGTGCGCCATCGTGCGTCACACCATCATCAGCGGCACGCATGCCCTCTCCATCGGGCTGTTCGGCATTCTGCGCCCCGGCGACGTGATGTATTCGGTCGCGGGCAAACCGTACGATACCTTGGAGGAGGTCATCGGCATCTCGGGCACGCCCGGCAACGGCTCGCTCCGCGATTTCGGCATCGGCTACGAGCAAACCGACCTCACCTCTGACGGCAAATTCAATTTCACCGAAATCGGAGACAAGCTTCGCGCGCTCGGTGAAAAGGCAAAGATGGTGTTCGTTCAGCGCTCCAAGGGCTATCTCAACCGCAAGACCTTGAGCGTTCCCGAGATCGGGGAGCTGATCAAGTTCGTCAAAGGTATCTCCCCCGACACCTACGTCGTGGTAGACAACTGCTACGGCGAATTTGTGGAAACGGTCGAGCCGTGTGCTGTGGGTGCCGACCTTGTGATCGGCTCACTGATCAAAAATCCAGGTGGCGGCATCGCGGAAACGGGCGGCTATCTTGCCGGCACGCGCCGCGCCGTGGAGCTGGCAAGCTACCGCATGACCTCGGTCGGTATCGGTGCCGAGGCGGGTGCTACGATGGGACAGAACAAGTTGATGTACAAGGGACTTTTCTACGCACCTCACACCACTGCGCAAGCGCTGAAAACCGCGCATCTGGCTGCTTACATCTTTGAAAAGCTCGGCTACGAGGTCGAGCCGAAATGGAACGAGGAGCGTCACGACATCATCCAATCGGTGATCATGGGCAGCGAAGCAGGACTTTGCGCGTTCTGCCGCGGCATTCAGGAGGGCTCTCCCGTGGATGCCTTCGTCACCCCCGAGCCCTGGGCAATGCCAGGATATGGCGACCGCGTGATCATGGCGGCAGGCGCGTTTACACAGGGCAGCTCCATCGAGCTCTCCGCCGACGGCCCGCTCCGTCCCCCCTATACCGCGTTCTTCCAGGGCGGACTCACCTATGAAAGCGGCAGAATCGGTATCCTCTCGGCGGCACAGAGGGTGGATGAGTTATAAAAGAGAAAATGATTGTGGGAGGAACTTTTTGAAAAAAGTTTCTCCCACCCCTCTTCAAAAACTTTCACAAAAAGGGGATGACTCCTCTCAAAAGGAACTGCTATCATAGTAGTTCCTTTTTTATTTGGTGGTGTGAAAGTTTTATTTGTGCAAACAATGTGCAAGCAATCAACGGATTGCAGTATTCGATTCTTTTTCTAACAATTTTTTGCATTGGCTCCCGCAAGTTTCGGGACCCCTGCCCCTTAAACTCACCACAGATACAAACAGACAACAATTATTATCACCGCTTCACCGTAATAATCGTGTATCCCGTATTATCGGGCGATATGCTGCACGTCTCCCACTCCGCCGGCATCGAAACGGTATTCTTCTCCGTTCGCAGGATCAGATATTCTCCGCTTTCGTACCACGTCTCGGGAGTCAGATATTCGATATATTCCTCCAATGTAAGACCGCTGTCCGCCATGATTTTTGCGTGCGGTGCGCCGACGTAGCGCAGATGCCACGGCTCGTAAGCGATGCCCGTGACGTCTTCCTTACCGTGCGGATAACGGATGACGTACCCGTACTCGCAGCAGATGCGATTGACCTCGCGTCCCGCCTCGGACTTGAGGAACTCCATCCCCGCATGGTACGGAGCATATACGTCCAGCGCCATGCCCGCTTCGTGCTCACTGCAACCGATCTGCGCGGCAACGCCGTCCTCACTCTCTGCAAGAATCGACTCCTGCTCCTCCCGCGTTCTGTAATCGCTGGAAACGTAGATCTTCACGCCCGTCCTTTGATAAACAGCATCCTTGAGTGCTATGTACGGCGCGATCATCAGCGGATGCATCAAAGCACCGCCGTATTCCTCCAGCTCTGCTTCGTATCCGACGGGAAGTGGATGTGATGAGTTGACCAGCATGAGCAACTTGGAAACGGTCACGCCCTCCGCCTGCATCAATTCCGCCAGCGTCCATTCGCGTGATGTCTCATCCCGGAGTGGGATCTTCAAATCCGGCTCGGAATAGATGCGGAAGGTCTGCTCCAGATAGAACCACCAATCGCCGCGCGAGAGGACATAGCCGATTCCCACGCCAAGCACAGCCACAGCGAGAATCAGGCACAAAATGCGATACTTCTTTTTGATTTTCAAATCGCGAATCCTCCGTCCACGCCCAAAATCTGCCCCGTGATAAAGGATGCTTTGTCGGATGCGAGGAAGCACACCGCCGCCGCGACCTCATCGGGAGAACCGATACGGCAAAGCGGCGTTCCGTCGCACAAGGCATCGCGTGTTTCCGCGTCCAGGGAGGCATTCATTTCGGTGTCAATCACCCCCGGCTCCACGCAGTTCACCGTAATATGCGAGGGCCCCAGTTCCTTTGCCAGCGCCATTGTCATTCCGCGCAGCGCCGCCTTGGATGCAGAATAGTGCACCTCGCAGGACGCGCCCGTTTTGCCCCACATCGAGCCGATATTCACGATCCGTCCGTACTGATTGGCGATCATAATACGCGCCGCCTCGCGCGTGACGAAAAAGGCTCCGTCAAGGTTCGTTCCCATCACGCGTTGCCAATCCTCGTCTGTCAGGTCGGTAAACAGCTTGATCTGCGCGACCCCTGCATTGTTGATCAGCACGTCAAGTCCGCCCAAAAGCCGCACCGCATCTGCCACCGCCGCACGCGCCTGATCGGCATCGGAAATATCCGCGCGCAACGCGATCGCCCCCGTCTCCTCTGCCAAGGCATTCGCCGCCTCACTGGATGTGCGATAAATAAACGCCACGCAATCCCCACGTCGGCAAAAGGCGCGTACACACGCGGCGCCGATTCCGCGCGAGCCTCCCGTTATCAAAACCTTCATGTTATTCTCCTATTCGTTAATCGGTATAAAAACCGCTCCATCACAATCAAAAATCACGTCGCCCGAAAGATCGGTACGGCACACCGTCGCCCCTACCTCCGCAAGGCGCAAAAGCGTCTCTCCGTGCGGATGCCCGTAGGCGTTACCTGCCTCGCAGGAAATGATCGCCCACGTAGGTGACATCGCCCGAAGAAAATCCGCACTGCTTGACGTAGACGAGCCGTGATGCCCCGCCTTATAAAGCTGACAGGACAGATGTGCTCCGTATTTTTCAACCAATGCTCTCTCGCCCTCCGCACCGACGTCTCCCGTAAAAATTGCCGTCGCCTCGCCGCAGGTCAGCTTCAACACTACACTCGATTCGTTGGGATCCTCCGCGGCGATTGCGGACGGTGCCAGCACGTAGAGCAAAGCATCGCCGAGACGCCACAACTTCCCCTCGGACACCGTCAGAATCTCCGCACCGCAGGCTTCCGCGGCGCTCCAGAGTATGTGCTCACTTTCATTCGGGTCCGCGCGCTCGGGCTGTGACATCCAGATTTCCCTTGTCGGAAATTGAGACAGAATCCCGTCCGCACCGCCGATATGATCCTCGTCGGGATGGGTAAAGACCGCCAGCCGAAGTTCCTTTACGCCAAGAGATGCAAGTCGCATACAAAGCCGCCCCTGCTCGGATTCCGGACCGCTGTCAATCAGAATATCCCCCTCACGCGTGCGGATCAGAATGCAATCCCCCTGTCCCACATCCAGAAAATAAACACGCAACGGAACGTCCGACGGCAAGCCCTCGGATGAGCATGCGCAAAAAAGCACGCCGATGCAAAGCAATAAAAGTACAATCGCGCGTTTTTTCATACGTCCCCCTCCGTCTCTCTTTTTTATCATTATAACAGATAATTCGTTTTTTTACAAGATTATCGGTTCAATATTTTCAAAACGTCTTGACTTTTTTTCAATTTTTGGTATAATGAAATCGCAAAAATCCGTTATCAAAAGGAGATATACCATGCCATTGATTGATATTCCGCTGGAAGAGCTGAAAAATTATCAAGGAAGCTCCCCCTGCCCCGATGATTTTGACGAATTTTGGGATCGTTCACTCGCGGAAATGAACGCCATTGATCCGCAGCCGATCTACACCCCCAATCCGATCAAATCGAGATTTGCCGACTGCTACGATCTTTACTTCAAGTCGACCAAGGGAGCCACCATCTACGCAAAATTTGCGCGCCCGAAGAACGCCGATGGAAAGCTCCCCGCTATTTTGCACTTCCACGGTCTTGGCGGCACGGGTGAGAGCTGGAGAACGATCATTGCATACGTATCGCAAGGATATTGCGTCGTGTCCATCGACGTGCGCGGCCAGGGCGGACGCTCCGAGGACGTCGGCGGTCAGTGCGGAACGACCTGCAGCACCCCCTTCATCCGCGGCGTGGACGGTCCTCCCGAGAATCTTCTCTACCGTGACATTTATCTGGATACCGCAATGCTTTACCGCGTTGTGACCATGCGCGAGGACGTCGATCCCGCGCGTGTTGGCGTGTTCGGTGCCTCACAGGGTGGCGGTCTTGCCCTGGCTTGCGCGGCACTCGTTCCCGAGATCAAGCTCTGTTCATCGGTGTACCCCTATCTGTCCGACTACAAGCGCGTATGGGATATGGATCTTGACACGGGCGCCTACGACGGCATCCGCTACTATTTCCGTCTGCGTGACCAACAGCATAAGCGAGAGGACGAGTTTTTCTATAAGCTGGGCTACATCGACGTCCAGAATCTCGCGCACCGTATCCGCGCAAAGGTGCATATGACCACGGGCTTGATGGACACCACCTGCCCTCCCTCCACGCAGTTTGCGGCGTATAACAAGATCACCTCCGAAAAAGAGATCGTAATTTACCACGACTTCGGTCACGAGGTCTTGTACGAAAACGAGGACATCGAATTCAATTTTCTCGCGGATCTGTAAACAATAAAAATATGGTGAGTCGAATGCAGTTTTGCATTCGACTCACCATATTTTTATTTAGGCATGCAAGCGTCTGTACTCCTTCGGTGTCATTCCAACCGACGCAGAAAAGCGCTTGGTAAAGTAACTGGCATCCGAAAAGCCGCACGCGTGCGCGATCTCACCGATGCCCATTTCCGTTTCGATCAGCATCCGCTTCGCGCCCGAAATCCGCAGCTCTCCTATATAATCGCTCACCGTTGTTCCCGTTTCGCGCTTGAACAGGTGCGCAAGATAATAGCGACTGATGCCGATGCTCCCGGCAATCTCGCCCACCGTGATCTCCTCCGAAACGTGCGCCTTTGCGTAGTCGCAAACCGCCGTGATGATGGGCGACAGCTCGCACGTCTCGCCGTTGACCGAGCGCAACAGATCAATGATCCGAACGACGGTGTCCTCGATATCGCCGCCGTTTTCCAGTTCCTCGATCAAGGCATCCAATGCCTCGGAATCAATCTTGTGCATATTCACGCAGTTTGTCGGGTACGCATCAAAAATCTTTTGCAAGAGCGTCTCTTGCGGGCAGGTAGCAACCAGCGTCCTTGCCACCGTCGCAGACGGAAGCCCCTTGATCTCCCGATACGGATTACTCTCCTCGTCGTAATATTTGCCGAGCTTTGATGCCACACGCGCAAGGTAGCTTTCGGGATTGACAAGCTTCCCTGCTATAATGTCCTCCTCGGTCACCTTCGCAACAAGAATTTCACGTGCCGAGGAATATGCATCCTGTAAGGAATTCTTGAAGCCGCCTCGCTCACGGTCGTAGGTAATATAGATGAAGCCGTCGCGTACTGTCACGTCGGGATACGAAACATCACTGCGCGCATCCAAAAGCAGCTTCCGATTCCACGTTTTTCCTTCGTCATCCGAAAGCATGGCGTACAGATTGTTGCGCCCCGTAAATTCGTAATGGTTGACCAGCAAAATTTTTCCCGACTGCAATCGGCGGATATGGAAGCGCGAGCAAGGTCCCGGGATACCGCTGTCCCTTCCCTCACTCCAGTGCAATCCGCGGTCGTAGGAATAGGAAACGCCGATACCGTAGGTCGTTCGCACAAACATCGCAAGCATTCCGTCGCGCAATTCGAGGATCATATGCTCATCAAACGCGCGCTTGGGAACGTCCGCCCCGCCAAGGCGCTCGAAGGTGGCACCGTTATCCGACGTACGGTAAGCAAAAGCCAATCTCTCCCCCACGTCGGTGCCATGATCCCAATGGCGGATACGGTTCGCCTCACTCCACACGGCGAGCGGAAAGAGCCATTCTCCCGTAGTCAGCACGGTCGGCTTGTTCATCATCACGTCGCTCCCGATCACAAATTCCTCGCACCACGAAAGCGCCTCGGCGTCGGGATCGTCACAGATCACGGCGTGCACTGCGTTATTCGGCGACTGCGCCCACCAGAACCAGAGGCGTCCCATGGGATCGATCCAAAGACAAGGATCGTAGCAGCGCGCGTCCCCCTCTACAAAGACAACGGCGATCGGCTCGGAAAACTGCATGCCATCATCCGAACGGATCAGCATACAAAAGTTGCCACGCCCCTCAACGGTATTGCCCGAATAAAAGGTCAGATAGATTCTGCCTCCCGCCGTTACCTCGATGCTCGGTATCCCCTGCCAGAGGCGTCGGTCGGTTGCATATTTCTTTAATTCTTCGCGATTCGTAATCAGCATTTTTTCATCCCCCTGTCGGTTACTGCTTGCATTATAGCAAAAAAAAGCGAAAAATTCTATGACGGATGTGTTTTTTCTTTCAATGCATGAAAAAAGGTGGCGCAAGCAATGAAGCCACAGCCACCCCTCATTCAAAATTACAATCGTGCCATCAACGCATCGGCGGCTCTTTCGACGTATTTCTCGAACAAGCCGTGATCGCGCAGATAGAACAAAACCGTATAACGGTCACGTAGAATCAGCGCACGGCGTAGCCCCGCAACAACCGTTTCGCGATCGGTCACTGTGGGCGGCATCTTCATCTTCACGCAAAATTTCTCTACCGCAGCAAAATAAGGCAGATATTTTGCAATCAGCTCACGTAGATGCATATCCTCGGTTTCCTCATACAGCATTTCATACATAATTGCAATCAAGCGCGTCGCCTCGCAAACCTCAAGTCCGTGCAAATGCGGCGGATGCCCCGCCTCTACATCAAACAACTCCCATGAGTGCGCCACAATGTGCTCCGAGCCCGATGCCGGACGCGAATTCCCCGTATAAGCCATACCAAGACCCGTGACAAGGAAGCCCTCCATCACGTTTTTCACGCACTCGGGATCGCGCTCGGCAAGACGGTAGCCATTGGCCAGACATTTATCGGTTGCCTCGATCACGTCCGCGCAGATCTTCTTGCAGAAATATTCACCCGTATAGTCACGTGCCAGCTCCCAATCAAGCATACCCGTGTATTTACCGAACATGTCGCCGATACCCGCCAGCATCATGTCATACGGCGCCTCCTTGAGCACGTCCAAGTCGGCAATCAGATACTTCGGAGTCGTTGCCTGCACGGTACTCTTGGTACCGTCGTGCAGAATCGGCGATCCTGCCGAAAAATAACCGTCCATCGAGGGTGCGGTCGCCACCACGGCATACGGAAGATGCATCCGGTAGCTTGCCACGCGACAGGAATCGTTGATCGTTCCCGAGCCGACCGCGAGGATCAGATCAGGCAATGGTGAATACTCAAAAATATTCGATTTTGCGCTCAAATGATTGGCATTGAGCACAATTTTACCAATCGTCTCGGCATTGGGCAAAATCACATCGCCATCCAGCACCAGTGTGTTGAACAGGATTCCGTTTTCGCGCAGGATTTTTTCGACGCGTGCGCCTGCCACACGGTACGTATTCTCGTCCGCCACCATGTATACTTTTTTATAATTCTTTAGAATCGCGGGAATCCGTTCGATTGCTCCCGACGAAATGTCATATCCCTCGGGAGGAGCCGCATGACGTCCCATACTACAGGTGCAAGAAAATTCGATCATTGTCATATTCTCCGTTCGTAAAAATATCATCATTATTATAGATCGAATTGCACGTTTTGTCAAGCATGCATCATAAAATCGGCAAAAAATCACTTTTTCTTGCAACAGTAATCAAAAATAATCAATGCGGACATCGAAAAGAATCGATGTCCGCCAAAAATTATTTCACTTTACCGCTGTGACATTTTCCGTCCTTGGTGTAAAGATGGTGGTATTCAGCGCCCTTCCAGTGCGGAGGAACAGCCGCCTCAATGCGCGTCTGCCCGAAATAATCACATACGAATGCATCCAACACCGCCTGCAGCCAGAATCCGTGCGTCGTAACGTAATACGGCGCCAGCAAGGCATTCGTTGTCTCATAAAAGGCAATCGACTCCGGGTCCCGGAAGGTCGGATTCTCGGCACGGTGAAGCTCATACAGGAGCACATCGCTGTCACCCATGTGCGACGCCGCCAGCCAGAAGGTCGCAAGCGTCCATCCGTGATAAAAATCCATCTTGGTTGCCGAACAGATTTCCGCCCTTTGCACATACGCATTTCGTTCCGCATCATTCAACTCTCCGAAGGGCAAAAACACCGGCGGATTCAATTGCACAGGGTGCTTTGCCTGCCCCCATACCGCGCGATCCATGTCTTCGCTTGTACGGTAGAGATTCCGCTCCGCATCCATCAGCTTTTCAAACGAAAGCCCGTCCGCAAGGTAACGGTTATATTCGTTACAGCCCATCTCTGCGGCAATTTTGAAGCAATACCGCGCCGCATAGAGCGCGCACAAATAGTTGGAGCCGTTCGGCTTCGCAAATTCATCCTGCGACATCGACGGCGTCACCTGCAGATCCCACGTTCCACTCTCGCATCGGGTCAGATGGCTTGCATAAAACTCCGCAGACGCGCGAATAATTGGGAGCGCCACCCTTTGCGTCCACTCCGCATCCCCGGCTTGCATCGCAGTCTCATATGCCATCCGTGCGGGATATGCCGCATTGTGAATCTCATAGTAGCATGGATTGGGCGCACCGTCGTGCAGATAATCCGTGCCGCCTCCCAACGGATAAATCCACGCCCACATCACACCGTGCCCGCCGTAGATATGATGCGTAATTTTTTCCATATCCTCCAACGTATCGCGATAATACTCCACGATACGCTTGGCGTACTCGATTTTTCCGAGCCGCAGCAGTGCGGGATGAATAAAAGAAATATCCTGCGGAAAATGGAACGGCCAGCCGTAGCCCGTGTACCCCATGGGCGCGGAGGGTGAGCTCATCTTTTCAGAAAATGACGAAAGGACAAGGTACAGCGAGCGCGCAGTCATTTTGGCAACAAAGTCGTCGGGAATCAGGACATATGAGTCCCCGTAAGCATGACGCCATGCCGCCTGCGCAGATTCCACCCATGCGTCGATAGAGGTCATCTCCGCCTTTGCAGCCACCGCCACATCCGGATCAGAAAAAATCACAATCAAATGCTTTCCCGCACCTTCCGAAAACGATAACTGAATCCCATCCGCCTGTACATTCCGCTTCGACGTACCGCATTCCGACACCGTATACAGGCGCACCTGTGTCTTGCATACATTCGTCCGCACGTCAAAGCCATCCTCACAAATCGAAAAATCACCGTTCCAGCGCTGTCCGTAATGCCCCTCCACAATGATTTCCGGGTACAGCATCACGTCGGGCGCGCATCCGTTATATTCATAGACAAAGGAAAGTGCATCCGGATACGTCGGGTGCATAAAGGCACGAATCCGAAGCTGCGTTCCGTCAGTCAGCGTATATGAAGTCTCCACCGTCGCGGTGTACAGATGAAGAATTTGCGAATAGCTTGTCTCCGCAATACGTGGCATTTTCGCATAGCCGATGTGACAGAGCGCGGCTATCATGTCCACTGCGTGCTCCCCACGGTAAAAGTGCTTTTGCGTACGATAATGCAGCGCACGGTTATGCCCTGCCCGCGCATCCTTGAAAAAGTCGTCGTGCATCCAGCCGTAGCCGTCGATACAACCGCCTGCAGTACCGCTACCGATATACAGGGGGAGTAACTCCTGCGCGGGAAATGATGCTCTGCGCACATCTCCTTGTTCCAAAAAACTCTGTATTGGCATCCGTCGTCCTCCTTTTTTTGAAGCGCTTTGTTACTATTATAAACGATCGGATAAAAAAACCACATGGCACCAAGTAACCGAAACATGGTACAATGTAACTTTTTTCAAAACAACTCCACCGCGCGGATATTCATCAGCACCACGCAAGCAATGCCACAGGCGATGCCGAGCTTCTGACGCAGAGAAAGCTTATCGCGGAACAAAATCAGCCCGATAACAGTCATTCCCAGCGAATGCATTCCCGCGTAGGTCGGAAACATGAAAGCACCGTCGATGTACCCCATTCCGAGGACGTAAAGCTTTTGATATACGCCGAGCACCACGCCGATAATTAGTGCGTAAAGCCATACAAACTTGTTGAAAAAACCGTAGGTATTTTTCTCCTTTTTCCCGATGCGCGAGGTCACGGCATAGTATGCAACCGCCAACAGTGACGCAAACGTGTACATCAATATCACAAACGTGTTTTCCGAGTTCTCAAGCGTCTCGCCGTAGCCCTTGACAAACACCTTCATCAAAATGGTCGCCACAGCCGTCGCCGACATCGCAGTAAAGATCAGGATCAGCCACTTGCCGCTTACGCCCTTTTCCGCATTGTCCTTTTTGACGCTTAAAATCATGGACAGCACCAGAAAGCAGATTCCAATCAACTGGGTCAAATAGACGCTTTCACGGTATGCGACCACGGAAAACGCCGTGATAAACAGGACGCTGAAATTAACGATCATAACGGAGAGTGAGACAGGACCGCAACGCAACGCCAGCGCATAGCAGGTCTGGAACAAAAAGCTTCCCAAGCCCGCGGCAACTGCGAGGAAAATTCCCGGAAGATTCATGCCGCCCAGCGGCAGTGCAATCGCAAGTACCAGCGCCATGACCAGAAACAGTTGTGCGTTGAACAGCACGCTGTCGGATGTATTGACAAGATATCCGCGGCTGACCCTGCCCTGTAGCGTTACCTTGCCGCATCCCAGAACAACCAAAGCGCAAATAACCAAAAACTGAATACCGTATGACATTTTATGAATTCACCCATCCTTTCCAAAGCCTCCACTATTATAGCACCGCTGAATTGATATGTCAACCAGAAAAAGCAACAAAAAGGTGCAATTTTCAAGCATTTTGCAAAAATAAAATCCGCTCCGTCAAAACGAAGCGGATTTTATTCGGTATGGGATCACAGAATTACATCTGCTCCTTAACCTTGGAAGCCTTACCGACACGGTCGCGCAGGTAGTACAGCTTTGCACGTCTAACCTTACCGACGCGGAGGATGTCAACCTTCTCTACGTTGGGAGAATGGATCGGGAAAGTCTTCTCAACACCGACACCGTAGGACATACGTCTGACGGTAAAGGTCTCGGAGATTCCGCCGCCGTGCTTTGCGATAACGGTTCCCTCAAACATCTGGATTCTTTCGCGGTTACCCTCTTTGATCTTGTTGTGAACACGAATGGTGTCACCGATGCGGATCACGGGCAGCTCTTCCTTCATTTGCTCGTTTGTAAAAGCCTCAATCAAATTCATTTTTGAGTCCTCCTTAAAATACCGGATGTTCATGCGAGCATGCAGCGGACCACCCTAAAATTCGTTGCGCCATGCGCAACATGAGTATTATACCATATCAAAATCGATTTTGCAAGTACTTTTTTGAAATTTCTTCAATAAAATTCAAAAAATCACTTATTTTCAAGCTTCAGCTTCTCGATGATCGCCTGTACCGCACGATCCATGTAGTCGTTCTCCATCAGCTCGATCATACCTCTGTCAACGAGCGCGGAGAGCTTGGGATCCATGGGGATGCGCGCGAGCAGATCGTAGCCGAACTTCTCGGCGATCTCCTCGATGTGGCTCTCGCCGAACACCTTGATCTCCTTGCCGCAGTCGGGGCACTTGACGTAGCTCATGTTCTCCACAAGACCCAGTACCGGCACGTTCATCATCGATGCCATATTCGCCGCCTTGCTGACGATCATGGAAACCAGATCCTGCGGGCTGGAAACGATCACGACACCGTCAAGCGGCAGAGACTGGAACACGGTCAGCGGCACGTCACCCGTACCGGGAGGACAGTCAACCAGCAGCACGTCCACGTCCCAGATGGTATCCTTCCAGAACTGCTGAACGGTGCCCGCGATCATCGCGCCTCTCCATACCACGGGCTTGGTCTCATCCGCGCCGAGGAGGAGATTGACCGACATCACGTCGATTCCCGTCTTGGTGGAGGGCGGGATCATACCGTGATCGTCGCCGTAGACCTCGACGTTGTGAAGCCCGAACGCCTTGGGGATGGAGGGTCCCGTAATATCCGCGTCCAAAATACCGACCTTATATCCCTCTCTTTGCAAAAGCACAGCCAGCATGGTGGTAACGAGCGACTTACCGACGCCGCCCTTTCCGCTGACAACACCAATCACGTGCTTAACGTCACTCAGCTCATTTGCAGGAATCTGCAAGCTCTGCGGCTTCTCGCGAGACGAGCAGTTGCTCGAGCATGTGGAACAATCATGTGTACATTCTGCCATTGTTACATACTTCCTTTCTTTGTCACAGAATTATCATATCCTTGTTATTATACACCTCTTTGACACAAAATGCAAGACTTTTTCAAAAAAAGTCATCCCCGCACGCCGAAAAAACAAAAATCCCCCAACCGCCACGCGGTTGGGGGGATAATGAAATCAGTTGGGTTCAGACGACGGAACATTTTCAATGGCAGTTTTGAATTTTTGAAGCGCTTCTGCGACTTGCGAATCATCGAAAAATGCGGCTATCCCATGTCCCTTTGGATTGTCAAAAATCCTTGAATATGAGTATTCGGAATGAATGATAATCTGGAAATAAAAACCGTCCAGCCAAGCAACAAACACCGGATATCGTTTAGAGCCATCTACACATATTTTTCTATAAAATTGGATTCCGTCGACTTCACTTAAGTAAATCTTATTTTCGGAATTATTCAAATCAAATCGATATCCTTCTACCAAAGGTGTTTCTTGGATCGTACAGCCGTCTTTCTCAAATGTTTCTTCAATTTTTAACTCATCACTGTAGAATATAATAATATCAAAATAGCCAAGCGTTATATTCTCAAAAGTATAAATAAAAAAATCACTGGTGAAAGAAACAAACTCAATTAAATCGGAAAATTCATCAGTTGGGATAATATCATCAAGCAACAATCGAGCATTCGGTTCAATATCCCAATAGTATTCAACCTCCGACTGTGTAGCTTTATGCGTATATAGATCAGGATCTCGAGAACCTGTTGTGGCATAAATATAAAAATCCTTCAAATCATAGCAATATGATGACATAGGCGGACCCCATATATCAGTAACATCGGTTGTTTCTTCC
>JAFTPJ010000043.1 GCA_017463405.1 Clostridia bacterium
ATGGAGAGGCGATACGAAAAAGACAAACTCTTGAAATTTTTTGCTTTACAGGTAGACAAGAGCGGAGGAAAATGGTATAATATAAAAAATGATTGTTGAGGAGGTGCACCTTGGAGCTGCTGATTTTTTCGGATTCGCACGGGCGGTGCGAGGGAATGCAGAAGGCATTGTCGCGTCAGCTCCGTCCGCCGCAGGCTGTGTGCTTTCTCGGTGACGGTCTGCGGGATACCGAATCCCTGCGCTTGGAACGCACCATGCTCTATACGGTGCGGGGCAACTGCGATTGGGGAATGCAAACGGATGTGCCGACCGAGCGCACGGCGGTGCTCGAGGGGCATCGATTGCTTCTGACCCACGGGCATCTGTACGGCGTCAAGGGCGGCGTCGGGGCACTGATCGCATACGCCGCAAAGACAGCGTCCGATATCGTGCTGTTCGGGCATACGCATATGCCGTACAATACGGTGATCCCCGCGTGGGAGCGTGTGGGCGATGTGACGCTTTCGCGCCCGATGTATCTGTTCAATCCGGGGAGCATCGGACACAATGAGGACGGAAAAGGATATTCTTTCGGAACGCTGCTTCTGACACGGGATACCGTCCTGCTATCGCACGGACGGGTGTGAGGCAACGAAAAAAGGAGCCTTCACGGAAAGCTCCCTGTTTTCGTTGATCAAACCGTTTCGGTCTCGAATCCCGATTCTGCTTCTTTCGTGGTTGCAGCCTCTGCCAGTGCTGCCTCGTATGCGCGGATCACTGCGTCCTCCAGCATCCCACGGAACTGCGCGTTGATGGGATGTACGATATCACGGTAGGTGTCATCGGGATTTTTGCGGCTGGGCATAACGATAAAATATTTCTCGCGTGCATAGATCACTTTGATGTCGTGTACGGCGAGCTGGCCGTCGAATGTGACGGAAATGATTGCCTTCATCGGGCCTTCGTCAAACAGTTTTCTGACTTTAATATCGGTAATTTGCATAGTAGTAATCCTCCGTTCACTGCTGTATTTTACTGATGCAAATATAGTATACAATTTTTTTGTGACCGTTATTCAATGAGAAAAAGTATGTTTTGTGAATTTCAAAATTTATTTCGGGCGTTTATTTTTGATTCCGACACATCTCGTTAAAAAACGTCACAAACTGTGAAACGGATTGATTTTACGGTACTATCTTTTTGAAAAGAGGATGATTATGGCTTTGGAAAATACGCATTTCGGTTATCGGCGGATCGGTGAGCTGCTGGCGGGCTGTCACAGCATCTTTTTTATCGGAATCGGCGGTATCAGCATGTCGGCACTGGCACAGCTCTCCGCCTCGCTCGGTTATACCGTCGGCGGCTCGGATCGGAGTGAGAATGAGCAGACGGCTGTCCTGCGCCATGCGGGAATTCCCGTGTATGCGGGGCATGATGCCGCCAATATCTCGCGCTACGACGCGGTCGTCTATACCGTCGCAATCGGCGCGGACAATCCCGAGTATCTTGCTGCGCGCGAGGCGGGAAAGCCGCTTCTGTCGCGCTCCGATTATCTCGGCTACCTGATGGTCGCATACAGGGAGCGCGTGGGTATTTCCGGTATGCACGGAAAAAGCACCTGCACGGCAATGTGCGCGCAGATCTTTTTGGAGGCGGCAGACCCGACGGTGATGTGCGGAGCGGAGCTGCCCGCACTGCAACACTCCACCTGCCGCATCGGGCGTGAACGCGAGCACTTTGTGTTCGAGGCGTGCGAGTATATGGATTCGTTTCTGGATTTTAACCCCACGCTGGCGGTGGTTCTGAACATCGGCATGGATCACGTGGACTATTTCAAGAGCATCGAGCAGATTCGCGCATCTTTTTTGCGCTTTGCCGAGCGGACAGGGGCGAACGGAACAGTGCTGTATAACGCCGACGATGCCGAGAGCGTGACGGCGCTGACCTCCTTTGCGGGCAGACACGTGACCTTTGCCTTGGACGGAAACGCGGATTTTTGCGCACGGAATATCACGCACGTGCGAGGGGTGACCGAATTTGATTTTTATCGGGATGGGGCGTGCCTTTGCCGCATCACGCTACACGTGTTTGGAAGACATAATATCTATAATGCACTGGCGGCGGCGAGTGCAGCGGCACTGTGCGGTATCACACCCGAGCGGATTGCGGCGGCGCTGGAGCATTTTTCGGGCGCACACCGACGGATGGAGCGCAAGGGGCTTTTGAACGGTGCAGCGGTTTACGACGATTACGGTCATCATCCCGACGAGATCAAAGCCACGCTGTCGGGCGCGCGGGAGATGGGATACAAGCGCGTGCTGTGTGCGTATCAGCCGCATACCTACAGCCGCACGGCAGGGCTGTTTGAGGAGTTTGCGGCGGCATTTGCCAACGCAGACCGGGTTTATCTTGCCGATATCTATGCGGCGCGGGAGCAGAATATTTACGGCGTGTCATCAGAGCTGTTAGCCGGGCGAATCGGGGAGTGTGCCGAATATTGCGGCGATTTTTCTGCGGTTGCCGACGCACTTCGCCGCGACGCGCACAAGGACGACCTCGTCATCGTCATGGGCGCGGGGGATATTTATAAGGTGTTTGATTTATTGGGGCTGTTGTAAAGCGGAGACATATTGCTCTTCAATATTTCGATGTCCGTAATATGCCGTTGACAGTGGGAGAATGCGTGACTATGGATGACTCGGTTGTTTAATACCTGTCAACCTTCGTACGTTCCCCTATCAAAAAACATGACAGAGGAGGCTCGAATGCAAATTCGAGCCTCCTCCATTCGAGTTGTTTGGCGACAATCAAAAAATATTTTGAAAAAATTTCAAAAAACTATTGCAATTTCAAAAAAATGTGATATAATATAACGGTATATGGATGAAGCTGTGCGCACCCTCTCAGGCGCCGCTTTGAAATATCAGTTACCAGTGTTTCAAATTTAAAGGGAGGTGAACAAACATGCCGAATATCAAATCCGCAAAGAAGAGAGTGAAGGTCATTCAGACCAAAACCCTGCAGAACAAGATGTACCGCAGCGCTCTCAAGACCGAAATGAAGAAGTACGACGCAGCTCTGGCTTCCGGTGATATGGCAGCCGCTCAGGCAGCTTACAAGGCAGCCGTGAAGAAGGTTGACCAGGCAGCAGCTTACGGAATCATCCATAAGAACGCAGCCGCTCACAAGAAGAGCCAGTTCACGAAGAAGCTCAATGCACTCAATAAGTAATCGGTCCGTACGGAATTAACCCATCCGACGGCAGATTTCTTCAAGATAAAAACAGTATGAAAACATTTGATTTTCGTGCTGTTTTTTTCTTTTGCCGAATAAGAATAAAAAGAGGACGTTTTCGTAAACTTTATGAATGTGTTGTATGAAATCTGTATTTATTTTTTGATTGCGATTGACAAGAATTCCAATTTATGATAAAATGGAAGAAACAACGGAGTCATTTCAAGGAGGTTCTTATGCTTTACCGTAACATCGCCGAGCTGATTGGCAACACCCCGCTCATCCTACCCGAGCATTACAACCGCATTTGCGGCTGCTTGGGTGAGGTGCTTTGCAAGCTGGAGAGTTTTAATCCCGCGGGGAGCGCCAAGGACCGCGTGGCGCTGTATATGCTGAACGATGCCGAGGCGCGCGGCGTGCTTCGCGCGGGCGCGACTGTGATTGAGCCGACATCGGGCAACACAGGAATCGGTCTTGCAGCGCTTGCGGCGGCGAGAGGCTACCGATTGATCCTGACGATGCCCGACAGCATGAGTGCCGAACGACGCGCGTTGCTGGCGGCATACGGTGCCGAAATTGTGCTGACCCCCGGTGCGGACGGTATGCAGGGCGCCGTGGAAAAGGCACAGGCTTTGGCGGCGGAAATTCCCGATAGCTTCATTCCGTCACAGTTCGACAACCCCGCAAACCCGTTCGCCCATCGCGAGACGACGGGTCCCGAGATCTGGAGAGACGCCGAGGGGCGCGTGGACGTTTTCGTTGCGGGTGTGGGAACGGGCGGCACGCTGTCCGGCGTAGGGGCGTACCTCAAATCGCAAAATCCAAATTGCAAGGTTGTTGCGGTAGAGCCTGCGACGTCCCCGCTGCTGTCCCGGGGCTATGCGGGCAAGCACGGCTTGCAGGGGATCGGGGCAAACTTTGTTCCCGAAAATCTGGATCGTGGTATTTACGATGAAATTATCCCTGTCAGCGACGATGAGGCATATCGTGCGGCGCGCACGTTTGCAAGATGTGAGGGCTTGTTGACGGGTATTACGTCTGGTGCGGCGTTGCATGCGGCGACTTTGATTGCCAAGCGCACACAGAGCGCGGGGAAGCGCATTGTGGCACTGCTTCCCGACACGGGAGAGCGATATCTGTCGACACCGTTATTTACCGAGGAGAATCAATTATGAGAAAATTATTCAGACAACACAGGAAGCCGACCGAAAAGGGTCGGCTTCGTGCCTTTTTTAAGGCGTATTCGGAAAACGTACACGCAAACAAGGTGTCGTTTGCGATTTACACAACGATGAGCGTGATCACGGTTGCCGTGATCGTTCTGACTGCGCTCAACCGTCAATTCGAGAGCACCTTTACGGCGGTGATCTCGCTGATTCTGTTTTTGCTCCCGACTTTTGTGGAAAAAAGCTTTCGCGTGCAGCTCCCGACCGCGCTGGAGATCATCGCGGTACTGTTCGTGTTTTGTGCGAATATTTTGGGGGAGATCGGGGCGTTTTATACCCGATTCCCGTTCTGGGACGATATGCTGCACTACACCAGCGGCTTCATTTTCGCGGCATTCGGCTTTGCGTTGGTGGGGATCTTCAACCGCAACAACCGCTTTGATTTTCACCTCTCGCCGATCTTTTTGTCGGTTGTCGCGCTGTGCTTTGCCGTGACCGTTGGTGTGGTGTGGGAGTTCTTCGAGTTCGCCGCCGACACGTTTTTGCATACGGATATGCAAAAGGATTTTATCGTGACGCATATCTACAGCGCCGAGATGAACCCCGACGGGCAGGCGCCGCTTCTGATCGAGAATATCGTGCAAACGGTGATCACCGCGCAGGACGGCAGTGTTTATACCGTCGACGGATATCTGGACATCGGACTGCTTGACACCATGAAGGATCTGTTTGTCGATTTCGCGGGGGCGCTGTTGTTCTGTACGTTCGGCTATTTCTACGCAGGGCATTCCGATAAGGGACGCATCGCCAAGCAGTTTATTCCGCGTGTGGAGAATGCCGATCGGGAGGAAGATTGAAAATTATCTGTAATGCCGCATTCGGTTGATGATGTCTTCCTGAAGCGCGCGTGTCAGATTTACGAATCTTGCGGAATATCCGCCTCGGCGTTGCCCTCTCCAAACATGCTGCACGGCTACGACGGCGGAGAAGGGTTCGACGTTTATCACATTCTGTTAAGCCCGCAGTATTTTGAAAAATACGTCGCGTCACTTCAGCCTTTCCCCGCGGTTTCATTGCTTTTTAAAATTGATCCCCAGGTACGTGCACGAACATCGGCAAAGCTTTACTTCCGACTTTCCGAGAAAGTGATCGACTCTATGATGCCGAGACTTGAGACACTTACGTGCCGATCCTATGGAGAAGGGTACGTAGATGTGCGTGTTTCCGAGGTGGAAGCCTGATTCTCATTTCGGAGCTGTGCGACATTTATAGAATACATCTCTGTCCGAATCGGAAATTGCCTACGTTACAGGCTGCACGGACGTATCGCACCTGATCAAGCTGTTTATACCGAAACGGGAGTAAAGCCGTCGCGATATCGGCGGGAGAAGCAGTCATAGACATCAGCTTTCATTTGACAATTTGACAGCGCCCCTTGCACCGTGCGTGGTGCGTGCGCTTGTACGCAAGGCAACCGCTGCGTCGTGTGCGGCGCGGCGTCCCGCAAGCGCCGCGGTGGGGAGTCCTCCAGGGGAGGAGAGCCATTGCGTGGCAAGCGAGAGATTTTTGATTGTGGAAACGCGGGAGGGCAGGCTTCGAAGCGGCGCGTACGGCGTGAAGGCATAGGAGAGAAAGGCCCCCTTGTTTGCGCCAAGATAACGGTGATAGGTCGCGGGTGTCCAGACGTCAAGCAGGGCGAGATGACCGCGGAGTGCGGGCATTGCCGTTTCGATCGCACGGGCGGTTGCGTCTGCGACGGATGCCTTCCGTTCGCGATAGCGTTGTCTGTCTTCCGCAAGCTCGATCCACGCGCGGCTTTCCTCGGCGGTCTGAAAAACGATGGTCTGCAGAACGACCTTCCCCTCCGGGGCGAAGGTTGGCTCGTGGGAAAATTCCCGCACGGGAAGACGCTTTCCGCTTCGTACGGAGAACGCGGGAGAATCGATGATGCGTGTGCCGAACGGACGGAGCGTCTCGCGGTCACAGAGAAATGCCGTGTGGAGCGCCGAGAAGATGGGCGTGTGCGGATTGTACAGGCGACGCTCCAGGGCGCCGGGCATCAGATGTCGCGGCAGGAGCGTTCCGAAGGTGACGACAGGGTCGCAGGCGGCGATGATATAATCGGCAAACACGGCGGTGCCGTCCGCAAGAATCACGCCGTTTGCCTCGGTCGCATCGGTTGTAATTTGGGTGACACGTGTGCCGGTATGCAGGATACACCCCTCCCGCTCGCAGGTGCTGCGCACCCGCTCTGCCGCCGCAAGCGAGCCGCCGACGGGAACCGATCCGTTGCCAGACGCGAACGCCGCATAGGCGAACAGGAGCGCCAGAGCGCAAAATTCGCCGCCGATATAATCGGTCAGAAGCAGGCGGAGGAGGGGGTGGCGAAATCGCTTTGCCAGAGCGAACAGCGTCGCTTTTCTGTAATATACAATGTCGGGGAGATGCAGGATGCTCCCCGCCTTTTCGTTCAACCGTCCGTTGCAAACGATGGGAGTCAGCGCGGATACGGTGTCGATCAGACGATTAATCTCGCGCGCATCCTGCGGGGAGAGCGCACGCATCTGCCTCCGTGTTGCCTCCAGATCCGAGCCGAGCCCGATGCGTACGCCACCATGCTCGCTCTCATAAAGCTGTGTGCGGCGCCGCACGGGGGTGGTACCGTCCAGCATGCCAAGCTCATGCCAGACGCGGTTGAGGTCATTGCCCCTGCGCGTGCCCGTCAGCCAGTGGATGCAGTTATCGATTACGCATCCCTCGCGCCGCCATGCGGTCAGATTTCCTCCCATGATGCTGTGTGCTTCAAAAAGCTCGCATTCCAATCCCGCGCGACGCGCATAAATCGCCGCGCTCATACCGGCGACACCGCCGCCAACCACAATCACTTTTGCCATAAAAAGCCTCCGTAGCGTTTTTCAGGATGATTGACCGAGGTTGACGGATTTATGCAAACAGAGACAAAAAAGATACCCCGAGGCGTAACGCCTCGGGGCACTTGTAAAAACGCTTATTCCTGCTCGTCTTCCTTTTTCTTACCGGATGCCAGTTTATTCAGCAGCATTGTGGAAAGAATGATGACGCCCATCACAACCAGGATTCCGAGCATTCCCTTGCCGAGATATCCGAGCATTCTGACAAAATTCATAGGTTCAAACATTACACTTACCTCCGCTTATACATTATAGAAGAAGTTGGGGATTATAGAAGAAATTAAGGATCAAGCCCCCCGCGATGACGGATGCAATCTGCCCCGACACGTTGACACCGATGGAGTGCATCAAGAGGAAGTTCTGCGGATCCTCCTTGAGTCCCATCTTATGTACGATACGACCCGACATCGGGAATGCGGAGATGCCTGCCGCACCGATCATGGGGTTGATCTTCTTCTTGGAAAACAGATTGATCAGCTTTGCAAACAGCACACCGCCCGCGGTGTCGAAGATGAATGCAAACAGACCGAGTCCGAGAATCAGGAGTGTGTCCAAATTCAGGAACTTGTCGGCGGTCATCTGCGATGCGATGGAGATGCCGAGGAAGATGGTAATCAGGTTTGCCAGCACGTTCTGTGCGGTGTCGGACAGGGAATTGAGCACGCCACACTCGCGGATGAGGTTACCAAACATCAAAAATCCGACGAGGGAAACTGCGGAGGGAGCGACGAGTCCTGCGATCAGTGTGATGATGATCGGAAAGAGGATGCGCGTCAGCTTGGAGACTTCCTTTGCCTCGTAGGGCATGCGGATCAG
>JAFTPJ010000044.1 GCA_017463405.1 Clostridia bacterium
GCGATCGAGCGTATTTCCACACCGCGTATGGCGCTGACTGCTGCCGAATATTTGGCGTTTGAGCGCGATATGCACGTGTTGGTCATCATTACCGATATTACCAACTATGCAGAGGCGTTGCGCGAGGTTTCTGCTGCGCGTAAGGAGGTTCCCGGTCGCCGCGGCTATCCCGGTTACCTGTATACCGACCTGGCTACCATGTATGAGCGCGCGGGCAGAAAGATGGGCTCGGAGGGCTCGATTACGATGATCCCGATCCTGACCATGCCGGAGGATGACAAAACGCACCCGATCCCTGACCTGACGGGTTATATCACCGAGGGACAGATCATTCTCTCGCGTGAGATGTATCGCAAGGGCTATTTGCCGCCCGTAGATGTACTGCCTTCGCTGTCCCGCTTGAAGGACAAGGGAATCGGTGTCGGTAAGACGCGTGAGGACCATGCGAACACGATGAACCAGCTTTTCTCGGCGTATGCGCGTGGGAAAGAAGCAAAGGAACTGATGGTCGTGCTCGGTGAGGCGGCGCTCTCGCCGATCGACCGCTTATATGCAAAGTTCGCCGATGCGTTTGAGGCAGAATATATCAATCAGGGCTTTTACGAAAACCGATCGATCGAGGAAACGCTCGACCTCGGCTGGAAGCTACTGTCGATCCTTCCCAAGAGCGAGATGAAACGTATCAAGCCCGCGCTGATCGAAAAATACTGGCCGGAAGAGGGCAAGTAATATGGCAGTGATGAGAGTAAATCCCACGCGCATGGAAATGAAGCGGATACAGAGCCGCTATCAGACCGCGCGAAAGGGACATAAGCTGCTCAAGGACAAGCGGGATGAGCTGATGAAGCAGTTTCTTGATGTTGTCCGCGAGGATAAGCTGTTGCGCGAGCGGGTGGAGGCGGCGCTGACCGCTGTCTACCGTTCCTTTACCGTAGCAAGCGCTGTCAGTAGCCCGAAAATGCTGGAGGAAGCATTGATTTGCCCGAAAAAAGAAGGCGAGCTTACCGTGGATTATAAAAATCTGATGAGTGTTACTGTTCCGGTTTTTTCCATGAAAATGCAAGCAGAGGGGGGCAGTGACAGCTACAATTACGGTCTTGCGTTTACCTCGGGTGAGTTGGATTCCTCGTTGCGCGAGCTGAACGGAATTATGGAGGATCTGTTGCGCATGGCAGAGCTGGAGAAAACGGCACAGCTACTTGCGGAGGAGATCGAACGCACCCGTCGCCGCGTCAATGCACTGGAATATATCTTGATGCCGCAATATCTGGAGACCATCAAGTCTATCAAAATGAAGCTGGACGAAAATGAGCGTGGGAATACCACACGATTGATGAAGGTCAAGGATATGATGCTCAAGGCACAGTTGACGCAGAAAACCGAAGAAGATGAATAAGAAAAAAAGGGGTGAGTCAAATGCAAAAATGCATTTGGTACTCACCCCTATGATTTTCTCTTTTTGTGATATATAACTTTTTATTTCGCTCGTCTGCGTTTTTTACGACGATCGAAAAATTCGTTGATTTTGAGTTTTATTACGAGCTTGCTTCGTACTCTCGCGTAGAGATTGTCTACCTCGGGAAACGGGAGAAAAGTACCGCCGACGCGCTCACGAAACAGACAATTCATTCGTATCTTGTGTCGTTTGCTTGGCGGCGGTATTTCCATATTTTTGATTTTTTCCTCGATCTTACGGATTTCCAAGTCCGCCGCGTCTGATAATGCGCGCTTGAAAAGCGCACGGTTCTCGTTTGCCATCCCCGCAAAAAAATCCTCATCGTTTATATTTGTAACTTCTTGATTTATTTTTTTACTATAATTTCTCATTTTTCTCCCTCGCTGGTGTGTTTCTTCAAATAAAAAAGTGCGGCTACCGAAGTAAACCGCACCAAAAACGCAAACTCCGATAGTCGCCAAACCAACTGAGAAGCAAGGACTATGCCTAATTATGCCACGTCAGTAGGAATTTGCATTTTTAACAAATTTATTATTGACGTGACAATAAAAGGATATAACTATCCCATACAGATAAAAATAACCCTTGCTAAAATATTCAGTTGGTTTGGCATATTTATTATATCACATGCTTTCAGAAAAATCAAGCAACCGGAAAGAAATTTTTAAACGTAAAATGCACCTTCCGGAAGAGCCGGAATTATCTCGTCATTTTTCTTGATAAGCACTAACTTGGTTAAAGACACAATAATTTACTTACAGATAATAATCTCACACGGCTTTCCTGTTTTTTGAGCATATTTTATAACAGACAACCTACCCTTTGATCTTCCATCCCAAAATGCAATGATTTTATCTGAATAATCCACTATTTCTTTATTTCTTACGATAGGCGCAGCTCGACCATATCGCTCGTACTGCGGCAGAAACTCCGTTAACCTTATTCCGTTTTCCTTTGCATATTCTGCAGCACAACAATCAACACCTACGGCACCGCCCGAAACAATTTCTCCCGCGTTTGAGATATATCTACCAATATCAGATACAGTAATGTTTCTTGAACCAACAATTGCAATTTTCATAAAAACTCCTAACAAATATTTTGTATACTTAATTCAAGTATACTTACAACATTATACCACAAAATAATCTTAAAATATACTTATAATAAGATTTTTGGAGATTTTTTATGAGAAATAAAAACAATAAGCATATTGGAATAGAAATTGACCCGGAACTTCACTATAAACTGCACTATATCTCAAAATATTACGGTCGTTCAGCAAACGGAGAAATACTTTATTTGATAAGACAAGAAATAAAGGCTTTTGAAAAAAGCGAGGGAGAAATTGAATTTCCACAAGCACAAAACACAAAATGAATTGATTTTGCTGTCTGTAACAAAGGCACTTATGGTTTTTTGCCATAAGTGCCTTTGTGTTACTTTTGTCCCTGTATTGTAGTCCTTGATTAAGGCATACGAAGCACTGCATTTGTGGGCATAAATATAAAAATACGGTATACCTCTTTCGAGATATACCATATTTTTGAAACCGACCTTTAGGGTACGACCCTAACAGTCACGCCCTTTTTTCTGTCAGATATTGCTTTGGTGTCATGCCGTAGCATTTTTTGAAGCCGCGGATGAGACTGCAGGTATCTCCGAAGCCGCAAGCATCTGCCGCCTCTTGTGCAGTCGCTCCTTGGCGAAGCATACGTACGGCATTTTTGACACGGTAACGAATGAGATAATCGTTGAGCGTGTTGCCTGTGTATGCCTTGAATCCCGTCATCAGGGTGGTCCTTCCGATATTCAGATGCCATGCAAGATCGGCTGCGACGATCTTTTCCGCATAATGCTCGCTGATGTAGGTCAAAGCTCCCGTAACGTAAAAGGGAATGGCTTCGGAGGCGGTTTCATGTCCGCCGTCTATTTCTGCGATATGAGAAAGCAGACACAGAATTTTCAGCCTTTTTCGGAATAGGTCGGCTTCGGTCTCGATGTCCGTGATTTGCGCTTTGCAAAATTCTGTTTGCTCGTCGGTAAGAGTGATCACCTTTCCGTTGCCTCCGAATACCGCTTGTAGCTGCTCCCATTCGGGGATATAGTCAGCGATGAACTCGTCCGAAAAAAGGAGGTTCAAGCGACTGTAGAAAATATCGGGATCGCGGGAAATAAAGTGCGGCATTCGCGGTGCGGTAAGAACGATTCTTGCCTCGGTTCCTTCCTGCACGTGGTCGGAAAGCAGTACCTTGACGCTTCCTGAAAGAATGAGGCTGACCTCGTAATAGTCGTGCATGTGGAAATTGGTCATCGTTGTTTTATACCCCTCATAGTAATCCACACAGCAATCGTGCCAGCTTTCACGGAAGTTGATATTGTTCAGCTCTGTCGTAGGCATCCGTACCCCTCCTCTCAAGCACATTATAGCACAATTTTGAATGATTTTCAATAGCATTCGGAAATATATCCGAAAAACAGTCAAAAAAATGAACGATTTACAAATAATATGAACGATTTTATATTGCTTTACGACTTCATTTGCGATATAATGAGAATGAAGATAAAAAGGGAGGCTTTTACGATGGGACGATTGTTTGAGGAGCATGTCAAAAGGTCTGTCAGAAGCTTGGACGGAGCATGGAATTTTCGAAAGGACCCGATCGACGGGGGGAAACGGACAGCATGGTATCTTGGAATTCCTCGTCCCGAGACGGTTGCGGTGCCGTCGGTTTGGAATACCGAAAAGGGAAATCTGACATATGAGGGCGTTGCATGGTATGAAAAGACATTTTACAGCGAGGGCGGATGTCTGCGCTTTTGCTTTGGAGCTGTGATGACCGAGGCGGAGGTATGGCTGGACGGTGTGTATATCGGAGCTCATTACGGCGGTTTTTCGCAGTTTGATCTGATTGTGCCGAACGTCGGTGCGGGGAAACACCTCCTTTCCGTGCGTGTTGACAATCGCTTTGATGAACAATCCATTCCGCAGAAAAGGGTGGATTGGTATCACTACGGTGGCATTCCGCGCAGTGTAACCGTGGAAACACTAAAGGGGATTTGCGTGCTCTCCCATCGCTTGGAGTATACGCTTTCCGATGATTTGAAGTGTGTTATGGGTCGCTTTACCGTAGCGCTTTACAATGCGGATGCAAGCATGCAGACCGCCGAGGTGGAGGGCACGCTGGACAGTGAGGCGGCTGGAGCCGTCACTGTAACGCTTGAGGGCAATGTTTACCGCACGGTTACACTTCCTGCTTTTAAAAAAGCAAACGTGCGTCTGTGGGATATCGGGAAGCCTGAACTGTATGAAACTTGCATCAAAACCGCAACCGACGATCTGTACGACCGTGTCGGATTCCGTAAGGTTGAGGTGTGCGGCAGACAATTTCTGCTCAACGGACGTGCGATTGAGCTTCGCGGTGTGAATCGTCACGAGGAGCATCCCGACTGGGGTTTTGCATTTCCGCTCAACCTGATGCGCAGGGATATCGATCTTGCCGTGGAGATGGGGTGCAACGCCCTTCGAGGCTCCCACTATCCCAATTCGCAGGAATTTGTGGATCTGTTGGATGAGCGCGGTATTCTTTTCTGGAGTGAGATTCCGATGTGGGGCTGGGGCTTTTCGGAGGAGGCACTGGCTGATCCCGTAGTGGTGGAGCGCGGACTGGAAATGCACCGCGAAATGGTGAAGTATTATTATAACCATCCCTGCATTATTATGTGGGGAATGCACAATGAAATTCAGTTGAAAACGCAGGCGGCGTATCGCTTGACAGAGGTTTACTATCATTATCTCAAGGAAAACGGCGGCAACCGATTGGTTGTTTACGCTTCCGATAAGCCGTGGGAGGACATTTGCTTCGGCTTCTGTGACGTCATCTGCCTCAATCAGTATTACGGTTGGTATTACGGCTATGAGGACGATGCATGGGAATCGTTTTTGGAGGCGTTCACACAGCACAAGCGGGAGCTGGAAATGGAGGACAAGCCCATCATTATGAGTGAGTTCGGATGTGCTGCGATCTTCGGCTATCACGACGATGACGGAATCCTATGGAGCGAGGAAAATCAAGCGAAGCAAATCGCGCATTGCCTGCAGGTTTTTCATGCACACAAGGACGTGGTCGGAAGCTTTATCTGGCAGTTTTGCGACATGCGAACCTGCCTTGAGGCGGGAATCAACCGCGCACGAGGCTTTAATAACAAGGGCTTGCTGAACGAATACCGAAAGCCAAAGCTTGCATATCTTGCCGCAAAGAATGCGTATCTTGCGTTTGCGCAAGAAGAAAAATCGTGATTGCGTCAGCAACGAAGGAGTTTGTCTTTTATGAATTTCAATACGAATAGACGACCAATCCGTGTGATTCAGTTCGGCGGCGGTGTGTTTTTGCGCGGCTTTTTCAACTGGATGATGCAAAAATCGATCGAAAAGAGGGCGTTTGACGGAAACGCTGTGATCGTACGCAGCCGCACGCGCGGAATCGACCCGTTGGAGACGATTGGGTATTGCTATACCCATATCGCACGGGACGGTGCGCACGAGGATGTGACTCCGATCAATTGTATTTCGGGCTCAATCAGTGCCGCCGAGGATTATCGGGCTTTTTTGAAGCTGGCGGAGAATGCGGAAACCGATATCATCGTTTCCAATACGACGGAGGCGGGCATTGTATACGAAGCCTGCCCGATGCCGACCGAGGTGTGTCCCGAGAGCTATCCCGCAAAGCTGACGGCGCTCTTGTACCACAGATACCGCACAGTGGGAAATGGCATGCTGATTTTGCCCTGTGAGCTGATCGAAAATAACGGTGCGGTTTTGCGTGAATATGTTTGGCATCACGCCTCCGATTGGGGATTGGAAAAAGGCTTCTTTGATTGGTTGGAGAAGGACTGCTCCTTCAGAAATACCTTGGTCGACCGTATCGTTTCGGGAACGTCTACCGAAGATGAGACGATAAATTGCAGTGAATATTTCCATTTGTTTGTGATTGAAGGAGAGGAGGATCCTCGGTTGCCCTTCCGCGATGCGGGATTGAACGTGAAATGGGTTCCGTCTGTTGTTCCTTACCGTACGATCAAGGTGCGGATTCTCAACGGTGCGCATACCTCCATGATTCCGTACGCTCTGCTTTGCGGAGCAGAAACTGTGCACGATTGCTTGCAGGATCCGCGCATCCGCGCGCATCTTTCGCAATGTTTGGATGAAATCGTCGATTCGCTTTCTGTCCCGCGGGAGGCGGCTGAAGCATATGCAAAGGACGTGCTGGAACGCTTTGCAAACCCGCATATCCGCCATTTGTGTGCCTCTGTTTCGCTTAACTCGGTCAGCAAATTCCGCGTACGCGTGCTGCCGTCGATTCTGGAATATCGCGAAAAATTCGGAGTATATCCGAGGCAGTTGCTGTTTTCATTCGGTAAGCTGATCGATTTCTATCAAAACGGCACACCGAAGGATGCGTCGGAAGTCATAGAGTGGATGCGAAGCTCCTCGGTTGCCGAGATTCTTACCGATCAGACTGTTTGGGGAACGGATCTTTCAGATTTGTGTAAGGAGGTCGAGGCTGATGCAAATCCATCCGTCCGATAACGTAGAGGTGCGTGCCGACGGGCAAAAATACGCCTTGCGTGCGATTATGTGCGGCGAGTCGGTTATCAAATACGGCTTTCCGATCGGTGAGGCGTGCTGTGACATTTCTGTCGGGGAGAGGGTCACGCCGCAGAATTTGCGTTCACGCCTTTCGGGACTCGGTGATTGGGCATATTTTCCCGGGGAGACCGCACCGATCGGAATCAAGGAAGGCTTTTTTGATGGATTTTTACGCGCCGACGGCGAGGTCGGCATTCGCAGCGAGCTGTGGATTATCCCTACTGTCGGATGCATCAACGACGTTGCCAAGCGACTTGCGGAGAAGAGCGGTGCCAAGGCCCTGACCCATCCATACGGCTGCTCCCAGCTGGGCGGAGACCTGTTGACCACGCAGAAGATTTTGTGTGGCTTGATTCGTCATCCCAACGCAGGAGGTGTTCTGGTGTTGGGGCTCGGATGCGAAAACAATCGCATGGAGGATTTGAAGCACTTGCTTGGAGATTATGACCCCGCGCGTATCCGTTTTCTCAACATTCAGGATTGCGAGGATGAAATGGAGGAAGGGATGCGTCTGTTGGGGATATTGAAGATGTTGATGAAAGCGGATCGACGCACGTCTGTCCCGATCTCCAAGCTCCGCATTGCCGTCAAATGCGGCGGCAGTGACGGCTACAGCGGTATTACCGCAAATCCGCTGGTCGGAAGAGTGATGGAGTGCTTTGCGGAATACGGCAGC
The DNA here is from genome assembly GCA_017463405.1 of Clostridia bacterium. GTDB lineage: Bacteria > Bacillota > Clostridia > Oscillospirales > CAG-272 > UMGS1865. The sequence goes on from JAFTPJ010000044.1 coordinate 7,783, forward strand.
ACGGTATTGATGAGTGAAATTCCCGAGGTATTCGGCGCGGAGCAGCTGCTGCTCTCGCGTGCCAAGGATGAAGATACGTTTTCGCGTGTGGCGCGCATGATTCGTGCCTTCCGTCAGTATTTCATTGATCACGGCGAGGGAATTGCTGATAACCCGTCGCCCGGAAATATCGCTGGCGGTATATCCACACTGGAGGAAAAGTCTTTGGGATGCGTGCAAAAGGCGGGAAAGGTTCCGCTTTGCGGCGCATTGGATTTCGGTCAGACGCCCGCCGAGGACGGCGGCTTGTATCTGGTCAATGGACCGGGGAACGATATGGTTGCCGTGACAAATCTTGCGGCATCGGGTGCACACCTGATCCTCTTTACCACGGGCCGCGGCACACCGCTGTCGTCGGTGGTCCCCACGTTGAAGATTTCCACCAACACTTCTCTGGCAGAGAAAAAGCCGCATTGGATCGATTTCGATGCGGGGCGACTTCTGGACGGCGTACCAGGAAATTTGATGACAGAGGTGCTGTTTGCACATTGCCTTGCGGTTGCCGAGGGAAAGAAAACCAAAAGTGAGGAAAACGGATATTACGATATCGCCATTTTTAAAGACGGTGTAACCTTATAAGGAGTATTTATGCTTACGTTTATCAGTGATTATTATCAAAATTATCAAATTATAACGCCGAGCGACGGCGCGCACTATTTTTTTGCGTACTACGATATGCGGGCAACGGGAGAGAACGGTAAGCATCTGTGCCACCGCGTCAAGTTCTGGGATCGCTTACCGACTGCCGAGGACGTGTGCGAGCTCGGTTATCTGGAGAACGGAAAATTTTGCAAATTTGCCGAATCCACCGCATGGAATTTCCAGCAGGGGGCAATGCTGCAGTATCATCCGTATCTGGAAAACACGGTCTATTATAACGTTTGTGAGAACGGAAAATTCATGACCGTGACGCATAACTACGTCACCGGAGAAAAGAAATATGCCGACCGCGCTACCGCATGTATCTCACCCGACGGAAAATGGGGTCTGGGAATCAATTTCGGACGTATTTACGCATTCCGTCCCGGCTACGGGTATGCGGGCTTTGCGGACATATATGCCGATGTCAATGCTCCTGCGGAGGACGGTGTGTTCCTTGTGGATATGGAAACAGGTACATCCCGTCAGATCTGTTTCTATGACCGTCTGTATTCCGTTGCGGGCTTTGACAAGGAGGACAAGGTGCTGATCAATCACATCACCTTTAACACCGACTCTGACCGATTTGTTATGCTTGTGCGCTCATTCCCGCGAGATGGGAAGGGATGGCTGACCTCGATGGTGATCGGGGATTTGCAAGGCAACTGCCATACTGTTTTGAACAAGACCTACGTTTCGCATTATTACTGGACCTCTCCCGTCGACATTCTTGCGCATTGCACGGTCGAGGGCGAGAAGAAGAGTATGTACAGCATCAACACCGATACGGGCGCGTGGGTGGAATACGACATGCCGTATTTTCATGAGCCCGTTCACAATCCCGACATCCATTGCAATCTCTCGCCCGGCGGAAATTATATCATCGGCGACGGATATGAGATTGACGGAAATTGGGGAAATCCCTCTTACCGCGCACTGATGGCGTACAGTCTGAAAACGGGAAAGAGCCGCGAATTGTTGCGTGTTAAGACAAAAACGCCGAATGGAATCACCGATATCCGTACAGATTTGCACGCTCGGTTTGTTTGGGGCGGCAAATATATCAGCTTTGACACAACGCAAAACGATCGCCGAGAGATTGTTTTGATTGATACAAATGCCTTGAATTTTTAAGAAAGGATTCACTATCATGAAAGAAACTCAAGTATTGCAAGGGGTATATCACTACGACGAGGAACCCTGTCACAAGCTCCTGTATCCGCAGATCAAGCAACAGTTAGGATACGATGCATCCAAGAATTACACCGTATGGAAACAAGAGGTCAGAGCAAAATTTATCGAGCTGACGGGATTGGATCTGATCGCAGCGAACGGAGATTGCGACCCTGCGCTCAATATCGAGTATAACGAGAAAAGAGACGGATATACGGAGATTCGCTTTACCTTCCAAAGCGAGATCGGCTATCGGGTCCCGTGTTATTTGCTGATTCCCGACGGGAACAAAGAGAAATATCCCGTTGCAATCACGTTGCAGGGACACGCCACGGGATTTCATAACTCGGTCGGCATATTGAAATACCCGGAGGATGTCGATTATCATCCGCGCGGAGAATTCGGAATTCAAGCGGTACGCCGCGGTTTTGCCGCACTTTGCATTGAGCAAAGGGGTATGGGAGAGAGAAGACCGCGAGCAACCGAATCGGCTTCCTACCGCAGTTGCACCTATACCGCGATGCAGGCGTTGCAGATCGGACGAACAATCCTCGGTGAGCGTGCGTGGGACGTACATAAGGCGATTGATCTGTTGGCGTCCGAATTTTCGATGTGTGACACCGACAAGGTGCTGATTACGGGTAACTCCGGAGGCGGTACCGCGTCCTTTTATTCCGCATGCTATGACGAGCGCATCAAGCTTTGCGCACCCAGCTGTGCATTTTGCCCCTATCAGCCTTCCATTCTCGATATGTTCCATTGCTCCTGTAATTATATTCCAAGTGCGTTCCGCTGGTTTGAAATGCAGGATCTCTCCTGCTTGATCGCGCCCCGCAATTTGAGTGTGATCGCGGGTGTGAAGGATAATATTTTCCCGATCGAGGGCGTGCGCCGCGGATATGAAACGGTGCAGAAGATTTATGCCGCCGAGGGCGCGGAGGATGCTTGCAGTCTGACTGTAACACCGAAGGAGCACTGGTGGTGCGAGGATATTGTTTGGGGCGAAATCGCCCGTGTGACCGAAAAATTGGGATGGTGAGGGCTTGATATATGAGCTATATCAAGGAGAATTTTTTGTTGACCAATCAAACGGCAAGAGAACTGTACCTTCAATATGCGAAAGATATGCCGATTTTTGATTATCACTGCCATTTGCCCGAGCGGCAGATTCTGGAGAACAAGCCGTTTTCGGATGTGTTTGAAATCTGGCTTGCGGGAGATCACTACAAGTGGCGTCTGATGCGAAACTATGGTGTGGATGAGACGTATATTACGGGTGAAGCCTCCAATCGGGAAAAATTTCTGACCTATTGTCGGGTGTTGGGAACCGCTTTTGGAAACCCACTGTATCATTGGTCACAGGTAGAGCTGAAGGAGTTTTTCGGGTATGAGCGGGAAATCAATGAAAAGAACGCCGAAGCGATCTGGGAGGAATGCAACGCCTATATCCGTTCGAGCAATGTTACTCCGCAATCTCTGATTGAAAGCTCCAACGTTCGCCATCTTTACACGACCAACGAGGTTTTTGACGATCTTTCGGTCTTTGAGGAGATCAAAAAAAAAGGGTTATCGCTTTACCGTGACGCCGGCATTCCGTGCGGATAAGATTATGAACATCGATGCGTCTGCTTATCGCACCTTTCTTGCCAAGCTGGAGGAGCTGACCAATCCCATCCGTACGGTTGCCGAGCTGGAATCGGCATTGGAGAAGCGCTTACAGGCGTTTATCGCGGTCGGTACGCGTGCCAGCGATATTGCTTTGGAACGGGTTTTGCCGATCGCCACGCCCAAGGATGCACAAGCGGCGCTGGATCACGTGTTGGCCGGTGAGCATCCGAGACTTGCCGAGACCGAGGCATTCAAGGGATACCTGACGTATTATTTAATGAAGTTGTATGCGAAATACAACATCGCCACCGAGCTTCATATTGGCGCGATGCGCAACAACAATACAGTTATGTTGGAAAAGCTTGGACTTGATACGGGCTTTGACAGTATTTCGGATACCAACAGCATCACACAAACCGCACGCTTGTTTGATCGTCTGAACAGCGAGAACAGCTTGCCCAAAACCATCGTATTCAATCTCAATCCTAAGATGAATACCGAGATCATGACGCTGATCGGTTGTTTCCAGAGTTCGGAGGCGCGCGGTAAAATGCAATACGGTCCCGCATGGTGGTTTTTGGATAATCGGTTCGGTATGGAGCAGCATTTGCGTGATCTGACCGCTACGGGACATATTGCCGCGTTTATCGGTATGCTGACCGACAGCCGATCCCTTTTGTCCTATCCCCGTCATCATTATTTCCGTCGCATTTTGTGCAATTATTTCGGTTCGATGATGGAAAACGGTGAAATGACCGCGGATATGGATGCAGTCGGTGCGGTTGTCAGAGATATTTGTTATTACAATTCGGTCAATTATTTCAGAATGGAAAAATAACGGAGTGCTTCACAATGAAATTCGGAATTTGTATGAATTATAAACAGGCAATGGAGGAATATCCTTTCAATGCAGATTATTTTGAAATAGCGGTATGGGATCTAAAGGACTTCGGAAAAGAAGAAATCGGAGAGATCCGGACAGCAATCGATGACGGTAGAATCAAGACCTACAGTGCAAACGGCTTGTTTCCGCAGGATCTTCGCTTGACCGGAGACGTAAAATGGGATCTTGTGCGCGAATACTGCGATTCGATCTTTTATAAGCTTGACGAATTGGATGTCAAAACTGTGGTGTTCGGATCCGGTAAAGCGAAGCACGTTCCCGACGGTTTTTCACGCGAAAAGGCATGGGAGCAGCTTTACGAGCTGGGAGATTTGCTTTCCGATATTGCAAAAAGCCACGGCCAGACCGTGGTCGTGGAACCGCTTTCCTACAATGAGGTCAACATCGTCAACACGGTAGAGGAGGGGGCAGAATACTGTCGTAAGGTCAATCGTGACAATTTTAAGCTGCTTGTGGATTTCTATCATTTTGATAACAACGGAGAGGATTGGGGATCCCTCGAAAAAAACAAGGATTTGCTATATCACGCACATATTGCGTCACCAAAGAAGCGTACGCTTCCGGACGGTGAAGACGACTGGGACTTCTTTGCGCGTTGCATCAAGAGCTTGAAGGACATTGGCTTTGCAGGCGGATTTAGCTTTGAGGGCGGTCGCCATGACGGTGTTGAATATGAGGCGATGCTGACTCGTATGAAAGCAATGTCTTGAAAATCACATAAAAAAGGAAGCTTCGCGGGAAGCTTCCTTTTTTGTACATAAATTATTTGGTTTCCTCGGTGCTTACTGCCTCGGTTTCCTCTGTGGTACCCTTCTTATCCCAAGCAATGTCGGGGAAGGAAGCAAAGATAGAGACTTTTTCACCCTTCTTATCGGTGTAGGTGTAGCTTTCAAAATCCTTCAGATCGGTCTTGGTAAAGACAGAAGGAATGTAGTAATCGGAGGCAACGTTGGTCAGCTGGTCGCTGATCAGAACTGCACTGCGGTTGTAAACTACGGGAATAATCGGCATATCCTCCATCAATTGCGCTTCAGCTGCCTCAAGAAGAGTCGCCTTTTGAGTGGTCCATTTTGAGGAATCGGTCGTTGCAGTGATGCCGCACTTGTCGTAAACTGCCTTTACAGCATCGTATACAGCCTGGAATTCTTCCTTCGTCTCGTAGATTCCGAGGAAGTCGGAGCTGGTTTCACGATCGAGAGATGCGAAGTAAGGAACGTAGTAAACCGCCTCTATCAGATCGTTATACTCGGTGCTGTCGTAGCCGGTACGGTGCGCCTTCAGTGCAAAATCGTTGGAATCCATATCAATTGCCATTCCTGCAAAGGGCTTTGCGAAGTTTGCAAGCACGGAATAAGGATCAGCGGAAAATGCGTTGTAATCGTATGCGATAACATCATATTTTACGCGTTGAATCGATTCGACAAACAGATCGTCGCAGATATCGGTGGAAACCAAACCGGTCAGCTTCAGAATATCATTGTTTTCGATGGTCGAGATCTTTTCAACGGTTACGTCGAAGTCGAGGCTACACCATGCCGTCTTTACCGCTTCGGTAATGGCGATATTGGTTTCGTCATTTGCGGCGACCTTAATGGTGAAGGAATAATCGGACGCATTGATGTTTGCATCCTTGAGCAGCTTTTCAGCCGCCGCCTTATCCGCACCTGCGTTTTTGATCGGATAATCTACAGCCTCGCGGAAGGTGCTTGCACTGTTGCTTGCATTGGTGTGCATCACGCCGTAGGGAACAAGACCTGTTGCGGCATCTGCGTAGACGATTGCATCAGCGATTGCCTGACGGTCGATAACAAGGGAGAGTGCCTGGCGTACTTCCTTGATTGCAAAAAGCTTTGTGCCGTTGATTTCCTGATTCTGATTGAGCGAGAGAACAAAGGTGGAAAGTGCATTCTTGTTCGTTACATTTTCGTCAAGATAGCTCTTGTTGTCAGCGTTTCTCAAGGAGACGGGAATATCACCGACGTAGAAGATCTTGCCGTCCTTATAATCTTGCAGAATGTCCTCGTCGGACTTGGTGCAATCTACAAGAATACGGTAGTTGGTTACGGAAGATTTGATCGAATCACGTTCGTCGTCGCGGTAGTAGTAACGGTTACGCTCCAGTATAAAGGATGCGAGAACCTTCTCGGGGTAGTCTGCTTCGGTTACGGAGACCTGGTTACCTGCAGCGTCCAGTGCGTAATCATCCTTGACGGTGTTTTCGGTCTTTACATAGTTGGTTTTACCGAGCTTATAGGGACCGCTTGTGATGATGGTTGCGCTCTTCTTTGCCCAGTCTGCGTCCTTTGCGACGTGGCTTTCGGGCAAGGGAGCGGTTGCAAGGCTGGTCAGGTTCAAAATGAACTGATTGTAATCGATGGGACCCTCGAAGGTGATTTTAACGACCTTGGTCTCCAATGCCTCGATACCGAGGTCATCAATGGATTCGTCACCCTGCTTGACTGCACGTGCATTTTTGATGTCAAACAGCAGGGAGGCTGCCTCGTAGCTGTTATTTGCGTTCAGAAGACGCTTCCATGCGAAGATGACGTCCTCCGCAGTTACGGGCTGCTCGTTGCTCCAATAGGTGTCGTTCAGCGTCAGCTCCATGCTGTGCTCATCCTCGTTGATCTTATATTCCTTTACGAGGCATTTCTCGACATCACCGTTTTCGTTAATTTTAAACAGCGTGTCAAACAGCAAGCCGACGATATCGCGTGTTTGGCTGTTGTAATAAGCATTGACGGGATCGAAATCGTAGATTTCATCAGTCAGATACATTGTGATGTATGCGCCGGGATCCTCATCTTCTCCAACTGTGGCGCAGGCAGAGAGAGCGGGGATCAGCATCAATGCGCATAACAAAAGAGCAAAGATCCGTTTTAACATGGTAGAAACCCTCCTAAAAATTGAAAAAATCCGAATCGAGCCATATGACACGATTATATACTCCTTTATTATAACCTATTTTTCATAAAATTTCAATAGATTCCCAAATATTTTAATGTATATTCTGTTAACTTTTTTGACAAATTATTTTTAAAAGTCCGGAAAGGGGGGATCGTTTTGCGATTTGAGGAGTATGAAAGAAGCGATTTGGCGTGTGAAAACTTCGGAAGCCGTTCCGTACACACAGATGGGGCTCATTTTACGGAGCGGTGCGTCGGACGTTTTCGGATCGGTCGCTGGCGTATTTGCACGGAGAGTGCGGCATGGGAGTTGAAAAAGCCAATCGGAACCTACGTTACGTTTGAGTGCGGAAAAATCGAGTGCCTGTCACAGACGGAAAACGAAGCGCTGTGCCGCCTTCTGGCGGGGGAATTGAAGGGAATGGCAGAGCGCTTGACACAAAAGGAGACAAACGGGGATTTCGGTGTGTTTGTGGCAGGGCTTGGCAACGCGGAGCTGACAGCGGATGCAATCGGTCCCAAGACGGTTTCCCGTTTGACCGCCACAAGACATTTACGGGAATTTGAGAGGCGGCTGTTCCGTGCGGTGGGATGTGCATCGATCTCTGCCATCGCACCGGGCGTGCTGGGGCAGACGGGAATCGAAACGCTGGAGCTGTTACGTGGAGCGGTACGCTATGTACGCCCCGACGTTGTAATCGTTGTGGATGCGCTGGCGGCCAGAAGCTGTGAGCGGCTTGCCTCGACCATCCAGGTCTCGGACGTGGGGATCGAACCGGGATCGGGCGTCGGCAATCACCGTGCGGCAGTGGACCGAAGTACCTTGGGCGTTCCTGTGATTTCGATTGGCGTTCACACGGTGGTCAATTCCGCTACGCTTGTATACGATGCTTTGCGTGAGGCGGGGATTGATCGAATCGACGATTCTTTGCATCGCGTTCTGAAAACGGGAAAAAGCTTTTTCGTTTCTCCGAAGGAAAGCGACCTGATCTGTGATCGCGTTTCGACGCTTCTGGCAAAGGCGATGGGACTTGCGTTCGGTGGAGAGCTGGCGACTTATGACGCGTAATATTTTTTGACGGATACGCATATATATTGACTGTTGGACCAAAAACGAAAAAGGAAGGGAATACAATGTCAGTTCATCCGATCAAAATGCCGGAGTATCCGACGAATAGCGAGCGGATATCCCTGGAGGGGCATTACCGCAAAAAGAATAAATTTTTCGCACTGTTTCTGATTTCCTGCGCGGTGCTAGTTGCCGGCTTTGCAATCACTGCTGTTTTTGCGGAGAACGGAATCTATTGGTTGCGTTTCGGAGGGGAGGGAACGGAGGAGAGCACGTCCGACGGGGAAAGCACCGTTTCGGAGGACGCAAATGACAGTGACGGGGGAAGTGTAGGAGCGCCGTTGGAGGAGCCGATACCGGAGAATGCCATTCCTGTTTTTTCGACCGATCTCTCTTGCTTTGATCGCGGAAAATATTATATGATAAATGAAAGCGTTTATACGCCCGATATCGATTCGCTTCTGGAGTATGATTTACATGCTTCGGGCGCGGAGGATCCACTGGTGCTGATTCTTCATACCCATACGAGTGAGGGATATTTGGATGCCGTCAGCACATATCTGGAGGAAGAGATTGGCACTGCTACATATTCCGCGGATGAGAGTCGCAATGTCATTGCTGTCGGTGCGGTACTTTGTGATACTTTGAACCAAAACGGAATTTCCACGATTCACTGTAAGGTATCGCATGATGAGGGCGGTATGAGCGGTTCGTATTCCCGTGCTGCGGACAGCATTCGGTTCTTCTTGACACACTATCCCTCTATTCGCTATGTGATCGATCTTCATCGGGATGCAATTCTGACCTCGGAGGGAGAATACGTTCGTGCTGTTACGACAGTCGGCGGAGAGAACGTTGCCCAGGTCATGAGTGTTGTGGGGAGCAGTGGCGGCGGAAGCGCGTGTGATAACTGGCAGGAGAATCTTGCGCTGGCATTGCAGTTGCGTCAAGCCCTGAACGCTGATGGGGCGGCGATTTGCCGACCGGTTACCCTGCGTAATGCAACGTACAATCAGGAGATCGCACCGTATTCTTTACTTCTGGAGATTGGCACGGGTGCCAATACGGTAGAGGAGGCAAAGCGTGCTGCGGCGATGGTCGGAGAGGCTTTGGCACGGTTGATCCGCGAATAAAAGCAGAGTGAGTCAAATGAGATTCCACATTTGACTCACTCTGCTTTTATCCTGTTCTTCAATGCTTGCGTAACGTAAAAAACTCGACAGCGAGCAAGGGAATGGAGATGAGAATGCCGCTCCAGAGCGGAAGCGTACCGCTTTCCATCGCGCCGATGAGTCCTGCGATTCCGACCAAACAAAGTGCAACGGAGGCAGCCTTATACAGACGCTTTGCCATAGCACCGGTCAGGACAGAAAGAATGATACAGAGGTAGGAAAGCAGGCGGTCTGCAAGTCTTTTCCAGGACGGAGCTGTCTTTGTTCTTCCATAAAAATAAGATTCGAAAATATCGTTATTGGAATTGTAATATCTGTTTTTGTTGTAATAAGCGTTCATTTTAAACCTCCGTAAATCCAATTTTGGAAATCTCGTGAGCATATTATAACAGATTTCTTGCGGTTTGTCAATAGCTTTTTTCCAAAAAAAGAAAAATATTTTCAAAAAAGTCTTTACAAAGCCTAAAAAACGTGTTATAATAATACCGTAATCGGAAAAAGGAGGAGCTTATGGAATCTTATTTGGACCGAATCAAGCTTTTGAAGAATGAAAGAAAAATGACGAACGATCAGCTTGCCGACCGCTCGGGAATCCCTTTGGGAACACTCAGCAAGATCCTTGCGGGAATGAGTGATTCTCCGAAGCTTTCCACAATTGTGGCGATCTGCAGTGCGCTGGATTGCTCTGTGGAATATATCGTAAGCGGTGCTGTCGAAAATACCAATAACTATACCTTAAGCACAGACGAGATCCGCATGATCGAGCGCTTTCGTCTGCTGGATTCGTTTGGAAAGGATCTGATTGAGACCGTGATCGCAAAGGAGTCGGAGCGTCTCGCGGCAATCGCCGCGGCAGAGGCGCACGTTCCTACGTCGGAGACGGTTGTAAGGGGAAAAGAAAAGGCGCGCGTCCTGCAGCCGATCAAACCGCTCGGAAGATATGCGGGAGAAAGTGTTCGTACGGGCAAGCGTTCGATCCTGTTGTACGAGCTTCCGGTTTCCGCCGGTGTCGGTGTGTATCTGGATGAGTCGACTGCCGAAAGCATCAGTGTGCCCGACAATGAAAAAACCGCCGATGCGGATTATGCGCTTCGCATCAGCGGAAACAGTATGGAACCGAAATATCGCGACGGCGACATTCTGCTGGTCAGAGCTACCGACGGTGTGGATGTCGGTGAGATGGGAATCTTCCTTTTGGATGGATGCGGCTTTTTCAAGGTGTTCGGAGGCGACCGTCTGCTGTCGCTCAATCCGGAATACGCCCCCATTCTTCTAAAGGATTTTGCAGACGTGCAATGTAAGGGACAAGTGGTCGGAAAGCTGAAGAGAAAATAACGATGAAAAACAAGCCAATACACACCAATCACCGTGAACGTATGCGTGGCCGTGCGTTGTTTGGTCTGGAATCTTTTGCTGATCATGAGCTTCTGGAAATGCTTTTATTCGGTACAATCCCGCGTGGTGATACCAATGAGATCGGACATACGCTCATCGAGCGATTCGGAAGCTTTAACGCCGTGCTTGAGGCGTCGGTAGAGGAGCTGGAATCGGTAAATGGCATCGGAAGGTCGTCCGCGGTACAGATCAAGCTCTCCACGGAAATGATGCGCAGATATTGCCAATATTATGTAGAGCCGGTTCAACAATACAATTCCTTGCAGAAGATCGTAACCTTTCTCTGGCCGCGTTTTCTGGGCTTGGATCATGAGCGTCTGTATGCCATGTTTTTCAATAATAAAATGGCACTTATTGATTGCAAAGCGATCTCTGACGGATCGGTCAATTCCGCGAATCTGCATTATCGTGTTCTGGTAGCGCGAGCGCTGGAAAAGAAGGCGTCCGCGGTTGTGCTGGCGCATAACCATCCGCACGGAGTGACACAGCCGTCTGATTTTGATATTAAGATGACGAATAACATTTCCGATGCGCTGGCACTTGTCGGGATTCCGTTGCTGGAGCATCTGGTGTTTGCTGAGGATCGTTTTCAATCGATTATGAAAACGAATTGCTTCATTCCGCAGGTGATGGCAAGATCTGATTGTGTATCGACGGGCGCAGACGGGTTCGATGCAGAGCTGTTTTATGACATCGACGAGGAGACCTATCGATTCCTGCCGCCGGCTACGCTTCAAAAATAAATCCATTACAAAACGCGGAGTCGGTACGTTGTATCGGCTCCGCGCTTGGTGTGTGGGATTATGATCCGACAGCGGCAGGCTTGCGCCCTGCAGTCGCGGGGGATTTTTTGGATGCGCGTTTTTCGAGTCCGTAGCGCGCGGAGGCGGATAGAGCGCTTTCGATGCGCAGGAGGCGATTGTATTTTGCTACGCGCTCACTGCGGCAGGGGGCTCCCGTTTTGATCAAGGGAGCATTAACGGCGACACAAAGATCCGCAAGCGTCGTATCCTCGGTTTCTCCGCTACGGTGAGAAGGGATATATCCGTATCCCGCAGCCCTTGCTGTCGCAATGACGTTGAGGGTTTCGGTCAGAGTACCGATCTGATTGGGCTTGACGAGGATCGCGTTGGCAGCGCCCTGTGCGATGCCCTCACGCAAGCGCTTCTCACTCGTGACAAACAGATCGTCGCCTACCAGCATGACCTTCTCTCCCAGTTTATCGGTCAATTCGCACCAACCGTCAAAATCGCGCTGATCCAATCCGTCCTCAATTGAGAGAATCGGGTATTTTTGCACGTAGCCCATCCATTTTTCGATCAGACCGGAACGGGTATAGTGATTTCCTCGCTTTGGCATACGGTAAGAGCCGTCCTCCGTGTACCATTCACTTGCGGCACAGTCCAGAGAGATTTTGACGCGGGAGGTATCGTAGCCGCTTTCCTCGATCGCACGGCAGATCAGCTCCAGCGCATCCTCGTCATTCTTCAGGTTCGGTGCAAAGCCTCCCTCGTCTCCTACAGTAGAGCTGAAGCCCTCGGCTTTTAGAATTTTACCGAGGGTATGGTAGATTTCACATCCGATCCGCAATCCCTCGGAAAAGGAAGCGGCTCCGACGGGAGCAATCATAAATTCCTGAATTTCCACATTGTTAGAGGCGTGTGCACCTCCATTGAGGATATTCATCATCGGAATCGGGAGCCGATTGGCAGAGGCGCCTCCCAGATATCGGTAGAGCGGCAGATGATACCAGTTTGCGGCTGCACGGGCGGCGGCAAGCGATACGGAGAGGAGTGCATTGGCACCCAGACGGCTTTTGTTCTCCGTACCGTCCAGATCGCATAAAATGCGGTCGATCTCACTTTGCTCGGACGCACAAACCCCCGTGAGGGCTGGAGAAATGATTTTTCCGACGCCGGAGACTGCCTCCAGCACACCTTTTCCACCGTATCGGCGACGGTCACCGTCTCTTTTTTCACACGCTTCGTAAATGCCTGTGGAAGCACCGGACGGAACGCTGGCAACACCGACGGTGCCGTCGGTGAGAAAGACCGTGGATTCCACGGTTGGATTTCCGCGGGAATCCAAAATTTCGCGGGCGCAGCAACGGGTGATTTGAGGTTTGTTCATATCGATTCATCCTTTCGGTTAAAATTTGAAGCAATCTTATTATCGTCCTCGAACGGGAAGTTTATACAAAATAAAAGTGCACACCGAGGCTCTGCGAGGAGATGTCATAAGATTGACATTTCACAAAACGTATGCGGTGTGCATAAAGGGGAACCCGGCGACGATTGCCACCGGCACATAATATTATACAACATTTCCATTGATTTGTAAATATTCAATTGTGACGAAAATTAGCAAAAATTTTCGTGAAAAAGCATATGAGTTAGAATTTTACTTGTATTTTGATACGATTTTTTGGTGATTTTTTCGATAGACATTTATGTCGTATATTTTTTATCCTCTTTTTTTCGTCCGAGTGTTTACAAAATTGCGCTTTTATGATATAATTTGAGACAGTTATACACATATATAAAGGATAGAAACACATGAAGCTGACGTATCGTTCCACAATGCTCGCCTGCTACAACGGATATATCACACAGGCAATTTCCATCAATCTGGCTCCGCTTTTGTATTTGACTTTTCAGAGTGCCTTCGGGCTTTCCGTCGGTGCGATCAGCTCGCTGATCGCAGTCAATTTTTCCACACAGCTGTTAATCGATTTTTTGGCATCCCGCTTTTCCGATCGCATGAATCTCCGCTTTTTTGCGGTGCTGGCACACGTATTGGTCGCGGTGGGGCTTGCAGGACTTTCGATTTTTCCCATGATACTACCACCTTATATCGGGCTTCTGGTTGCAGAGACACTGCTCGGGATCGGAGGCGGGTTTACCGAGGTGCTGATCAGCCCTTTGATGGAGGCTTGTCCGACCGAGGAAAAATCGGGCAACATGAGCCTTTTGCACTCCTTTTATTGTTGGGGGCAGGCGGGTGATGTGCTGTTGTCTGGAATTTACTTTTCTTTCTTTGAAATCGAAGAGTCATGGCGTTTTTTGCCGTTTTTATGGGCTCTTGTGCCTGTTGTGGGGGCAATTGCGTTCTCTGTTGTGCCGATTTATCATCTGCCGGGTGATGGAGAGGGAAAGCACTCCTCGTACAGACGCCTGTTCGGTATGCCGCTGTTTTTTTGCTTCCTTTTGATGATGTTCTGTGCGGGAGCAGGGGAGATGACGATGAGCCAGTGGTCATCTGCTTTTGCGGAATCGGCGCTCGGTGTTTCAAAGGCGTTGGGGGACCTGCTCGGGCCCTGCATGTTTGCTCTGATGATGGGATTGACACGCGCTCTGTACGGAAAATTCAGCCATCGCATTGATCTTCATAAAATGATGATCCTCGGTTGCATCGGCTGTGCGGGAGCATATCTTCTGTCGGCGTTTGCACCGCACCCCGCGTTCTCTCTGCTCGGCTGTACGCTTTGCGGCTTCAGTGTCGGAATTTTCTGGCCCGGCGTTCTCAGCCGTGCCTCCGAAGCAATTCCGACGGGCGGAATTTCCATGTTCGCGATTCTGGCACTGGCGGGAGATCTCGGATGCCTGATCGGTCCGTCTGTGGCGGGTGGTATTGCGGATATGCTTGGCGGAGAACTGAAATGGGCATTCTGCTTTGCGGTGATTTTTCCGATTGTGTGTCTTGTTACGCTGTTGTTATATAAAATGCTATATAATAAACGAAAGGAACGCTTGTAAAAAATGACAAAAATGATTTTTGTTCGCCACGGACAGAGCGAAGCGAATCTTTTAACAATATTTGCGGGGCATACGGATATTCCTCTGACCGACCTCGGGAGGCATCAGGCGGAGAACACCGCACAATTTTTGAAGGATTATTCGATCGACGCCGTTTATGCCAGCGACCTTCTTCGCGCAATGCAGACCGCGGAGCCGACGGCGCGAATGCACGGATTAGAGATTATTCCCGATGTGCGCCTGCGCGAGATCTATGCGGGAGACTGGGAGGGCGTTACGTTCAATGACCTGCTTACATTATATCCCGAGAGCTTCGGAATCCTTTGGCGTACCGATTGCGGTCGCGCGCATCCGGAAAATGGAGAGAGCGTTTTGGAGCTTGCCGAGCGCATTTATACGGAGGTTGACCGTATTGCAGCAGAGCACCGCGGCGGATGTGTGGCAATCTTTTCTCACGCGACTCCCATTCGTCTTCTTTGCGCGCGCTGGCAGGGATATCTCCCTGAGGAGATTTCCAAGATTTCCTTCTGCGGAAATGCATCGGTGTCGGTGGTGGATTATGAGGATGACGGTTCGTACACCGTGCATTTGTGCGGTTACGATGCGCACCAGGGCGATATGGCAACTTGCTTCAAAAAGGGAAGTGTGTAACATTTGATAAAGAGAGGTACCGCAGGCACAGAGCCGACGATACCTCTTTTGCTATTTTATAAAAACGGCTCCGTGGCAAACAGGATATTATACTGATCCGTGATGGCGTTCCAGGTGGAGGCGTTCGTGTTCCCACTTTCGGGCAGGCTGTTGTGTTTTTGAAAGTATCTTACTGCCTGTGCGGTTGATTCGTCGTAGGTTCCCGTGACGTCCGTCGGTTCCAGTCCGTTGTAGTTGGCACTCAACTCCCGTAGCATATGCTGAAGGACCGAGACTGCAAATCCGATGTTGCCGGGCACCAGCTCCACCGTTTGGCGGACGAACGGGAAAAAGGCAACCGTGCGAGGCGGTGTGTGTTCGGTAAGCGATGCACGATAGCTTGTGTATAATTCATCCCACGTTCTTCTATCGGCTTTTCCGGTAACGGGAAGCCCGCGTAGCGTCTGGAAATCCCGCAGAGATGTACGGGTATCGCTTTCGAAAATGCCGTCGATCGGAGGTGCCTTGATGGAGGGATTGTGATACGAAAGCTGACGCAGATACCGTTGCAGATTTTCAATGGCGAGTGGTTCATTTGTGTGTTGCGGCATGAGGATCAAGCTCCTTTCTGTTATGTACCGACGTCAAAGCCGGGGTATTGACCGTCCTGCAGGCGATTTCCTTGATAAAGCGCTTCGTAAAGCTCAATAATTGCATTCCATGTCGTGGAGGCAACGAGTCCGTTTGGATTGAGCCCGAATTGATTTTGAAACGCGATGACCGCTTCCTGCGTGCGCGGACCGAAGTAGCCGGTCACCTCCACCGTCGGAATTTCAGGATAGGATTGTGCGATATAATTTAGGTATTGTTGTAATAGCCGCACCGATTCCGATTCTGAGCCGATGCGTAAAGGGATGCCGCCGTAAGGAATTGCGACGCCCTCGACGTATTCGACGGGAATGGTATTGACGATTCCGAGGTAGGCATTGGTGAGTGCATACCATGTTTGCTCTCCCACAACACCGTCGGCAGGAAGCCCGAAGGTGCGCTGTGCCGCTTCCACGGAAGCTTTGGTTGCGGGACCGAATGAGCCGTCGATCGGAACGGCGGGAATGGTATCGTAGAATTGGGAAAGATAGGACAAAAAATACTGTAGATTTCTCACACCATCTCCGACGCTGCCCTCCTGAAGGGCGCCCGGATACTGCTTTGTAACCTCATTGAGTGTGATTCCCTCGGAGTTCAGGTCGTTCAACCGCTTGACTCCGATATAGATATTCTGGATGGTATACCATGTGTTTTTGCCGATGATGCCGTCGGGCGTCAGATTGAATACCTCTTGAAACCGACGTACGGCGGCTTCGGTGTCCTCGGCAAAAATCCCGTCGGTAGCAAGAATTTTGGGGATAGAAGGGAAGTTGGTGGAGATGCGGTTGAGACGAATTTGCGCGGTACGTACCTCGTCGCCGGTAGAGCCGAGCTGCAGAGGATAGGTCGGCGCACTGACAGTGCTTCCTGCGACGGGTGCATTGCGAATCAGCTCGATGTTGTCGCCATAGTAATAGGTCAGAATTTCATAAGGTGTATAGCCCTGCTCGGCAAGCGTTACGGTCCCCCATTGGGAGAGTCCCGGGCAGGTGACCGTGGTGCCGTTACAGTATTGCGCAAACAGAGGCTCGATGCTGCCGACACGACGGATGTAGTTGTTGAAAAGCTCGCCTGCAATCTCTCGGACATTGTCAAACACCACTCGTCCGTTGACAAAGGACTGGTCGTTTGCGGTTGTATTGGTGATATCAAAATCATAGCCGCGCGTGCGGTAATATTCGGTATACACACGGTTGAGCGCAAAGGAAACCTGTGCATAGATATTCGCACGCAGAGCGCTTTCGGGCCAGGTGGGATAAATCTCACTGGAGGCGACATTAGCGATGTAGTCCAAAAAGGGAAGCGTCACATTTTCCGCCTCGACGTCGGGAGGTCCGAGATGAACGGTGATCGTCTCGGGGATAAATGGCAACTGTGGCATAGATCATCATCCTTTCATATGATTCAGAGATTGGGAGGTGCGGTTTCATAAAAGCGGTCGTCCGACGGGCGCACAATCTCGCGGATGCCGTTTTCCGAGAGCGGGATCAGGTCCACGGGTTGGACGGCAGTAATACCTTCAAAAATCGGCAAAGCGAAATAGCTTTGTCCCCGATAGCCCTCCAATTGTACCTCCAGATTGTAAATTGCAAACGGTTGCCCGTTGCCCGGTGCGAGCGAATCTCCCTTGGCGGGGGCAGGAAGTGCGATACGTTCGGTATTTCCGTCGCGTCCCGATACCAAGGAATAAAGCACGTCTCCGCGCGGCTCGGTAAATTCAGGCTCATAGTCACGCACCGTGACAAGTGCGCCCTCGAGTGGAATGGAACCGCGCGCGGTGGTAACGTGAACGATCAGATATCCGTTTCCGAGCCGCTCCGCAGGGAGACGGAGGGATTCGCTTTGCGGAATGCGAAACGGTACATTTGGAATGTTGGATTCAGGATTCATGCATTGTCCTCCTTTTTGATGCAGTCTTCTGTACCATTTTATGCGAAAAACATGAAAAAGTGAAGAATGGAAGCGGAGGAACGGTTAGAGCGTCATAAAACGGCTTGATGGCGGGGCATACTGCACAAAAGTATCATGCTGATTTTGTTGAAAAGAGCCCATCCATTACACTTATCTCCGACTGATCTTTCGTTATACATATCCAATAAGTGATCCAAAATCAGAAGAAATCGGCGATCAGGAAATCTTGGTATGCGTATGGAATCCCGATTTTCCACACTGATCGTTTTAATTGATCTTATATTCTAAGTAACAACTGTTATACCCACCCTGCGGTTGGGGGATTTTACTGCGATTTCGCATCGTTTTTTGTTTTTCTATTGCAATTATTCACATTTTTTGCTATAATAAAAGGGATTGATGTGGGGAGGGGAGCGTATGTTTCGCACACGGGTAACGGTTCGGGATGCCATTGCGGTTGCAGTGGTGCTTTTTGCCGCGTGTTTGTTGCTTTGGGCGCCGTGGCAAAGCCGTGCGGACGGTGCATTTCTGGTCATCACAACGCCCGACGGTACATCGGAATATGCACTTTCGGAAAACCGGGAAATCGAAATCAACTCCCAAGGGATTGTGCTTATCGCAGTTATCGAAAACGGTGCGGCGTACGTTCGCGAAAGCGATTGTCCCGATGGTGTTTGCCGTGTGGGCGGACGGATTTTTAAAAGCGGCGAGAGCATCCTTTGCGCCCCTGCAGGAATCAGACTTTCTATAAAGGGAGGGGATGGGAATGTCGATTATGTCGCAGGGTAGACGCACGCGCCGCATAGCGATTGACGCTATGCTTTGCACCTTTGCTGTGATGCTCTCTTATTTGGAGGTGCTTTTGCCGCTCTCCGCCCTCATCCCGCTTCCCGGGTTCCGCCTCGGGCTTGCCAATATCGCGGTGCTGGTGGTATTTTGCCTGTTTTCACCGATTGACGCGGCGGTCGTATCGGCTGTCCGTATCCTGCTGATGGGGCTGTTATTCGGCTCGACAACCTCTCTGTATTTTTCCGTTATGGGGGGATTGCTTTCCTTTCTTGTACTACTTCTGCTATCTCGGATCGGTAAAAAATGCAGCTTTTTCGGCGTTTCGGTTCTTTCCGCCGCTGCACACAACACGGGGCAGATTATAGCGGCGGTCACACTGTTCGGAACCTCGCTGATAACATCCTATCTGCCCGCGCTACTGCTGGCGTCGGTCGTTTACGGTGGGATTGTCGGGCTTCTGCTTAATTTGATTACCCCGAAATTACAGCCGCACGCCGCAAAATTACGATGAGGAGGATGCTTATGAAAAAGACCGTTTGCTTGCTTCTTGCATGCATCATTCTTTTGATGCCGATTTCCTCGTGTGCGCAATCGGCGGAGAAGGTCAGCGACAGCTTTTTGCTGATGGACACGCTGATTACAGTGACGCTGTACGCAACTCCCGATACGGATACAGCGGCTATCTTTTCGGAATGCCGTGCAATTTTAGAGGAGCTGGACGCGCTTTGGTCGCGCACCGAAGAGGAGAGTGTTACGACATGCTTCAATCTTGCAAAGAAGGGACCGTTTGCCGCCGACTGGAAAACGTGCGATCTGCTGGAGCGTGCATTGAAGATTTCCGAGACGACGGGCGGCGCGTTTGATATCACCGTTGCGCCGATCGTCATGCTGTGGCAGAGATGTGAGGAGGAGCAGCGCTTGCCGACCGATGCGGAGATGTTGCTTGCCTTGAGTCAAACAGATCGGAAATCGCTTTACGTGCTGGGAACGAATATTATTAAACGGGAAGACGGTACGCAGATCGATCTCGGAGGTATCGGAAAAGGAGAGGCGATTTCCTACCTGGTCACCTATCTGGAATCCTGTCCGATTGAGGGAGCGTTGGTCTCCTTTGGCAGTAACGTTGCCGTGGTCGGGAACAAGCCCGATGGAAGAAATTTTCGGGTTGCGGTGAAGAATCCGATTGACGGAAACGATTACGCCAAGGTTTTGGAGTTGTCGGCAGGACAGGTGCTTTCTGTTTCGGGTGATTATGAGCGCTATTATACGATCGGTGGGGAACAATATCACCACATCATCGATCCTGCCACGGGCTATCCCGCCGAGAGCGGGCTTTGCTCGGTAGCTGTCATCTGCGAGGACGGCGCGCTTGCCGATGCGCTTTCCACGGCGCTGTTTGTCATGGGAGAGACACGCGCGCGTGAATTTTATGCGTCCGGAGTTTATGATTTTGAAGCGATTTTTATTACCTCCGACGGCGTCGTCAGCACGACTGATAGCTTGCAATAAAAAACGGGGCTGCCTGTATCAAGACAGCTCCGTTGTATTTTTTTTAGATTTGTTTTGTCGGAAAATCTCGAATGCCATGACCGTTGCGGCAGATGCGGCGGAAAGAGATCCGCGGAACTGCCGTCCGTAATCGATGCGGACGATATGATCGGCACTGTTGAGCAGTGTGCGACAGATGCCGCGCTTTTCACCGCCGATGATCAGGAGCACGGGATAGGAAAAACGTTCCTCGAAGACTGAAACCGAATCCCGGATTCCCGCACAAAGAATTTGATATCCCGCCGTGCGGAAGTGTTTGACTGCATCCTCTCCCTCCGCGCGGTACATCGGAATCAGCTCCGATGTACCCGCCGAGGCGCGTGCGACAACGCCCGCGGCGCTCATCCAATTGCGTGGTGGCAGGACGATGCCTGCCACGCCAGCCGCATACAGCGAGCGCACGGTATAGCCGAAATTGTACGGATCCTCGATGCCATCCAGATAGACGTAAAAGCTGTCGGGGCGGATACTTTGGGCGTTCAGAAGGGGAATTGTCCGTGAGGAACAGAACGCAAGAATGCCGCCGTGTGTGCTTCCGATCGCATGGGAAGCGATCACCTTGGCGTCGACAAATTCGATCGGAAAGTGCCGCTCATGTGATTTTGCCACTAGAAATCCGATCTCTGCGGACTTGCTTTTGCGCTTTGCTTTGTCGATCAGTACCTTTTCGATGGTTCTGTCGTTTTCTTCGGAGCTGTTGAGCAATGCCGAGATGGAGGTCATTCCCTCAAGAATGTCGGAGGCGACGAATTTTTGGTCTTCTTTGATCATATCAATATCCTTTTTGCTTCTAAAAAGAATTTTCTCTGCATACACTGAAAATAAGAATTCTTTTGCAGAGAAGGGGGACGGATATGTTATCCGAGTGGAGCAAGGAGAGATGCGTGGTTTTAGGGGAATACCTGGTGGAAAACGGTGCTACTGTTCGCTCTGCCGCACAGGTGTTCGGAATCAGTAAAAGCACGGTACATAAGGATGTCACGCAAAGCCTCAAGACGGTTAACAAAGGGTTGTATCTTGAGGTACGGGAGCTACTGCAGAAAAACAAGCAGGAGCGCCATTTACGCGGCGGCGAGGCGACGAGACTGAAATACGAGCGGAACGGAAAATAAAGCGATTGCTACCACTCCTGCCAATAAGCTTGATTTCTCTCGAGCAAAAGGAGATGGAATCGCTTGAGCAGAAGCTTTTCGGAGCGTTGCAGATAGTACGGAAGCTCGTAAAAGTTGATTTTCTCTCGCATATTGAGTGACGTGCCGAGCAGAACCGTGGATTTTGAGAGCAACTTGAAAATTGCACGGCAAATCTCGGGGGTCGGCAATGCCTTGTAATTGAACTGATATGCCGCAAAGGGGATTCGCAAAAGCTTTTCGATGATTTCTTTGGGGTACAGAAGCATACAAAGCTCAAAGGACAGGAACAGCGGTGTGAGCTTTTTCTTGTAGAGCAGACTGTTCAGCTCTTGATCGATCCAATCACCGTATTCGGTCAGCGGTAGCTGTAACGGTAAAAGCCGTTCCGACGTAATGGTCAGACGATCCAGATCCGCTTCCTCCGCAAGTCCGCGGCAGAGATGGACACACGCTGCGCCGTGAATGTGAAATCGGCGGGAAAGCAGTGGCTTCAGCTGTTGCAGAGCACGTTTCTGACGGATCAGAAAGGCGGATACCGATTCTGTGTCTGCATGAAAATCCTGCATCATACAAAAACGATTAAAGCTGAATCGTTCGTTCATCTCCCGTAAAGCATATGCCGTTTCGTTCGGTATGGCACCGGGACGGAGCAGACGGCAATTCCAATCAATATAATGATTCATGACTTTATTTTTTGTGATTGAGAAGCTTGGCGATCAGCGGACGGTGAACCTTCATCGCCCCAACGGGGCAAAATTCCTGACAGCAGAAGCAGGTGATGCAATTCTCGCGATCGATCGTTGGGATACCGTTTTTCATCGTGATTATGTGTGCGGGGCAGATCTCTGCACATTTTTTGCATCCGATGCATGTCTTTTTATCGGGACGTGGAACCGCGCGAAGTGCCGAGCGGACAAACATCGCCGCAAATTTTCCGTGTCCCTCAAATTGCAGACTGCGGCGCACGTGAATGTTGTGATAGTCGTTGATCACAAAGGAATCAAGATTCCCGTCGATTTTCAGAGCATCGACGCTTTCGGGAATCCAACCGTTTTCGTGAGCAACCTGCAAAGTGGGAACGTCGTTGACACCGAGCCCGATCAGATAGGCGCAGGCAAGATCAAGCGCGTGCGGAGATGCGCTTGCCAGGAGCGCGCCGATTTTCCGAGGCGTGCCCTGCGTGGGACCGTTACCCTCCATTCCGATTACCGCATCGGCGATACACAGCTTGACCTTTGGAGCAAAATAAGCGTTCAGATCGAGAATCATAGAAGCGAAATCCTTGTGGTCGGGATAGCGGAAATGATACTCGGGCTTAAAGGTCCCGGGAACGACACCGAACATGTTTTTGGCTGCGGCACTCATGCCCATCATGCCGTGCGTTTTGAGTTTGCAGAAATTGATAATTGCATCTGCCTCATCAAGATATGCGGTATAGGTAAAATCACGGGCAACGAGCGCTTCAGGAAAGGAGGCCTCCCGCATCTCGAAGTTCTGATTGAGCGTCGCTCCCTCGCGTTCTGCGTCCTTCATTCCGGTTGCGGAATAAACGCGATTGACGGCAAAGGAATTGTAAAGCCCTCCGGGGCTGTCACCGATGACAACCTCCGCGCCTTTTTCCTTGAGCATACGGACCAGTTCACACAAAAGGGCGGGGTGTGTGGTTGCGGCAGTTTCGGGTTTCATCATCGAAACAAGATTGGCTTTGATTGCGATGAGCATTCCCGATTGGACCCAACCGAGACCTCCGAGCGGAGAAAGTACTTTTTCCAGGGCTGTACGGATTTCGGTTTTTTCATATGTATTACAGGTTGTGAGAGATACGTCTGTCATAAAAAACTCCATCCTTTTATTTCATCTTTTTTATGATATCATATTTTGTTTCTTTTTTCAATTCTTTTTTTGAAATTTTAAAAAATTATAGAAGCATGGGAAAGGAATAAAGCATATTCCGCAGGTCGAAATAGATCTGTGAAAGGTCGGAATGCGGGAGCGGATTTTTTCCGCTTCCGCATTCCACCGTAAAGGAGGGGAGGTTCATTTTTTGCACACACCAGTCGGTCAAGCCGCCAAAGGATGCTAATCCATCGGCGTCCGAAAGACGGTATCCGGAAAGTCTTGCCAGGTGTGCTGCAGTTACACGGGTGCGCGGAAGCTCCGTTTTGCCGCTACGATAAAAGATCTCCTTTCCCTGCGTGTGTAAGGTGATCACCCCGCGAAGCTCGGTATGATAGCGGATGAAATCGCAAAGTGCACGTACCTCCGGCTCGCTCTCGGGAGCTTTTCCGCTATACCGTGTCGGTGCCCCCTCGGAAATCTGATGCTCGGTCTCGAGCTTTTTGTACTCCCAGAATCCTGCGTCGTAATTGTGATTCAGGTCGACACCGCGTGCGTTTGCCTGCCAATTCGAAAAATTCGTGCTACCACCATTCATTGCAAGAAGTCGCTCGTAAAGCGGATTGTCCTCGGAAATTCCGTTGATCTGATATTCTACACCATCCGGATTGAGCATAGGAATGATGTACAGTGTGTGGGTTTCGCAGACGGCTTTTGCGGAAATTTTGTTGACAGCGCGGTTACACGCCGTTGCCTCGCAGAAATCTCCGAGAAATTTGATCAGAACCGTTGAGGTGATCCATTCCATCCCGTGATGTGCGCCGACATAAAGAATTGCTCTTTTGCCGTGCCCGAGCTTGACGATCGGAATTCCGCGATCCAAAATGGTGGTTCCGAGATAACTGAAATCGAAAAAGGAATACGTTTGCTCCAGTTGACGGAGCTTTTGCAGCAATGTGGCATAATCGAACGGATTGTGCAGATCGATATGTAATCGATTGGTTTGGTCCATAAAGAAGGAATCCTCCTGCTTTGATGCATTTGCTATTATATTATGCAAAAATCTATAAATATTTACAAATAAGTCGGGATTTTTCCGCTTCCGTATGCTATAATACTGTTGAAGTAACATAAAGGAGAAAAAAATGGAGCTTTCACTGTTTGATTCCATGCGAAAAAAACGTCTGCAGATCAAATATCTGATTCTGATGGCGGCGATCGTCGTTTTTTATTCACTGATCTATTATCCCGTATACCTTTATCTGAACTCCAACGTGGTCTGGAACGGTTCGCTGCTGCGATTGCTTTGGATGGAGATTCTGGAGCCGTTGGTCAATTATCTGTTTTTTTGGGGCTCCTTTGCATTTCTTTTGTACTCTGCGGCACGCTATTCGCTGAAGGGAAGCGCACCGATTCTGATCTGCTACGCTGTGGGAACGGTTTTACGCTATCTGCTCCAGAATATCGCGTTTATTTTTATGATGGGAATTAATGCATGGGAGAGTGAATTTTATATTTCGGATCTTTTGATCAGTATTGTATTGGATCTGCTGATTATGGGAGTCGCGGTTCTTCTGATTTTGCTTTGGAAGCGAAAAACAGGGACAACCAGCGTATTCAACCAGCAGAATAACGGTTTGATTGCAGAAGAATGCTTTTCGTTTTCCCGTTTTTTCGATTGGAAAAATATTCTTTTGAGAACCGCTTTTCTAATGGCAATTTTTCCGTCCGCGATCCGACTGCTTTTGCGTGTCTGGTATGATATCAATCTGATCGTGGTGCAAGGGATTCCCGTGACAGATATCGGTGAGATTCTTTTGATTATGACCTATTATATCACCGATTGTGCCGGATTTTTGGTGGGTTATCTCGTGATTTTTATGATTTTGTCGGCATTGCACCTCTCCGATCAAAAGGCAAGACTGTCGATGGACGACTGATTGACGGGTGTTGCTTGCATTGCACATGATATAATTGAAAAAAATACCACTTTGCACATTCTGCTTCGATTGGTCGGTACAGATGTTCAAAGCGGTATTTTTTTAGCACTCTTTTTTGATATTTACAAAAAGTTCATAAGTTTATTGTGAAAAACTCTTGACAAATGGCAAAAAAAGTGGTAAATTTGTATCATGATTTAGCACTCACTGCTTTTGAGTGCTAAAATCGAGTGAAAAAGTAAAAGAAAGGGGCAGGATGGGAATGAGTTCCGAAAATCGCGGATTGACAGAGCGAAAAAAGCAAATATTAAAAGCAATCGTCGATGCGCATATTGAGGGTGGCGAGCCTGTCGGCTCCAAATATATTTTGCAGAACCGACAATTGAATTGCTCGTCTGCCACCATCAGAAATGAAATGGCGGAGCTGGAGGACATGGGATATCTTGAGCAACCGCATGCCTCTGCGGGACGCGTACCGAGTGAGCTTGGCTATCGCTTTTACGTGGATTCACTGATCGAGCGATACGCAATGACGACAAATGAGATCGCACAGATCAACGCACTTCTCAAGGCAAAAATGGGGGAGCTCGACCAGATTCTTCTGGCGGCATCCAATCTCGCGTCCAGCATGACCAATTATACCGGAATTGCCATCAAGCCGAAGATCAACTCGGTCAGTATCGGAAAATTCGATACCATTTTTCTCGAGCCCGATCATTACATTCTCGTCGCGGTGGATTCCGAGAACAATGTCAAAAGTAAGCATTTGCACACCGATGTACCGATTCTGACACAAAACTCGGTTGCAAAGCTTGCACGTGTGCTCAATCTTTACATGACGGGACTTTCTGCAGAACAGATCACGCTTCCGATCATAATGAAGATGGAAGCGGACATGGGAAGCGAAAGCGCGTTGGTTTCGGACGCAATCAAGGTTGTTTACGATCTGTTGAATGAGAGCGACAGCGGTGAGATGCGCGTCAGCGGTATCGACCGACTGCTGCAGTATCCCGAGTACAGTGACGTTTCTCAATTGCAGGCGCTTTTGGGAACACTTGAGAAAAAAGAGGATATTCTGAATTTGGTCTCGCAGAGCGAAAATGAGGATATCAGTGTCGTGATCGGCTCGGAGAGCCAGGTCAAGGTGATGAACAATTCCGCGCTGGTATTCAAGCCGATCGTCAAGGACGGAAAAACGCTGGGCGCTATCGGCGTCATCGGCCCCCGCCGCATGGATTATGCCAAAGTGCTGGCAACGCTGGAGGGATTGAGCGGAAATATTGAAAATATGATACATTCCAATAAACAATTGAACGGAGGAGAATCCGATGGAGGAAAATAAA
Source organism: Clostridia bacterium (assembly GCA_017463405.1). Lineage (GTDB taxonomy): Bacteria > Bacillota > Clostridia > Oscillospirales > CAG-272 > UMGS1865. The sequence goes on from JAFTPJ010000044.1 coordinate 34,221, forward strand.
AACACTGTGGCTGAAGAGGTAGCAGAGGAAGCCGTGCAGGCGGAGCCCTCTGCCAAGGAAGTCAAGGCGGAAAAAAAGAAGATAAAGAAAATGGAAGCGGAACTTTCCGAGTTGCAAAAGCAGTTGGATGCAAAAATTGCCGAATGCGAGGCTTCCAATGACAAATACATGCGCATGATGGCGGAATATGACAATTTCCGTAAGAGAAGCGCAAAGGAAAAGGAAGGTGTTTACGCAGACGCGTACAGCGATTGTATTGCCAATCTGCTTCCGATCCTCGATAACCTCGAGCGTGCGGGAAAATCCGATAATTTCGAAGCGGTTGTAAAAGGTTTGGAGCTGACGGTCAAGGCGTTTGACGATGCACTGCAGAAGATGGGCGTGACCGAAATCGAAACCAAGACCTTCGATCCGAATCTGCACAATGCGGTGATGCACGTGGAGGATGAGCAGTATGGCGAATCCGAAATTGTGGAGGTATTCCAAAGGGGATACTGCAAGGGTGACAAGGTCATCCGTTATGCGATGGTCAAGGTCGCAAACTAAATCTTGACATAAATAATTTTGTTTTAATTTTGATTTATATAATTTGGGAGGATTTTAATCATGGGAAAAATTATCGGTATTGATCTTGGTACCACCAACTCTTGTGTAGCGGTTTACGAGGGCGCAGAGCCCATCGTCATCCCCAATCCCGAGGGCGCGAGAACGACGCCTTCTGTTGTGGCATTTTCCAAGACGGGTGAGAGAATGGTAGGCCAGGTCGCAAAGAGACAGGCAATCACCAACCCCGACCGCACCATCATCTCTATCAAGCGTGAGATGGGTACGGGCTATAAGAAGACGATCGATGACAAGTCCTATACACCTCAGGAATTTTCCGCAATGATCCTGCAAAAGCTGAAGGCTGACGCAGAGAGTTATCTCGGAACGAGCGTCAATCATGCGGTAATCACCGTTCCCGCGTACTTCTCCGACGCACAGCGTCAGGCAACCAAGGACGCAGGTAAGATTGCAGGCCTTGAGGTGCTTCGTATCATCAACGAGCCGACAGCGGCAGCATTGGCTTACGGTATGGATAAGGAAGCGAACCAGAAGATTA
>JAFTPJ010000045.1 GCA_017463405.1 Clostridia bacterium
CAGTAATTCAATACATGAATGTCGGGACAGGCAGGGAACTGCCTTTCCCGTTGGGTGTATTGAAGCCCTCCATCCTCACTTGCTCAAAATGAGAGTGGACGACTTCAATACCAAAGGAAGGGGTAACTATGGCAGACAAGAGAGATTACTACGAGGTGCTGGGTGTAGATAAAAACGCCGACGCGGGCACCATCAAAAAAGCATATTACAAATTGGCAAAGCAGTACCATCCCGATGCAAACCCGGGAGATAAGGTTGCCGAGGAGAAATTCAAGGAGGCAAACGAGGCTTACGAGATACTTTCCGACGCGGAAAAGAAGGCGAAGTACGACCAGTTCGGTCACGCGGCTTTCGATCCCGCCATGGGAGGCGGTGAGGGCTTCGGCGGCTTTGGCGGCTTCGGTGGCGGCTTCGGAGATTTCGGTGATCTTGGAGACATTCTCGGCGGAATGTTCGGCGGCGCGTTCGGCGGCGGCAGCTCAAGACGCAGAAACGGTCCTGTGCCGGGCGATGATATCGGAACGTCGGTCAGCATTACGTTTGAGGAAGCTGTGTTCGGCGTCAAGAAGGATATTTCCTATACCCGCGTCTGTCGCTGCGCGGATTGTCAAGGGACGGGTGCTTCCGAGGGAAGTAGCGGTGTGGAGACCTGCTCTGCATGTCACGGAAGCGGTCAGGTGCGTCGCGTACAGCGCATGGGGGGCATGTCCTTCCAGTCCACGGCACCGTGCGACGCTTGTCGCGGAAGCGGAAAGATCATCAAAAATCCTTGCTCAAAGTGTCGCGGCTCGGGGATGACACGCGAGAATAAGCGTCTGACCGTGTCGATTCCCGCGGGTATTGACGACGGCGAGCGCGTAGCACTGCGCGGTCAGGGCAATGATGGCAGAAACGGGGGACCCGCGGGAGATTTGATTCTGTCGGTGTCAGTTCGCAAGCATGCGGTGTTTGAGCGTGACGGATATAATATCTATTGTGAGGTGCCACTGACTGTGGCTGAGGCAACACTGGGCGCAGAGATCGATATTCCCACTTTGGAGGGGAACGTTAAGTACACGATTCCCGAGGGCACACAGCCCGGAACGAAGTTTACCATGCGCGGTAAGGGTGTGCCGTACGTCAACGGAAACGGCAGACGTGGGGACTTGATTTTCCGCGTGACTGTCGAAATTCCGAAGGGGCTCAACGATAAGCAAAAGGCTGCGATGAAGGCGTTTGCCGAGAGCTGCGGTGAGAGCAACTATGCAAAGCATAAGCAGTTTTTCAAAAAGATTTTCGGAAAATAAAACATAATGCAAGGAGAAGACATGGTAGATCAGGATTACGTATGCGGTGACTATGGAACCGAGACGCAATGGACGCAGATCCGCGTGACCGTGAAGCTGGAGCAGCTTGATGAGCTGACCGCCATAATGAGCATGGTCTCCAACAATCTGCAAATCGAGGATTACAGTGATATCGATCTGAAGACCTGTTACGGGGATCTGATCGACGAGAGTATTCTTAACGCCGACAAGACGGTTGCGTCGGTGTCGGTCTATCTGCCCGCCGAGCGGAGCGTGCCCGAGTGCATCGTGTTTCTCAAGGAACGCTTTGCAACGCTCGGACTTACCGATGCAAAGATTGAAACGGTCGGCGTGAATGAGGAGGATTGGGCAAACTCATGGAAGGCGTATTATAAGCCGATCAAGATCGGACAGAAGCTGGTAATCGTTCCCGCATGGGAGAAATACACACCCGCCGATGGGGAATTGATTGTCCGTATGGATCCCGGTATGGCATTCGGTACGGGAACACACGAGACGACGCGTCTGGTCATTCAGCTGTTGGAGAAATACACCAAGCCTCGATGCCGTATGCTGGATGTAGGAACGGGAAGCGGAATTTTGGCGATTTGTGCCTCCAAGCTGGGCGCCGGCGAGTGTCGCGCGTATGATATCGACCCGATGGCAGTGCGCGTTGCGAATGAAAACATCAAGGACAGCGGCTTGAAAAACATCACCTGCGAGGTGTCGGATCTGCTCCGTCAGGTGGACAGAAGCCGTCCGTATGATCTGATCTGTGCCAATATCGTCGCAGATATCATCATCCGCATGACCCCCGACGTAGGGGCTTTGATGCATGAAAATACGGTTCTGCTTGCCTCGGGTATCATCCTCGAGCGCAGCGAAGACGTAGTGGAGTGCTTTGAAAAGAATGGCTTCCGTATCGTGGAAAAGCTGGTTGACAACGGCTGGTGCGGACTGGCAGTTATGAAGAAATAAATAAAAAGCTGTCGCGTTTTACGACAGCTTTTTATTTATGCCCAAAGCAAACTTTTCATTTTTTCTTCCAGTGTACGGTAATCATCGATCGTGATGTAATTGAAATCCGAAAGATAGACCGATTCGTCGTTGCCGCCCATGCCGTAATCGTCTCCGACGTAGGCAACCTCGTCGTGAGATAATCCGTTCTCGCGGCAGTATACGTCCAGCGCATACGCCTTATCGTATGGCGCGGGTGCCATGTCAAAGGAGGAGGAGCCGCCGACAAAAACGATGTAGTTTGGGAAGTGGCTTTTGACATCTGCATAGATTTTTCTGCGTTTTGCGCGGTCGGGGTCAAATGCCAGCTTGTCCGCAAGGTCGGCTTTGGTACCGAGGATGGGGAAGGTCACGCATCCCGACGGATGGTATTCGACGTTTTCGCCCTTGAAGTCGGTATAGCCGTAGATTTTGCGGAGCTTGGTCACGGTTGCCTCCACCGCTTCGCGGTCAACGGGGAGCTGTACGTCTCTGACGACGGTAATATCCTCTTTTTCGACATCGTATTTGGCGTACTGCATACCGTAGTTGCCAATGATGTCGATGGGGAAGCGCTCCATCTGCTCAAAGATGCGTCTGCAGGTTCCCGCGCCCACCATCAAAAGGCGGTATTTTTGGCGCAGACGCTCCAGCACCGCGCGATTTTCTGCGTTTAATTTGCTTTTGTGCTGTGTCAGCGTGCCGTCCAAATCGAATGCAACTAGCTTGATTTTGTTTTTATCCATTCTCATGTACTCGTTTTCCTTTTTCTCGCAACAGCCTGAGAATGACGTCCGGATTGTTGCAGGTGACGAGCACCGCACCGCGTTCGATCATCATATCCACTGTCACTTCATCCTTAACTGCAGCACCTGCCCAAGGTTCCACACCGCGCGCGACCATGGTATCACAGGCAGTCTTGGAAGCCATACCTGCCCACGGCTCGCTGCCGTCATCAAACATGCAGCAGCAGTATGCGTAGGAGTAGGGATCGATTGTGCAAGTGCCAAGGAGATCGCTTGGGAAGAAAACGTGCTGTCTGTACTTTTTACCGTGCTTTTTGTATATGTATTCGTTCAGCTTTCCGCTGAAGGAATTGATGACTACGCGATCAGTAAAGCCGTATTGATCGACGATAGCAAGAATGCGGTCGCACACATCGAATGCAATTGACTCATGGTCTCCGTCGGGGTACTCCTTCAATTCCAGGTCAAGCGTGAGCGTCGGATGATCCTTGACGTATTCCATCAACTCAATCAAAGTAGGGATACGACAGCCCTTGAATTGCTCTCCTTTACGGATTCCTGCGTCCAGTGTTTTCAGCTCCGCAAGGGTCATGTCAATCACGCGACCGGTACCGTTTGTGGTGCGATCCACGGTTGCGTCATGGATGAGCACGAGCTCGCCGTCCATGGTGACTCGAATATCGGTTTCAATCTGATCGACACCGAGCTCCACTGCCGCACGGAATGCCTCCATGGTGTTTTCGGGATATTCGGTGCTCCAGCCTCTGTGTGCCGCTACATAAATATGATCGCGGCTTTCCTTCCAGTATTTCATAATTTTTCCCTCCTCAAATAGGTTTACACTAATTATAAAGCTTTTGCCCTCAAAAGTCAACAGCGGTGCGTTTTTTGGAGAATGTGCACCGTCTACTTGAAGAGTATGCAAAAAATATGCGCAGAACGCGGTCAAAGAAGATATTTTTGCCGATATTCCTTGCGACAGTTCCCGGGGGAAATGCCAAGGTGTTGCTTGAACACCGTGCCAAGATATTGCTGATTGGAAAATCCACAGCGTTCCGCGATTTCTCCGATGGGAAGGGAGGTCGCGCAAAGCAGCTCCCGTGCGGCGCTGATGCGACGTTCGGTGAGATATTCATGGGGGGTGATGCCGCATGTGGAGGTAAAAATTGCATGGCAATAGGAGGGGCTCAAGGAAAGTGCCGATGCGATGTCTGCAAGGCGAATCGGCTCCGAATAGTGGGTATCAATGAATTTTTTTGCATCGGCGACCGCCTTGGTAGTAGGTGTGGAAGCTTTGCAGAGAGTATTTGCATCCTCAAGAAGAAGAGCGATCAGACACATCAGCTTTCCGCAAAGCGCAAGGTTGGTTGATTCACCTAACGTATGCAGAACAATGATCTCGTCCAGAAGCTGCTCTGCCTCGTAGGTGCGATGCACGGGAAAGTAGGTAGGGGCAGTGCGGAGTAGCTCGGCAATCCTTCCATCTGCAGGAAATTTCAAAAACTTGGTTTTGAAGGGGAGGAGGCTGTTACAGGTTTCCCCGGGTCTTCCGATCAGGACGTATCCCTTTCGGATTTTATATTCCGTGTTGTTGGAAAAGGTCGATCTTCCGTCCTCCAGATAGTAGTCGATCTCAAAGCGCGTGCGCTCACGTACGGGAGATACGGTCGAATCACCGAATATACTGCAATCAAAATAACCGCACGCTAAATCGTCGGTCAGCTGCCATATATCGTTCATAATATACTCCAAACAGTAAGATTTTATAAAAAGAAAGTAGTATTTACACTTGAAAATGCTGAATATTCTATATATAATATTAGTATAACATAATCTTATGCTACAGTCAACAGAAAGGAAAGAAAAAATATGAATTTTGCAGAGAAAGCAACCGTTACGGTGGAAAAGCTGGTGCTTCCTACGTATGCGGAGCCTGCATGCGAGGAGCTGCCGATGTTTGCGGAGAATCGCGTACATCAGAGAACGAGCGGTAATCCTTATCCGAATAAGATTGTCGCGCGCGTTGACCGTGAGCACCGTGCGGATCGGGAATATACGGCGGTCACGCTGGAAAACGAGTATGTTCGCGTCGTGGTGCTTCCGGAGATCGGCGGACGCATTTACAGCGCGACCGATAAGACCACAGGATACGATTTCTTTTATAAACAGCACGTGATCAAGCCCGCGCTGATCGGTGCGCTTGGCTCATGGGTGTCGGGCGGTGTGGAGTTCAACTGGCCCTTTCATCACCGCGCGTCGGGGTACATGGCGTGCGATTTTCGTGTAGAGGAATGTGCGGATGGTGCGGTGATCTGTCATCTGTCCGAGCACGATCCGACCGATCGCATGAAGGGAATGGTCAGCATCGTTTTGCGCCCGGGAGAGAAGTTCTTTGAAACGCGGATGCGCCTTTACAACCGAACCGATGTGCCGCATTCTTTCCTCTGGTGGGAGAACGCCGCTGTGCCCGTGAACGAGGACTACCAGATCTTCTTCCCGCAGGATGTGACATACGTTAATTTCCATTATCTGAAGTCCAGAACTACATTCCCCGTAGCGGGGAACGGTGTTTTCAACGGCATTCCGATGAAGGAGCCGCGGGATATTTCGTATCATAAAAACACGCGCGAGGCGACCTCGTATTTCGCGAGCGCGTCGGATTACGATTTCTTTGGCGGATACGATCACGGCAAGCATTGCGGTGTCGTTCACATCGGCGACCACCACGTCTCGCCCGGTAAGAAAATGTTTACCTGGGCGTACGGTCAGCTTTCCAAGTCGTGGGAGAATGCACTGACCGATACCGACGGTCAGTATGCCGAGTTGATGGCGGGCTCATATTCAGATAACCAGCCCGATTTTTCATGGCTTGCACCTTATGAAACCAAGCAATTTTCGCAATACTGGTATCCGATTTCCGAGATCGGAACACCGACATTTGCAAACCTCAACTGCGCGTTCAAAATCGAGCGAAATGAGGGCAGTGGTACGCTTCGCGTGCAACCCTGCCGTACGTATGAAAGTGCGACCGTCCGCGTGCTTTGGGATGGTGCCGTGAAATATGAGTGTACCTGTACATTGGATCCCAAAAGCTGTGCGGTATTCGATCTTTGTGAGATTCCCGCATACGTAACGGTGCAGATCACCGCTCGGAACGATGACGTGATCGCGGAATACGAGGAAAAGCGTTTTGACGAGTACAATATGCCCGAGGTTATCACCGATATGCCCGAGGCGGCAAAAATGCAATCTGCACAGGAATTATATCTTGCGGGGGTGCACGTCGACCAGTATCGAGATCCTGCCGTACATCCGAATGCATATTGGGAAGAGGCATTGAAGCGTGATATTGCGCATATTCCGTCTCTCATCTCAATGGCGAGATATGAATATAAGAATCTGCGGCTTGAATCGGCAAGAAGCTATGCCGAGCGCGCTGTGGCGGAGATTTGCCGCTTCAACAATCATCCGACGAGCGGCGAAGCGTACTACGTTTACGCGCAGATATTGGAGGCATTGGGTGAGTATAAGACTGCGTATGACAATTACTACAAGGCATCCTTCGCAGCCGATTGCGTTTCCTACGCCATGACACGAGTGGCTGTGTTGGACCTGCGTAAAAAGGATTGGAGTCAAGCGCTGCGTCATGCCGCATGGGCGCTGGATTACGGAAAAAACAACTCCTTGGCGATTGCAGTTTCCATCATTGCCAACCGTGAGAAGGGAAACACCGAGGAGGCGGTACATCTTGTCAAGCAGGCACTTGCCGCCGATCCGCTGGACCATATGATCCGATTCCTTTCCGATGTGCCTGATTTCTACGGAACACTCATCAGCGATCCCGCACAGACCTGCCTGGATATTGCGTACGATCTCGACGCCATGGGCAGATCTGCGGATGCAAAACGACTTCTTACGGGTCTGACAGAAGCGTGTCCCACATGTGCGTATCAGATGGTATGGTATGCGATCGGTTATTTCGCAAAGCAGCTGGGTGAGGACGCGACGCCGTACTATGAGCGCGGACGTGTTGCCGTGATTGGTCCCGTATATCCGAGCCGCCGTCAGGAGCCGGCTGTTTTGGAGGCGTTGATTGATATCGACGAGGATGCGCGGATGCTGTTGGGATGTTTGCAATACAGTAAGCGAAACTATGCAGAGGCAGTCGCTCTATGGGAAAATTGCCCGACCTCTTACATGGCACGGCGCAATCTCGCAGTGGCGTATTTCAGCCATTTGAATCGCAAGCAAACTGCACTGGAATTGATGCAGTCGGTGCTTGCCGAGCGTCCGTTTGATGAGGCGTTGCTGTATGAAACCGTCGTTTTGATGAATAAGATGAACGTTGCACCGCGAAAAAAGATCAACTTGATCCGTGCGCATACGGTGACGCGTGACGATATCATTACCGAGCTTGCCAAGGCATACAATCAGGCAGGGGAGTACGACAGCGCGATCGAGACGCTGATGTCGCATGCTTTTATTCCCTGCGAAGGTGGTGAGCACGCCATCGCCGATCAGTACATGTTTGCGTATCTTGCAAAGGGCTGTGCAGCTATGAAACGTGATGATTGGCAGGGCGCATTGACATTCTTCCGCGAAGGACAGATACTCCCGCAGAGCCTTGGCGCGGGCATCTGGAACCACTGCAAGCGCATTCCTCTGCGCTACCGTGAGGCACTTTGCCTGGAGGCACTCGGGAAAGCGGACGAGTCGAGAGAAATTTTCGAATACATTGCCGAAACCGAGATTGAATATTTCAGCAATATGCATCTGCCGGAATTGCCATATTACCGCGCACTCTCCTACGACCGCCTCGGAATGCCTCTACACAGCCGCAAGCTGATCAACGAATACCGCCACCGTTGGGGAGCGATGATCGATGTCAAGGACAACGGATTTTTTGCAACGACACCGTTCTTCATCTCCTTTGTGGATGATGCTTTTGCGTTGCGCCGTGCGAAGTGGGCGTATCTGATGGGACTTTTGGATTTGTACGTGGGGGACGGTGAGAGTGCAAGGCGCAAAATGAAGGACAGCTTTGCCATGAACAACGACAATCTCTTTGCACTTTTGTATCTCTAAAAACAATTTTTGAGCTGCGTTTTCAAAACGCGGCTCATTTTTTGATAAAAAAAGATGGAAAAAACAGATTTGTTTACAAAAAGGTGTTTACAAAATCGAGTTTTTGTAGTACAATATAAGGGAATATATACAGTTAAGGCAATGCCTCCCAAATGTGACGGTGTTGCCTGATAGCCAAGGAGAGGATCGGATTATGAATCAACCCAAATATCAACGCGTATTACTGAAGTTGTCCGGTGAGGCTCTTGCTCCCAAAGGGGAGGGGATTCTCGATTTTGATTTTATCGAAAAGGTTGCTTTGCAGATCAAGCGGTGCGTGGATGCCGGTGTGCAGGTTGCCGTCATTGTCGGTGCCGGCAATATCTGGAGAGGCAGACAGGGCACGGGCATGGATCACTGCCGTGCCGATCATATGGGGATGTTGGCAACCACCATCAATTCTCTGGCATTGCAGGATGTGTTTTTGCGCGTCGGGATGAAGGCGCAGGTAATGACTGCGGTTGAAATGAAGGCGTTTGCCGATCATTATACCGCACGTGACGCGATCGAAGCGTTGGAAAACGGAACTGTCGTGATCTTCGGATGCGGTCTCGGTACGCCGTTCTTTTCCACCGATACGGCGGCTGCCCTGCGTGCCGCGGAGATCAAAGCGGATTGTATCCTGATGGCAAAAAACATCGATGCGATTTACAGTGCGGACCCCAAAAAGGATCCCGATGCCGTACGGTACTCCGATGTGACCTATTTGCAGATCATTGAGGAGAATCTGCGCGCGCTTGATATGTCCTCCGCCATTTTCTGCATGGATAACAATATCAACGGCTATGCGTTCGGTCTTGCCGATCCCGAGAATATTTATCGCGTGATCATGGGCGAGGCTGTTGGCACGGCAATTCACAATTGAAATGAAAAATAAAAATACATCGAAAGGGAATTGAAACTATGAAATTCAACACCAAGACAACCGAAGAAAAGATGCAGAAAAGCGTAAACGCTTATGAAAACAACCTCTCCACCATTCGCGCAAGCCAGGCAAACGGCGCGATTGTGTCCAAGGTTACCTTTGATTACTACGGATCGGCCACCCGACTGACCGATATGGCATCGGTTGCTGTAACCGATCCCAAAACGCTCACCATTACGCCCTACGATCGCTCTACGCTCAAGGCAATGGTCAAGGCAATTCAGGCATCCGACATCGGCATCAATCCCGTTGATGACGGTACGGTGATCCGTTTGGTATTCCCGCCGCTGACCGAGGAGCACCGCAAGGGGCTTGCAAAGCAGATTCAGAAGCTTTCCGAAGATGCGCGCGTAGCGGTTCGCAACATCCGCAGAGATGCCAATGATGAAATCAAGAAGCTGAAGAAGGACGGTGAGATGACCGAGGATGAGCAGAAAGCGGGCGAAAAATCCGTGCAGGATCTGACCGATCGTTACGTAAAGCTCATTGACGAAATTACTTCCAAGAAGGAAAAAGAAATCATGCAGATTTGAGCATTCGAGGGGATGTTGCATTCGGGAGAATAGGTAAGCTCCGGATGCAACATCCCGAATGTTCATCGATGGGGGACTTATGTTTTTCAAAAAGAAGCAACGGGTAAAGGAAAAGGTGCAGGTTGACGAGCGCCTGCAGCACATTGCGTTTATTATGGACGGCAACGGCCGCTGGGCGCAAAAGAGAGGAATGCCGAGAGAGTTCGGACATTCCCACGGCGCGGCGACCTTCAAAAAGGTCGGACGCTATTGCGAGAGCATCGGACTCAAGTATATGACGGTGTATGCCTTTTCCACCGAGAACTGGAAGCGTCCGCAAAAGGAAGTGGATACCATCATGAAGATCCTTGATGACTATATTGAGGAATGCTTTGTTGAAATGATGGATGATAACGTTCATTTCCGTTTTATCGGAAATCTGAATATTTTTCCGCAGGAGCTGCAGGAAAAAATGGCAAGGATCGACCGCGAAACCTCGCATAAGCCCTTTCTTTTGAACATTGCGGTCAATTACGGCGGGCGCGAGGAGATTGTGCATGCATGTAACGAGCTGATCCGAGCGGGAAAGCAGGAGATCTTCGAGGAGGATATCAGTGCAAATACCTATACCGCCTGCTGTCCGGATCCTGATCTTGTGGTCCGCACGGGAGGAGACCTTCGGATCTCCAATTTTATGCTGTGGCAATCCGCTTATACCGAATACTATTTTTCAGACGTGCTCTGGCCCGATTTTTCGGGGGATGACGTGGATGCCGCTGTTGAGGCTTTTTACTCCAGAAAGCGCCGCTACGGCGGTGTGTAATCGTTAACGGAGGATTTTTCTTATGAAACAGAGAATTATTACGGGTGCGATTATTTTGATCGTTTTGCTCTTGGTCGTGTTCTTTTCATGGACGCCGATTTTTCCTGCTGTTCTGTCTCTGTGCTCTGTGATTGCTGTGTTTGAAATGGCACGCTGTATCGGATTGAAAAAGGCATATCCTTTAACGCTTCCGCTCTATATATTGGCGGCGGTATATCCGTTTTTGATGCGTTATATTGCGGATAAGGATTTTTTGCGGCAGATTCATTTTATTGTGATTATGTGTGTGCCGCTGTATTTCTTTGCGATTATGACCTTTTCGCACGGAAAGTATCGGCTCGAGGATGTATCGGTGCTGTTTATGACCGTATTTTACATCCTTTTGGGATTCAATGCGATTATGATTCTGTACAGTCATCGCGGAGGTGCG
>JAFTPJ010000046.1 GCA_017463405.1 Clostridia bacterium
AAAGATTCCAAGTTCTTCCTCCCGATTACAGTATAGCACAAAAATCACCTGTTGTCAACACCTTTTTCTTGGGCGTTTTTCACGAAAATGAAATCTTACAGCATTTTTTCAGAGTTTACATCATGTTCACAAAAACGATACGGAACGGAAACGGAATTTACGATCCGACGCAGAGCGCACACCCGTAACGTGCGGATTTTCCCCGCGAAACAGCTTCCAATAGACCAAAAAAACCGCGCCACACCGACACGGAGGTTTGGGGGCCGTGCAATTTGACGGAATTTTTATCCGCTCACCAAGTTCCGTTTTCTATCAATCCTTCAACATCACGCGATACCGCTCCGACTGCTTTTCTATCGGATGCCTTTTTCATTGTTCATTTTCATGAAGAAGACAATTTTTTTCAACAAAAAATGCAAAATCTATTTACTTTTCACAGTTTCTGTGCTACAATAGTAACAGATTATGGCAAAGGAGATGCTCTCTTATGGAGAATCATAATTCTGATGAACTTCTGGAATACCTGTGTCAAGGTATTCTGACTCTGCAAACCCCCGAGGAGTGCAGGCATTTTTTGGAGGATCTTTGCACCGTCTCCGAGCTTCAGGAAATGTCCCGCCGTCTGCATGCGGCAAAAATGCTGAAAACCGGGCATATCTATTCGGAGATTGCGACGCAGACGGGTCTTTCTACCGCAACAATCAGCCGCGTCAACCGTTGTCTCAAATTCGGCAACGAGGGATACTTGAAGGTGTTGGACCGTCTGGACAGAAAGGCGCACTATTGATGGCGGGCTGTGAAGGCTACGAGGCAATCGCGCACGTGTACGATAAGCTCAACGCCGACATCGATTATTCCGCGTGGGCAGATTTTGTCGAGCGTTGCTTCGACCGCTTTCTTCCCCGCCGTCCAGAGCTTGTGCTCGACCTTGCCTGCGGCACGGGTAGCATGACGCTGGAGTTGGCAAAAAGAGGCTACGATATGATCGGCGTGGACGGCAGTGCAGATATGCTTTCCGAGGCTTTTTCCCGCGCGATCCATGCACCGTCTGTCCTTTGGCTGAATCAGGATATGCGCGCATTCGAGCTTTACGGTACGGTGGGCGCCATTACCTGTTGTCTTGACAGCCTTAACTATCTGCTTTCCTCCGAGGATCTGTCCAAATGCTTTGCCTGCGTCCATAATTATCTCGACCCCGGTGGGCTGTTTCTGTTTGACATGAATACCCCTTACAAATTCCGTAACGTCTACGGCTCCAACGCCTACATTTTAGAGGACGAGCTGGTCTACGGCGAAGAGGATGCGGACGAGGAGCGCGTTCCCGTTTTTTGCGGTTGGCAAAACACCTATCATCCCGAAACGCGAATCTGCGACTTCGATCTGTCGCTGTTTGAGGAGATGCCTGACGGCTCCTATCGTCGCTCGGACGAGCATCAACAGGAGCGTTGCTATGAATTGGAGGAGATCCGCACCGCCCTGCGGTCGGCAAATCTGGAGCTGATCGGCGTGTGGTCGGATTTTGATTTCTCTACCCCCGACGATACCACCGAACGCTGGTATTTCGCGGCTCGCGCCGTCAAATCATAAAAAACAAAACAAGGATAAACAACTATGTCATCTACCATTCTGCGCGCGATGACTTCCGACGGAAGTGCGCGAATTCACGTTATCAATTCCACCGAGATCGTCAACGAGGCGATCCGCATCCACAACACCACCCCTACCGCAACGGCAACGCTCGGAAGACTCCTAACCGTCACCTCAATGATGGGCTGTATGCTGGGGGAGAAAAACGATACCATCACTGTCAGCCTCAAGGGCGACGGTCCTGCGGGCACTGTTTTGGCAGTCTCCGACTATATCGGAAACGTACGCGGCTATATCCGCAATCCCGCCGTCGATCTTCCGCTCAAGTCCAACGGAAAGCTGGATGTCGGCGGTGCTATCGGTAGCGGTTTTCTGAACATCACCCGCGATCTCGGCTCGGATGAGCCATACAACGGCTCGATCAAGCTGGTCAGCGGCGAGGTCGCCGAGGACATTGCTGCATACTACGCGCAAAGTGAGCAGGTGCCCACCGTTTGCGCGTTGGGTGTTCTGGTCGATACCGATCTGTCCTGCCGTGCGGCGGGCGGCGTGCTGATTCAGCTGCTTCCCTTTGCCGATCCCGCAACGGTTGATCAGCTGGAGAAAAATATCCCCGCGCTTGCCAACGTCTCGGGACTGTTTGATGTGGGCATGAGCTTGGAGGAGATCGCCGCAATCGCACTCAAGGACATTCCGTTCGACATTTTCGATGAGCTGGATGTGGATTACCGCTGTAATTGCAGTCGCGAGCGCACGACCAAGGCGCTGATCACACTCGGGCAACCCGATCTGTTCAAGCTGCTGGACGAGCAGGTCGCAGAGGGAAAGCCCGAAAAATTAGAGGTTGCTTGCCGCTTCTGCGACAAAAAGCAGTACTACAACCGCAAGGACATCGAAGCCATGTTTTAAGGAGGGCGCATTATGAGCCGCTTTATATTCAATCAGGATCTTCATCTTCATTCGCATCTTTCGTCCTGCTCGAACGATCCGGGACAGACCACCGATTTCATTCTGCAGTACGCCAAGAAGAACGGCGTTACCACGCTGTGTCTGACCGATCACTACTGGGATGCCTCGATTCCCACCGCCTCGAACTGGTACCGTCCGCAAGATTTTGATCATATCGCGCAGTCGCGTCCTCTTCCGCAGGCAGACGGCATCCGTTTTCTGTTCGGATGCGAAACCGATATGAATATGAATTTCACGCTCGGTATCCCCGAGAGTCGCTTTGACGATTTTGAATTCATCGTTATCCCCACCACACATCTGCACATGAAGGAGAACATCTCTCCGGAGGATGCGGCATCGATCGATGCACGTGCACGGGTGTGGACGGATCGTTTAGAGGCAGTGCTCAACATGAAGCTTCCCTTCCATAAAATTGGAATCGCACATCTTGCCTGCAATTTAATCACTCCATCCTCCCGTGCAAATTATTTGGCAACGCTGGAAAAAATCCCTTCGTCCGAAATGGAGCGTTTGTTCCAAAAAGCCGCAAGGCTTGGCGTTGGTATTGAGCTCAATTCCTCTGACATGAATTTTGCGGATACCGAGACCGATACGGTACTGCGGATGTTCCGTATCGCGAAGGCGGCGGGCTGTAAGTTCTACACCGCAAGTGACTCTCATCATCCCGACTACTTCGCAAAGTGTAAATCCATCTTCGAGCGCGCGATCGATCTGCTTGAATTGCAAGAATCCGATAAATTTATCATTTGATTGCAAAAAACCACTTGACGAGCGTTAAAAAAAGCATTATAATAATAGTAAATAAAATTTGAAACACCAAAGGAGAACATACATATGTACCGTATTGGCATTGACCTTGGCGGCACCAATATCGCCGCAGGCATCGTAAACGAGGAATTCAAAATCATCGCAAAAAACAGCGTCCCTACGAACGCTGACCGTCCCGCAGAGGAAATCGTTGCTGATATCGCGGCACTTTGCAATAAGCTCTGCGCTGACAACGGACTGACGGTTGACGACATCGAGTCGGTCGGTATCGCTTCCCCGGGTATCGTAGATGACAACAGCGGTGAGGCAATCTACGCGAACAACCTTCCCTTCGATCATCTTCCCATCCTTCCTATGCTCAAAAAGCAGTTCCCGGTCAAGGAGCTCCACATTGAGAACGACGCAAACGCGGCGGCATGGGGCGAGGCAATCGCAGGTGCGGCAAAGGGCTCCAAGTCCTCGGTCATGATCACGCTCGGAACGGGTGTCGGCGGTGGTGTCATTGACGACGGCAAGGTACTCAAGGGCTTCAACTCCGCAGCAGGTGAGCTCGGGCACATCGTCATTCAGGTTGACGGACGTCCCTGTTCCTGCGGCAGATGCGGCTGTTGGGAAGCGTATTCCTCGGCAACGGGTCTGATCAACATGACCAAGGACAAGCTCGCACAGTGCGAAAAGGAAGGTCGCGCAACCGTGATGACCGAAATCGTCGCAGAGGTCGGAAAGGTTAACGGACGCACCGCATTCGACGGCAAGCGCCGTGGCGACGCAGCTGCAGCGGAAGTCGTTGATGAGTACATCAAGTACCTCGCAAGCGGTCTTGCCAGCATGATCAACACCTTCCAGCCAGAGGTTGTTTCCATCGGCGGCGGCATCTCCAACGAGGGACAATTCCTCCTTGATCTGGTTGTGCCCAAGATTCTCGAGCAGATTTACGGCACGGGCGTGGTTCCCACCCCCGCAATCCGCATCGCAACGCTCCGTAACGACGCAGGCATCATCGGCGCAGCTGTGCTGGGAATGTAATTTGAAAATAAATATGAGGCGCATCGCTGCTGCGGTGCGCCTCACTTTTTCATGAGATGACAACGGATCCATGATCATAAAACATCAAAAAAACGAAAAAATAAAGGATGGAAAGGGGCTGATAAAAACGAGAAAAATCGTCAACCAAGCAATCATAGATTTTCAGCTGTATTTAACGGATATGGAAAAGTCACCGGCAACCGTAAAAAAGTATTTGCGGGATGTTCTGACATTTTCGGAATGGATGGGAGAGCGTGCACTCGACAAACGGCTTGTGATGGAATATAAGTCACTGCTGCTCCGCCGTTGCGCTCCCACAAGCGTCAATTCCGTTCTGGCATCGCTCAATTGCTTTTTCGATTACTTCAATCGGCACGAACTGCGGGTAAAAAACGTCAAAATCCAACGGCAGATATTTGCCTCGTCGGAGCGCGAATTGAGCAAAGAGGAGTACGTTCGGCTACTGTCGGCGGCAAAGAAACTCAAAAATGAGCGACTGTGGCTATTGATGCAAACCGTTTGTTCAACGGGAATCCGCGTATCAGAGCTTCGTTTTATTACCGTAGAAGCCATCCGAGGCGCCTGCGCGGAAATTGACTGTAAGGGGAAACGGCGCTGCGTATTCCTGCCCGATCGGCTTTGCAAAATGCTGATGCGTTACGCCAGGATACAAAGAATCAAAAGTGGAAGCATTTTTGTGACTCGCAACGGCAATCCCCTTGATCGCTCCAATATTTGGTCGGATATGAAAAAACTGTGTCGGACGGCTCACGTTTCAGATAAAAAGGTGTTCCCCCACAATTTGCGTCATTTGTTTGCAAGAACCTATTACAGTCGGTGCAAAGACGTGGTTCGGCTTGCCGATATTCTCGGGCATGCAAGTGTCAACACCACACGCATCTACACGATGGAAAGCGGAGAAATGCATCGCCGTCAGCTTGGGCAGCTCGATCTTTTGCGATGTTAAAAACGGGCAAAATAAAAAGCACCACATAATTGCGATTATGTGGTACTGACCGTTTTCGAAAGGGCGGAGAATTGCATTTGCCGACCGAAAATGGCATGCCGAAAAGACCAATGGAAAAAAATGTTTTTTCATTGGTCTTGTTTCCGTGCTTATAGGGAACGTTTTTCAAAAAAAGATGCAAATATTTTTTAAAATACTTGACAAAAAAAGACTTTTATGTTATACTCAATATGTATAGGCAGTGCTATGCAACCACATAATCGCAATTATGTGGTAAAAAGAATCGAAGCGAAAGGAGTCTTTGCTATGAAAAAGCAACTTCATCAAAGGGTGAGGCCGCCTTGACCCGAACATTCGAGCGGAAGTTTTTATCATTTATATTATATTTTGGAGGAAAGAAACGTGAAAAAGAAAATTTTAGCGATGATTTTGGCGTTTGCCATGATTGCTTCCGTGCTTTCAATTCCCGTATTTGCGGATACCGAAGAGACGGATCATGCACATGCGCACGCCGAGGAAACCGCTTGCACACATGAAAACGGAACGTGGGTCAGCGATCTGAAGCAGTCCGATTGTGCGACCGACACACATGGCATTGCAAAATATTGGTGCGATGACTGTGATACGAATTACTATGTGCAGTTGCCCGTACACAATACGGTATGGGTTACCACACAAGAGGCAACCTGCCACACAGCAGGCTCGAAGGTTCAGATCTGCCTGACCTGCGATGAAACCATCAGCGACGCTGTCGAGATTCCCGCAACGGGCGCGCACACATGGGCAGAGAAAGAGACCACGGTTGATGCAACCTGCACCGAGCCCGCAAAGGTTTACATCCCCTGCACCGTCTGCGATGCAATCAAGGAAGGCAGTGCAACCG
>JAFTPJ010000047.1 GCA_017463405.1 Clostridia bacterium
GCAGTGAGGTCGGCGTTCTTCCCCGTACCCATGGTTCCGGACTCTTCACCCGCGGACAGACGCAGGTGCTGACCGTTGCAACCCTCGGAACCCTTTCCGAGGCACAGATGCTTGACGGTATCGATCCCGAAACCTCCAAGAGATATATGCACCACTAAAATATGCCCGTATTCTCCACGGGTGAGGCAAAGCCTGTCAGAAGCCCCGGACGCCGCGAGATCGGTCACGGAGCACTGGCAGAGCGCTCGCTCATTCCCGTGCTTCCCTCCGAGGAGGAATTCCCCTATGCAATCCGTCTGGTTTCCGATGTTGTTTCTTCCAACGGCTCCACCTCGCAGGGCTCCGTTTGCGGATCGACCCTTGCACTGATGGATGCGGGCGTTCCGATCAAGGCTCCCGTTGCAGGTATCTCCTGCGGTCTGATCACCGCAGAGGATGGCTCCTGGGATACCATGATCGATATTCAGGGTCTTGAGGACTTCTATGGCGATATGGACTTCAAGGTTGCAGGTACGCACAAGGGTATCACCTCTATTCAGATGGACCTGAAAATCGACGGTTTGACCCCTGACATCATCAAGAGAGCGTTTGAAATGACCCATGCAGGTCGTGACTATATCATCGACGAGGTGCTTCTCAAGGCAATTCCCGCTCCCAGAGCAGAGGTCTCCAAGTATGCTCCCAAGATGACCACTATGAAGATTGATCCCGACAAGATCCGCGAGGTTATCGGTAAGGGTGGCGCAGTCATTCAGAAGATCGTTGCAGATACGGGTGCCAAGATCGATATTGATGATGACGGAACCATTCGCATTGCCGCAATCAACAGCGAGCAAGCTGAGGCGGCAAAGGCTTGTATCGATGCGATCGTATTTGAGCCCGTTGTTGGTGCCGTTTACACGGGTACCGTTACCGGCATCAAGGAGTTCGGTTGCTTTGTCGAATACGCGCCCGGTAAGGAAGGTATGGTTCACATCTCCAAAATCGCTCCCCGCCGAATCGAAAAGGTTGAGGACGTTCTTAAGCTTGGCGACGTTGTGAAGGTCAAATATATCGGACTTGACAAGAAGGGCCGTATGGACTTCTCGATCAAGGACGCGATCGAAGGCTGATCTGCCTCGAAATCTCATGAAAGGAGACACGCAGCATGGGAAATCGAGCAACACCACCGCGCAGCTTTAACACAATACGGCAAAGCCAATGTAAAAAACGAGCCAAACGCGAAACACAACGGCGAATCATCCTGCTTGCCATCTGCGCGGTGCTCATTCTGATCTTTTTAGCAGTTTCCGTTTTGTTGGTATGCTCCATCGTTGATGCGATCGGAAGCAGTGCACCGGATCATAACGACCCGTCGCAGAATCAACCCAACGAACAGCAACAGCCCATACGGTATCAGCAAATTACCAAAGACCAGCTTGCAGTCGGCTACGGACCGTTGATTTTGATCAACAACGACCACGAGTACAAATTCCCCTCCGCCGCAGAGCGTTCGCTGGCTATTATCAGCGAGCACCGTCCGAAGGACAATGGAACCAATATCTACCAGATTACCGGTCCTTCTACTGCAAAAATGCAGCAGGAAGCCATCACAGCCTTCAATGAAATGATGTTGAAATATTACGAAATTTACAGTGACGGCTCGATCAATATCTCCTCCGCTTACCGAAGCTACAAAGATCAGGATCAGCAATTCTATTCGGTAGCGGCAGGATTTTCCGATCATCACTCCGGTTATTGCATTGCCCTGGACGGCGTAGATTCCTCGCATTGGATCTACGAAAACTGCAAAAAATACGGATTTGTTCTCCGCTACCCCGACAATAAGGTCAACGAAACCGGTGTTTCGGATTATGAAGAATGCTTCCGCTACGTTGGCGTCGCACACGCCAGCTATATGACCAAAAATGATCTTTGTCTGGAAGAATACGTCGCACTTTTGCAGAAAGAATATGCTTCCGAAAATCATTTGAACATCCTCGGTGTCGATGGAAACCAATACGAGGTTTATTACGTTTCCGTGTCCGAAGATGATGAGGTTATCACCTTCAGCGTCCCCACAAACTACTCCTACACCGTTTCCGGTGATAACGAGGGCGGATTTATCGTAACGGTAAATTTGAGTGATCCCCTCGATGAATGAATAAAAATAATGATATTTGCATAATCTATTACTAATAGACGGAGGAAAACAAATATGGAAAACGAAATCATGAATACCAATGAGGAAGTTTTGGAAGAAACCGCGGCTGCCGAAGAGGTAGTAGAGGATGTTGTTGAAGAGGTTGAGGAAGCCGCTGAAACCGCCAAGGAAAAGCTGCTTCGCAAGTGCAATGAAGTAAAGGCTTCCTGCCGTAGCACTGCCGATCGCATTGTCAACGATCTGAAGGAATGCGACTACAACCCTTACTTCAAGCAGACCCGCACCTACAAGCTTGAGGTTTACCGCAACTGCAACGAGGAAGAGCCGATCGACGTTTACGAAACAACCGACGTCAAGTGCTTCTCCGCACGCGCACTGGCTGTTGCAGGTACTGCCGCTGCCCTGCTCGCAGTTGCTACTAATTGTGTTGTCAAGAAGCTTCTGAAGTAATATAAAAGGAACCTCAAATGAGGTTCCTTTTATATTTCGAAAAAATGATCAAAGTGCTTCCAAAAACTCCTTGAGCACCTTTGCAAGGATATGATGCCCCGCATCGTTGAAATGCAGACCGTCGGAGGTGTATTTCTCACGCTCCTCCGCATTGTTCGGGTCGATGCCGAGATTGTGATAAAGGTCCAGAACGGCAATATCAAACTGCTTTGCTGTTTCCTTGATGATATTCACATATCCGATCACAGGCATCGCATCTGCGCGCTTGATCGCTCTGGTCGAGGGATTGGAATCAATGACTCCATTGAAACAGCAGTGCGCGGGCGTCATAAAGACAATCGGCTTTTCACCGAACTCCTCGCGCAACAGATGCATCAAGAACCATACGGCACCGCAGAAGGTCGCGGGCGTTTTGTCCCCCGGCTGTCCTACCGGCGCGTCACCGTGGATGTAATCGTTGATGCCACCGTAAACCACGACGATATCGGCATCACGGTTGAGATCGTAGGCTCTTCCGCAAAAACACAGATCATGGCGCGGCTTTTCGCTCGGAACACTCTGATGCGCCAGACGGGTTCCGCCGATGCCGTAATTGTAGGTTGCCTTCAGCTTACATTCTTTTTTGAGGATGTTGTCGTAGCGGTTGTTTGCCCTGTCCGCAACGCCGACCCCCTCGGTAATGCTGTCTCCCAAAAAATTGATGATCTTTCCTTCGAGTTTCATCTCAACACTTCCCTTTCTTCAGATCAATATACTTGCACCACATCGCCGTCATGCGCCATACTGATCGGGAACGGAAATTTTCCGCACTGCATCAGTTGCTGGATATCACGCTCCTTGCGAAGCTGATAATGGTTAAAGATCACATGCTTTGTTTTGCATTTCTCCAGGCACGGTGCAATATGCTCCGCACCGAAATGAGCCATTTCGCATACGATGAGATTCATCTCCTCTTCGAATGCAATCTTCGGAAAATCGCCGTTAACCACCGACAGATCTCCTGTAAAGAGCGTCTTTTTACCGTCCGACTCCACGACAAAGGCATAGCTCGGCTTGGGATCGCAGTGGTGTGTGCGGATCGCCGTCACTTTGACGTTTTCGTCCTCATAAACCTTGCCCTCCTCGAACACGCGGAAGCGCATACGATCCTCGGGGAATGCGCGGGACGCCATTCCCTCAATACAAGCCTTAAAGCCGTCTGCAATCTTCTGCTCGGTCAGGCAAATATCAAAGGATGCGGAGGAATATGCCCACTGGCACAAATCCAACAGTTGCAGCATGCCGTCCAGATGATCGCCGTGTCCGTGCGTATTAAAGATTGCCTTGATCTGCTTGGGATTCTTTCCAAGCTGTAAAAGGAGATCGATCACGGGAGCGCCGACGTCAATCAAATAGATCGACTCGCCCACCTCAATCATCGTACTGGTGCAATAATGCCCGGGGCGCGGAATCCCGTCGGACGTACCCAAAAACGTAATTTTCATATGTAGTTCCTCCTATCTGGCAATAACAGCTTTAATTATATCACAAATCTGAAAAAAGTCAAGTGGAAACAAAAATTTTACGGTTTTCCATTTACTTTTTCATCTATTTATGCTATAATAAATGAAATGCTATTGCCGGAGAGAAAACATGAAATTATTGATTGCATATGCCTCGAAAAACGGAACAACAAAAAGCTGCGTGGAGCGACTGGAAGAAAAGCTGAAGGGACTGGACGTTACCGTCGCAGACTTGAATCGTGAGACGCCGAACGTATCCGATTATGATATGGTAATTGCGGGAAGCGCAGTGCGATTCGGGCGTATGCTTCCTGCTGCGCGACGTTTTTTCAAGGAGCAACACGATGTTCTTCTGCAAAAGCGCCTGGGGCTGTTTTTGTGTTGCGGATTGTCTCATGAGTATGAATATTACGAGGAGGTCATCTTCGCACGCGATCTGCGCGACCACGCATTCCAGACGCTGTACTTTGGCGGATCTTTGCGCAAGGAAGGCATTCCCTTTTTCGACCGTTTGGTGATCAGCTCTGTACGATCGTCTATTATGGAAAGTGAAATCGACGATGGAGAATATACCCCTTCTCTCCCCGGGATTCTTCCCGAAAACATTGACCGCATGGCAACGTACGTGCGTCGGGAGTTGAAAAAATAATAATCATATGGATAAAGAATCGGCGCGGAGTTATTGAAACTCCGCGCCGGTTGATTTCCGACTTCATTCAGTGAGCCGCTTCTGCCCGCTTCATCATTTCAATCACGGCATCGGTAATTTTATCCCCTGCCGCGGGCTCCAGTGCACTCGTTTTTGCAAGCCGTGCCTCATAAACGCCCTCCTTCATACACTCGGGCGTCGGAACGTATCCGCAGTAATCATTTGCAAAGGCCGAGACGAAACATCTGCCCGGCGCTATGCTCTTCATGCGCTTTCCGTATTCCACAAAAAGCTGTGTCGGAGTTCCGACAAGATAGCAATCGCCAATTTTGAACAGCTGAAGCTGTACCCGTCTGACGGTTTGCTTGTCAGCCATAATCCAAAACGCCTGAAGCGCAAAGAAGGTATTGATGTAATTCGGCGTTCCCGGAACACTGTCAATCAGCCCGTCGCCCAAGGAATCAAACAGCTGTTTTGCGGCAAGCAATTGGCTTTCATCTGGCTTGCGAAGCTTTACATCGACCGTTTCGGACGCCGCATAGAGCGTGCGCGCTTCCATTTTTTTTGCATGGGAAATCGCAAGATGTGCTTTTTCGGCAATGCTTTCCCCAACGGTCCTGTACCTATCCTTGGCACGTGTGGCATCGTCAAAGGGATTGAGATGGTTGATATTGCCGCATGCGCCGTTGATATACACGGTCACAAACGCAGAACCGTAAAGCTGCTTCATTTTGGCACTCAATCCCGAAATATAATCCCCTGTAATCTGCGTGGTTGCAACCGTAGCGGGATGTGTGGTAAAGTGAATGAGCGCTCCGACAAACGTATCCTTCTGCTTGACTGCCAGCACCAGCACCTCGGGATCGATCGTGGTGCAGGGCGCTTCGATTTCATCGATCATAGCCTTTCCCGGATTGGTTAGCAAGCGGTTCCCTTTCATTCGGTAAACACGGACATATGATACGTCAAAGAGCTCCTCACTGCCCACGTAAAGCGCCGAGTCCTCCGCCCGTCTCCATGCCTCGCAGATCGCATCCGCTGTTTTCGCAGTCAACAGCTTCAGATAATCCTCGTCCCGCACCACTTCCTCACCCCATGTCAGCGTTGGACCGCCGCCGTGCGCATGGGTCGCCATGACCATAATATCCGTGGGGGCAATCGGGATTCGAGCGGCGACGCGGGTGCGGATCTTTTCCGTAATGTCCGCCGTGATTCCGCAAGCATCGATCGAAGCGATCGCAAGTGTCTTGCTTTCATTTTGCGCCACAAACGCCCGAACATAAAGCGCATCCAGAATCTCATCGGAATAGCGAGCCGCAAAATCGCCCGGAATCACGCTTCCCAGCGCGGGCGTAACATCAAGTTCAAAAAAGCCGCATTTCATTATTATATAAACCTCCGATTGGTTCGTTGCTTTTATTATACCACAATCTTATACGGTTGTAAACAATCAAATTTCATATGCTGACTATCACGCGTATCATATAGTATTGCAGCTCGGAAAGTCTGAACTCATGCGTGCGCGTTTGCACTGCTAAAATCTTAAGTTGGATATATGCGCACGCACAGGCAAATCCCATTGGGATTTGCAGAGCTCGACCCGTGAACAGATGAGCAAAGAAAGC
>JAFTPJ010000048.1 GCA_017463405.1 Clostridia bacterium
ATCGGCGTCGGTCAGTATCAGCACGACATGAAGCAGGCGCGTCTGGACGAGGCACTGGGTGGCGTCGTGGAGGACTGCGTCAATGCGGTCGGTGTGGATATCAACACCGCATCCTACTCGCTTCTGTCCTACATTTCGGGCATCAACATCACCTCGGCAAGAAATATCGTCAAATACCGTGAGGAGAACGGTGAATTCTCCAACCGCGCACAGCTCCTAAAGGTGCCGCGCATCGGCGCCAAGGCGTACGAGCAGGCGGCGGGATTCTTGCGCGTGCCCGGCGGTAAAGAGATTTTCGACAACACGGGCGTGCACCCCGAATCCTACGAGGCAGCTGCCGCACTGCTGGAGATGTTCGGCTACACGAAAGACGACGTGGCAAACGGCAATCTCAAAGAGCTGGGTGCCAAGGTGCAAAGCGCAGGGCTGTCCGCCGTGGCAGATAAGCTCGGCATCGGCGTTCCCACGCTCAAGGATATCCTCGGCGAGCTGGAGAAGCCCGGCCGCGACATCCGCGACACACTTCCGCCTCCCGTTCTGCGCGACGACATTCTCTCGCTGGAGGATCTCAAGCCCGATATGGAGCTGACGGGAACCGTCAGAAACGTCATCGACTTCGGTGCGTTCGTTGATATCGGCGTGCACCAGGACGGCTTGGTGCACATCTCCCAGCTCTCCGATCGCTTCGTCAAGCATCCCTCGGACGTGGTCAAGGTAGGGGATATCGTTAAGGTTCGTGTGCTCGCCGTCGACGTTGCAAAGAAGCGCATCTCCCTGACCATGCGCTCGAAATCCAAAGTTTAAAGCAACACCGCACAAAACCGTGGCGGTACACTTGTTTGCATAAATTCCGGCAGCCTGCACAAATTTCATTGGCAACAAATCCACGATTGCCTGCTTCCATCCGATTTGTCTGACAAAATTTCTGACGGCACAATTGCGCCGTCAGATTTGTGCGGCATTGTTTTGATTTTAATTTATTAAAATTAAAACCGCGTTGATTTTTCCGAAAGTTCATAAAAGAGATTGTATGTTTGTGCAATATATACAATTGTACGGGTAAAAATTTGGAGAAAAAAACGCTTCCAATTTCGATAAAAATTTGGTATAATATTATACGCTGAAAAAATAATGCTCCGCGGAGGAGCTATAGGAGGATTACAAAATGGCAAGCTTATCCCTCAGACATATTTATAAAAAGTATCCGGGCGGCGTTACCGCAGTTTCGGACTTCAACCTGGAAATCAAAGACAAGGAATTTCTCGTATTGGTAGGACCCTCCGGTTGCGGTAAGTCCACCACGCTTCGTATGATCGCAGGTCTGGAAGAAATTTCCGAAGGCGAGCTGTTCATCGGCGACCGTTTGGTCAACGACGTAGCACCGAAGGACCGTAAAATCGCGATGGTGTTCCAGAACTACGCACTGTATCCGCACATGTCCGTGTTTGAAAACATGGCATTCGGTCTGAAGTTGAGCAAGGTTCCGAAGGAAGTTATTAAGAAGAAGGTTGAAGAGGCAGCACGTGTGCTGGACATCACCCACCTGCTCGACCGTAAGCCGAAGGCTCTGTCCGGTGGTCAGAAGCAGCGTGTCGCTCTGGGTCGTGCAATTGTCCGTGATCCTCAGGTCTTCCTGCTTGACGAGCCGCTTTCCAACCTGGACGCAAAGCTTCGTGCAACCATGAGAACCGAGCTGACCAAGCTCCACAACCGCGTTGAAACCACGTTTATCTACGTTACGCACGACCAGGTCGAGGCTATGACCATGGCTACCAGAATCGTCGTTATGAAGGACGGTCTGATCCAGCAGGTTGCAACGCCTCAGAACCTGTACGATAACCCCGTAAACATCTTCGTTGCAGGCTTTATCGGCACGCCTCAGATGAACTTCATGAACGGTAAGCTCACCAAGAGAGGCGACGACGTTTACTTCGTATTCGAGGGCAACGAGCTGCTCGTTCCGAAGGAAAAGTTCATTGTTCCCGAGGATTCCAAGCAGGAGAAGCACCTTGTCGATTACATCGGTGAAGAGGTTGTTGCAGGTCTTCGTCCCGAGTGTATCCATGATGATGAGCTCTCCATCTCAAGATGCGAGGGCGCAACGCTCAACGCAGACGTTGACGTTACCGAGCTGATGGGTGCGGAGATTTATCTGTACCTCAAGGTCGGAGAAGAGGGCAAAATGACCGCACGTGTCTCCTCCAGATCCACCACTCGCGCAGGCGAGACCATCAAGATCGGCTTCGATATGGAGAGAATGCACTTCTTCGATAAGGATACCGAGGTTTGCATCGTTCACTAATCCAATATGGAACGTTTCAAATGCCCGCACGGTTCGTGCGGGCATTTGTTGTATCACGAAAAATGTCACGAATGCAAAAAAATTGCATTCGTGACATTTTTATGTTCAAATCTCAATGATATCGGGATCGTATTGCATTGCCATACGCACATCAAAAGTGTGATTGACGTTGCCGATAGAGAGTCTGCCGTATTTTTTGATCAACGCGCAACGCTCGGTCGAGGTTTTGCGGGATTCCTCCAGCCAGGCGAAATTCGGAAGATCCAGATAGCAGCCGATGATCAAATGCTCCGGAGCGACCAAGGCTGTGACCTTTTGCAGCATTTCTTCGGAAATGACTCCCTCGTACAGAATGTTTGCGTCGGGGATGCGCGATTGAATCCTTTGGATTCGCTCAATATCGGCGCACAGGAAAGAAACCTTGGCTTTATAACGCAGAACGACGTCGATCAAGCGATCGATTTCTGCAGTGGGCACCTTTTTGTCCAGCTCGACGATTACGTCCTTACCTTCGACATATGCCAAAAGCTCGTCCAGCGTGGGGATTTTCGTTCCCTTGAATTTTTCTCCCATGCGAATGCCCGCATCGTATTGCAAAAGCTCCTCATAGGTGAGGTCTTTGATGTAAACATCCCCATCAATCGCGCTTCCATCCGCATTGCGGCAAGTGCGGTTGATGCTGGAGTCATGCATTAAAACGAGCACACCGTCTCGGGTAAGCTGCGGATCGGTCTCAATATACTCAAAGCCGAGACGAACCGCCTCAATGAATGCGGGCATCGTGTTTTCCGGTGTATAAGAGCTACCGCCGCGATGGGCGCGGAATTGATATTTCATAGTTCATAACCTTTCGATTTGGAGAATGATAACATTATAACATATCTTTTTCGAAAAGTAAATAGGAGAACGGGGAAAAATATTATAAAATCGGATATCAAAGAACGGAGCAGACTCCGGGAATCTGAACCCAAATTTGCGCCC
>JAFTPJ010000049.1 GCA_017463405.1 Clostridia bacterium
GGAGAGGAGTTTGCGGATGAAGACGACTGAATGCTTTTCCACGCTCTTGAAGGAGCGCTATAAACGGATTGACCACGACAGCGGTCTGCGGATTTATCTGTTCCCCAAGAAGATGACAAGCATATACGCATTGTTTGCTGTGCAATACGGCTCGGTGGACAGCTCGTTTTCGGTGGACGGGGAATCGGTTACGGTTCCCGACGGCATCGCACACTTTCTGGAGCACAAGCTCTTTGACTGTGAGAACGGAGAGGACGCATTTGCGCGTTTTTCCGCCATCGGAGCGGATGCAAACGCCTATACAGCTTACAACCGAACGGCATATCTGTTCAGCTGTACCGAGCATTTTTCGGAGGCACTGCGGGAGCTGGTTGATTTTGTAACACATCCGTATTTCACCGATGCGTCGGTGAAAAAGGAGCAGGGAATCATTGCGGAGGAGATCCGTATGTACGAGGACAGCCCGTGGGAGCGCGTCTATCAGAATTTGCTCGCCGCGCTTTATCACGTGCATCCCGTGCGCAAAAATATTTGCGGAACGGTCAAGTCCATCAAAAAAATCACTCCCGCGCTTCTGTACCAATGCTACGAAGCCTTTTATCAGTTGTCCAATATGGCGCTGATCGTATGCGGCGATATTGAAGAGGGGGATATCCTTTCGGTGGTGGATGAGATTCTGCCTTCGGCGAACGACCGTGTGCGGCAGGCGGCGGTGCGGATTCTTCCGACGGAGCCACAGAACGTGGCACGCGAGCGGATCGAGGCGCGGATGCAGGTGGCAAAGCCGATTTTTTCGATTGGCATCAAGGACGATGCCCCTCCGACCGATCCCACACAGCGCTTGCGACGCGATCTGTGCATGTCGTTGCTCAATGAGATCCTGTTCTCGCAGGCAGGCGAATTTTACAGTACGCTGTTCGAGGAGGGACTGATCACACCGTCGTTCTCCTACGGATATTCCTCTGCGGAGGGATTTGCTTTCAATTGTATCACGGGTGAATCGAATATGCCTGATACGGTATTGGAGCGCTTGCGCCAATACGTCACACGCATGTGCCGCGAGGGACTGTCCGACGAGGCATTTGAGCGTTGCAGACGCGCTCTTTACTCCGATGAAATCCGCGCGTACGATTCCACAGAGGAGATTGCCAACCGTCTGCTCTCTTTCGTGTTTGAGGGGAGCGAGATGTTTTCTGTTCCGCATATTTTGCTCTCGATCTCACGTGCGGAGCTGGAGGCACTGATGCGATCCTTCTTTGGCGCAGAGCGTTATTCCATGTCAGTGATTCTTCCGTCGGAAACGGCGAAGTAATAAAAATCAAGAAAGGATGAACATTATGCAAACAATCGTTTCTTTCCCGGGACTCGGGATTGAGGAAATGGAACTGAACAAGGTTGCATTTTCTCTGTTTGGAAAATTGGAGGTGCGTTGGTACGGAATCTTCATTACGTGCGGTATCATTCTGGCGTTTCTGTATGCCATGTGGCGGGGCAAGCGCGAGCGGGTTGTTGCCGACGATGTGATTGATATCGGTATTCTGACGGTCGTGCTCGGCGTGATCGGTGCACGTCTGTACTATGTGCTGACGACGTTTAACGATGGGTATCATCATTATGAAGGTTTCATCGACGTGATCGCGGTATGGCAGGGCGGTCTTGCCATTTACGGAGGTATCATCGGCGGTGCGATCGGTGTGATCATCGTGACACTTTGGAAAAAGATCAATACCTTTAAGGTCATGGATATGATCCTGCCGGGAGTGATGATCGCGCAGGCGATCGGACGCTGGGGCAACTTCTTTAACGGCGAGGCGTACGGATACGCGATTGCCGACACCACAAAATACTATTTCTTCAACTCCGAATACACGCTTCCCTCGGGTGAAGGGACGCTGTTCCACACGCTTCGTATGGGGCTCGGCGGTGCGGCGTTCTACCATCCCACCTTCCTTTACGAATGCGTATGGAATGTGATCGGCTTTATTCTGCTCAACATTTTCTATAAGCACAAGAAATTCCACGGTCAGATCGCGCTGCTGTACTGCACGTGGTATGGATTTGGCAGAATGCTTATCGAGGGACTGCGCACCGACAGCCTTTATATTTACGGCACGACGCTGCGCATCTCGCAATGCCTTGGCCTTGTATGCTTTGTGGTCGGCGGAATCCTGTTGACGGTTTTGTGGATTCGCAATCGCCACAACAATCCGTACGGAGAGACACCCGTACCCGTGACGGGGGCTACGCCCGAGAAGCCGTGGGTTCACACGGAGGAGACCCGTTGGGGGCGTTCGATCGAGAAGATTCTGAAGAGACATAAGGAAAACAAAGAAAAAGAAGAGGACTCCGACAATGGCAATGAGAATTGACGGAAAGCTGATTTCGGCACAGATCCGCGAGGAGATTCGAGA
Organism: Clostridia bacterium; assembly: GCA_017463405.1. Lineage (GTDB taxonomy): Bacteria > Bacillota > Clostridia > Oscillospirales > CAG-272 > UMGS1865. The sequence goes on from JAFTPJ010000049.1 coordinate 2,412, forward strand.
GGAATGTGCGGCATTTGAAAAGGAAGCGGGTATTTTGCCGGGACTTGCGGTTATTATCGTGGGAGAAAATCCCGCATCTCAGGTGTACGTCCGCAACAAGAAAAAGGCATGCGAGGAAGTCGGTTTTTACTCGGTGGTTTACGAGTTGCCCGAGATGACCTCACAGGCGGAGCTGACTGCTCTGGTGGATGAATTGAATCGCGATGAAAAGATCCACGGGATTCTTGTTCAGTTGCCGTTGCCGAAGCATCTGGATGAGACTGATGTGCTGCTTCGCATCAATCCGAAGAAGGATGTGGATGCGTTCCACCCTTACAACGTCGGAAAGATCATGATCGGCGATTACAACTTCCTGCCCTGTACACCCGCAGGTGTGATGGCACTGCTCACGCGCACAGGGGTTGAAATTGCGGGGAAGAATTGTGTGGTGATCGGTCGCTCGAACATCGTCGGCAAGCCCATGGCAATGCTGCTTCTGCACGCCAACGGAACGGTAACCATCTGCCACAGCCGTACGAAGAATCTGGCGGAGGTAACGCGTGAGGCGGATATTCTGGTGGTTGCAATCGGCAAGGCGGATTTCGTGACCGCGGATATGGTTAAGCCGGGCGCGGTTGTCATTGACGTCGGTATGAATCGCCGTGCGGACGGAAAACTGACGGGCGACGTGGATTTTGCCTCGGTCGAGCCCGTGGTATCCGCCATCACTCCGGTTCCCGGCGGCGTCGGCCCCATGACCATCACGATGCTGCTCAAAAATACGCTTACCGCCGCACGCGATGCGGTAAAAAAATAAAAAGGTGGCTGTCGCAATGCGACAGCCATATTTTTTACTTTTCTACTTTTATGATTCTATGATAAACGTTGCAATCTCATAACCCCTGAACTCATATTCAAAGGTGTTGTTCTTGACAGGAATTTCGCAGATTGCGTTCTCCATCATATCGCACAGGTGAACATGCTTGGTATCAAAGCCGAGCTTGACCGTCGTTTTTGTGCGTGCATTGTTGCATTCGTATGCGCGCAGAACGGTCGCGTTGCCTTCCTCTGTGGGTTTGATCGTCTCAAAGATGATATTGTCACGGTCGACAGTGACAGCCGAGAAGGTCAGCGGAAGCACGGTCTTGTCGCCGCAGGCGGGAATCGCTGTGAGCGGGTTGTTCAGCTCGTACGCCTCCTTGACGACATGGCTTTCGGTCAGCGTGCCGATGTGCGGGCAGAGCGCGTATGTGAAGGGAATCTCGCCCTGATCTGCTTCGGGAGTGGGATCGGTGGGGGAGCGCA
>JAFTPJ010000050.1 GCA_017463405.1 Clostridia bacterium
CTTGTAAAACGCTTCGCCGCCGTTTTCGCGTTTCGGCAGATATTCGCCAATGCGTTTGCCGAGAATGTCGTGTGGACGCATAAAGGGATACTTATCGTCCCCGTTTTTCCAGATCAGACAATGACGGTAGCTGATACCTGTGTGGAAGGTGCGGAGCTCGTTTCCAAGCTTTTCCTCCAACGCTTTGATCAACTCGTCTGCCTCTGCGGTTGTGATTTCATCGGCACTGTGATCAAGAATGATTTTATCGTCATAATCACCGTCGTCCGTGAGTGTGACCACGTTGCAACGATAGGCGGTTTCGTCTGGCTTCATTTCGATCCCCATGCTGACCGCTTCCAGAGGGGAGCGCCCCTTGGAGTAGATTTTTGGATCGAACGAAAGAATTGCCATATTCGCCGTGTCGCTTTCCGGTACCATACCGTCGGGAACGTTGGAAACCGTACCGACCAGGGCGCTTGCGGCAAGGGTGTTCATCATCGGCTTATTGGCGGCTTGCATCGGGGTTTTGTTGCCGAGCGCTTCGATTTTTTCATCCGCCATACCGTCGGGAATCAATACAAGATATTTCATGGAGTAAGAAAGGGTCCTTTCCGATAAAAATTCACCTTATATTATAGCACATTTTTTTGAAAAGTACAAGAGCTTTCAACTATTTTTTTAAAATACTTGCAAAAGCGGGATTTGTATGATAAAATATATATTACAAAAACACCGTGAGGAGAAGAACAAATGGAAAACGAAACCAAGCATCCGGATGAGCGGAGCAACAAAAAAGAGGAATATGAGGCTCTGGTGCTCCAAAATAAAAACAATAAAAAGCGTTTTATCAAGTTCCTTGCCGCCATCGGCGTGGCACTGGTGCTGCTGTTCGTCATCGTTGTGGTTGTGGATATCAGCATACGGGGAGAGGAAGAGCAGGAAAAGGATATCTTTTTCTATTCGCCGTATGAGGGCAATATTCTCGAATACGAGCCGTATCTCGGGCTGGATCGAAAAATCTATTATTACGACGGCAGGGTGATCCTGTCGATCGAGCAGGACAACCTGCATTACTTTGATTACAGTGTGATTTTCCTTTGCGATTTCATTCAATCCATGATCGACGGGGACGTCGAAATGTATAATTCGTACTTCACGGTGAGCCCGAATCAAGCCGCGTTTTCCCCGCAAATGATCTACGGAACGCTGATTACATACGAATCAACCGGAAATGACGGTAACGGAGATCAGCTCATCACCTACAAGATGGAATATCGCATTCACCGCAACGACGGAACTCTGCGTCGCGATGTGGGAAGCGATGCGCTCAAGCCGCAATACATCATCCTTCGGATTACCGAAGAGGGACAGATTTCCATTGACAGTCTATCCGCGACACGCTGAACCATCGGGAGAGTGCAATGAACGCCAAGGCATATTTTTTAAGACTGGATATTGTGCAAAAGGCATGTCGTGTGCTGTTGATATTCTTTTTGCTGTTGCTCTACTTTATGAGGTCGTGGTCACTCGGCGTGGCGGGAATCGTGTTTTTGGTCGGCGGACTTGTAATTTCTGCAATCGGCTCGGTGTTAAAAATTCCGCACGAAAGCAAAATTTCCGAATTTGTTTCGGTCGAGCGGCATGCGTTTGAAACCGAGATAAAAAAGGAAAACGCCGCATTTCGCGAAAACGATATTGCGATTTTTTACGCCTATGATACGCATAAGGAATGGCTGGCCCGCACGTTAGGGCGGCGGCTGATTTATCCGATCTGCCTGAACATGATGTTCGTCAGCCACGGTGGCGGCGGAACACTGATGATGGGAAAACTCTCTCTGTGGGAGAAAAAGCCGCAGGATAAGAGTCGCATCACCTTTGCGAATATGTACGTGCAGACCGTCCGTATGGACGGCGACGCCGAGATTCTTCACGTCACGTTTTTGGACGGAGAGGATGAAAAGCTGAATTTTTACGTGCGCGACGACCACTACTGGAAGAGCTTTCTTTCCTATGTCAAGGGATCGATTACGGTTGAGGAAATATCCGCCTGAAGTAAACCAATGGTTGATTGACGGTGGTAAATAGATTATGTTATAATATATCATATATTGTGAAATATTTGAAAGGTAACAAACGATGAGAATCAGAGATAACATCGATCAGGGTTTGAACCGCTTTTTTCAAAATGCAAAAACGCTGAAACCTTTTCTTCCGTGCGTTAAGGGAATCTTGATTTACGGAATCTATCTCGGTGTGCTTTCCTGCACGGTTCCGACCTTCCGATCTGCCTTTTCCTCGCAGCTTCCTTATATTGCTTTCTATGATGTTTGGCTCGCAGTATTGAGTTTTTTGATCTCTGTGGCAATTTTGTACTCGGTTATGCTGACATTCGCCCTGCATTCCCATAGCGAGCGTTTGGATTTTAACGAGCGATATCCGCAGGATTATCATCCGAAAGAAGAGCGGCAATATATTCTTCATTCCAAGGTTTTTTTATTGGAAACAGCAGTGATTTGGACAGGAATTCTGTTGCATCCGCTTTCATGGTCGCACGATGTGTTGTTTTTCATCCATCCGATTATAAACGCACTTCCGTATATCGTTAAAAAGCTGATTGTTTCGGTCATTTATTTTGCCTTCAGTGCACTTTTAAACCTTTCCGCACGTATGGAAGCGCGGAAGGCGTGGGGCGTGATTTCAAGTGATTTATACAAGGAACGGCTCTGGCAATCCATTCGTGATAAAAAGCAAAGGCGCTTTGGATATACGCGTATGTTACTTCGTCTTTTGACAAATTTTGCGATTTTTCTTCTTGCAAGCAATTTTTTACCGTCGGCAATCGGGATCATTGCCAGCGTTTTGCAAATTGTTTCGCTGTTTGCACTCACGGGCAGTGTCATTGCTGCTGTCGTTATCATTGTTTCGATCTTCTATCTCCGAGCGATCCTCAAGCGTGCCAGCTTTATTAAGCGCCTGAAAAAGACGTGTCGGGAGCAAGACTATGCGTTGTTTGATCTCAAGCGACCGTACCGTTCGATTTTTCGCGATAATCACAGCTACACGTTCGGTGTCGAGGGCCACGGAAAGACCTATTTTTGCCGCGTGATCGCCAGCGTCAAGCGCGGAAATTATATCACGTTTTCAAGTGACGGAGGCTGTACGCGAACCTTTAGCCTGCGTCTGCCGACTCCGCGTGTTGCCGTGCGAGGGCGCATCGTGAATATGGAGGAATCCTCCGAGCCGCACGGCTACGAAATTGCAAGATTTTCCTCCGAGATCGATTATACCTTCGAAACCGAACAAGATGGAATGAAGATTCTCATCCTCAATCCCGTTTCGGCAAAGGTTTATTATGAGAAGAAAGGGAAAATCACCGATATTGACCACGGAATGAGCATCGGTGATTATAAGATTTATACTGCAAGTTCGTTTTTATACGCACTGGAGCTGGATTGTGTGGATAAGGTCGAGCAAATAAAATAAATTTCTACATTTGTCGAAAATTACACCGTTTTTTTCATGAAAAAGCGCAAACACTTTTATCAAATTCGAAAAAAGGAGCTTGCAAGCATGAAAAAAACGGTGCTTTTTATTTTGATTTTGACCATGCTGTGTGTGGCATTGTCAATCCCTTGTCTGGCACAAAACACGTCGTATCATTGGTATTGTAAGCATGTCAAAGAGCATGCACAGCCGCAGATCGAACCCAATATGGTATTTATCGAGGAGCTGGACGGCTACTATCTCGACCACGAATGCGGCGATGAAAAGGTGATTTACCTGACATTTGACGTAGGCTATGAAAACGGGAACGTCGCAAAAACGCTGGATGTACTGAAAGAAGAAAACGTCTCGGCAGCATTCTTTATCCTTGGAAACCTGATTACGCATGACACGGAGCTCGTCAAACGCATGGTTGCCGACGGGCATACCGTATGCAATCATTCCGTGCAGCACAAGGATATGACCGCATGGAGTGATGCGGATTTTCTGCAGGAGCTTCATGATCTGGAAGCGCTTTACAAGGAGCATATCGGCAGTGAGCTTGCCTCGTTTTACCGCCCGCCCGAGGGCAATTTCAGTAAGCAGAATCTTGCTTGCGCTAAGGCAAACGGATATAAAACGATATTCTGGAGCTTTGCGTATCCCGATTGGGACAACCAAAAACAGATGAGCAAGGAAAAAGCAAAGCAGATCATTCTCGAGAATGTGCACAACGGAGAGGTGATGCTTCTGCATCCCACCTCTGCAACCAACGCGGCAATTTTAGGGGAAGTTATCAGAGAATTGAAATCGCAGGGCTATCGCTTCGGCACCTTGGATGAGCTGACGGGTGGTGAAGCCTGACATGTGCCGACACTGCGTCAGAAAGCTTTTGGTTTGTCTGTTGGGTTGCGCGGTTATGATACAGTCGGTTGCATTTGGAGTATCTGCCGAGGAACAACCGGGGTATCGTTCCGCACAAACCGACAGCATGCAGATCGCGCTTACGTTTGACGACGGTCCGCATCCCCGCCTGACCCCGCAAATTCTGGAGATTCTGGAGCGCTATCATGTCCCCGCGACCTTTTTCATGGTCGGGAAGAACGTGATCAATTATCCCGACGCCGCCCGTGCGGTTTTGCGGGCGGGGCATGAAATCGGCAATCATACCTTTTCACACTATCATATGAATATCCTCAACGAGGAAGGATTGAGTGATGAATTGGGGCGGTGTGAGGATGCGTTGGAGGAACTTTGCGAATACCGACCGCATCTGTTCCGTCCTCCGGAAGGGGCTGTGACGCAGTATGTCAGGCATTGCTCGGATGCGGGGGATTATGAGCTGATTTTATGGAGCCTCGATACCCGAGATTGGGAAAGCAAAAACACCGATTCCATCGTCCGGACGGTTCTCTCGCAGATTCAGCCGGGAGACATCGTTCTGATGCACGATTATATCGGTGTCAAAAGCAAGACGCCGGAGGCTCTGGAAATTCTGCTTCCCGAGTTGCTCCGACGTGGGTATGAATTTGTAACGGTCAGCCAACTGTTGGGCTTTCAGTAAATTAAGGCAACACCGCATAAATATGACGGTGCAATTGTGCCGTCGGAAATTTCGTCAAACAAACCAATAGTGGATCTGTTGCCTTAAAGATACAGGATTCTGTCTGCGAGTCTTTCCGCATCATTTAATTGATGGGTTACGAGAATCGCAGACACACCTTTTTCATGGAAGTGTTGCTTCAAAAACTGCCCGATGGAATGGCGCAACTCCTCGTCGAGCGCGGCAAACGGCTCATCCAGAAGAAACAGATCACCGTCGAAGATCAAGGCTCTGGCAAGCGAGACACGGCTCTTCATTCCGCCCGAAAGCTCTTGCGGGTAAAGCTGCGCGCAATCGGATAATCCGAGCGTGTTCAGAATGACGGCAATTTTCTCATCCGAGGTGTCCTCACGGATCACCGCACGTAAATTTTCTTCCACCGTCAACCACGGAAAGAGGCGCGGCTCCTGAAACACATACGAAATGCGCGTTGCCGACGAGCGAATTTCACCTTTTGTGGGCTTTATGAGTGCCGCCGCAAGCGAGAGTAACGTGGTTTTTCCGCAACCGGACGCTCCCATGAGTGCGACGGTCTCTCCTTTTTTCAAGTGAAAGGAGAAGTTGTCAAAAATCTGCTTTTTTTCATAAGAAAAGGATATGTTTTGAAATTCCAGCATGCTCATGTCGCCTCCTTTCGGTTGTTTTTCGATTCCAATTGCCGAAAAATCGCGGAGAAAAGATATTCGATCGCAAGGCTCAACAGTACGACGGTCAGTGTCCATGCAAACATTTCCGCCGTCATAATATAAAGCTTTGCTTCACCGATCATTGTTCCGATGGTATCGGGGGGCATGGCGATAATCTCGGCGGCGACGCCTGCTTTCCATGCAAGCCCTAAAGAACTTTTGCAGGCAGACAGGAAATACGGCTTGACCGAGGGGAGGTAAAGTACCCGAAGCCGACGGAGCGGCGACATCTGATAGACTCTTGCGACCTCCTTCAGCTGCGGATCGATCTTGCAAAGCCCCTCATCGAGATTAGTCCAGACGATGGGGAAAACAATCAGTACCGTGATAAAGGTCGGAACCTTTGCCGAACCGATAAAAATCAGTGCCAGAATGATAAAGGAGGCGACGGGTGTTGCTTTGATGACCGCCATGATCGGAGCAATCAATTCCTTGAGAAAGGGGATTGCAAAGGTCAATATCGCCAACGTGCAGGCTCCCATGAGCGCGATCAGAATGCCCAGTAGAATATTGCCGAGTGAAGTTGTGGTAATCATGTAAAATTGAGGGGTTTGCAGCATGCTGACCAGTGTTTGAAGTACCGTCAGCGGAGAAGGAAAGAGCAACGGCTTTCCGAATCTCCAAGCAGCAAACGCCCACACACAAATCCAAAATGCCGCGATCAGAAGAACGCGGCATATTTTTTTCAGGATTTTCATTTTGTGGCAGCGTTTGCCGTATTGATGGCGATGGTTACCATCGGCTCGGGAAGTACGGCGATATCAACGATACCTGCGGCAACCGCGTCTTTCAATGCGGCGGGCTGTGCGTAGGAGGTGGAATCTATGATAACGTCGGTTCCGACTACCAGTCCGTTCTGCTCGCAAAGATATTTGAGGATGAAGGTCGGATTCTGCGCGGGCGCATAAACGGTCTTGCCCTTCAGATCGTCAAAGGAGGTGACGGTTGTATTCTGATTGGTCAGAAGGTAGAGACATCCCAATGTATTGACGGCGAGCACCTTGACGCCACCCTGCGTTTTGTTATAAACATTGGAAGCGGCATTGGTGGGAAGTGCGGCAATATCGGCATCACCGTTAATGAGCGCGGCAGTGACCTCGGATGCATCGGTTTTTACCGTAAAGGTGTAATCCTCGGTCGAGTTTCCTGCCTTGGCGTCGCTCATCAGTTTTGCCATGCCGAAGCCCGTTGTTCCGTTCAGCGTATAAACGCGGATATCGGTACCGTCCTTTTCATCGGAGACCTCGGTGGCACGCGTATAATAAAAATCATCTGCAGGAAGTGCTCCGCCAATTGCATTGACGTTGATATCCTTCAAGATGCCGAGGTACGTCTGCATACCCAGCTTCATCCCGTCGCCGTCAAGGAAGCAGACATTGCACTTCGGTATTGCCTTTTTTGCAACGGGCGCGCTGTTGAAGATTCCGTTATCAACGATCATCTGTGCGGCTTCGTCAAGATTGGTCGAGAGATAATTGATGGACGCTTCATATTCTGCAAGGAAGTGCTCGACAGCATCGGGATGCGCCTCGAGAAAATCATTGCGTACAACGATACAGCCCTGTACGAGCGTATTCTCGGATGCGACCTTGTTCCATTCTGCGGTCAGATCCAACGCATTGGTAATGACCGTTTTGGCGGGGGTGTCTGTGTTGGGCGCGGCGGTTGTCGTTTCGTCACCGCTGTTATTGCCTGCATTGCAGGCAACCAGGGAGAAGAGAAGTGCCAGTACGGCGAGGATAGAAAGTAAACGAAGCTTCATGATAGTATCACCTTTCTTTGTATAAATTTTTTATTGATATGCTTTCAGCATAGCTTCCAAGTTTAAAATAACAATGCGGCGTCCGTCCTTACGGATATGTCCGTCTTCTGCCAGTCGATCAAAGGCACGGTACAGCGACGCACGTCCGATGTCCAGCAATTCCGACAGGGAAGAGATCGACGCATCAAGTCGGATTTCATTTCTTTCAAACGATGCAAGATACAGTGCGAGCCTTCGCTCGGCACATCCCGCCGTTAGATATCCGATCTTGCGATTGAGATAACAGATTCTGCCGGAAAGAAATTCGAGGTAACGGTAGAGAAATGCCCGGTCGGTTTCCAGAAGATCACGGATTGCTCCCTCCGTAAGAAAAAATACACGGCATTTTTTCTCCGCACGGATAACACTGACAAACGGCTCGTTGGTGAAGAGATTGGCGATCCCGAAAAGATCCCCGCTACGCAAAAAGCGAAGCAGTGCATTTTTTGAGGGATCCGTAGTGGTGACACATGCCTCACCTTCCAGAAGCATTCCGACCTTTTTCTCGTCGGAGCTCGGAGACAGTATCAGATCGTGCTCCCGAAAGACCGAGACCGTACATTCGTGACTGTTCAAGAGTCGAACGGCATTTTGTCGGTCAACGTTTCGAAAAAAAGGATGCAGGAATATTTGGTTGAGATCTTTTTCCGAAAAATCCATAACAAATCCTATAAAATGTATCATTTGAGACAATTATAGCATATTGTTATATATTTGTCAATAGGGATCAAAAAAATAATTTAAATTTTTTTTGTAAAATTACGGGTGGACGGAATAAAATTCGGATATCTGTAATTTTAGAGAAATATTGTTAAAATTTCGTCGAAACTATTTACATTTCAAAAATTATCATGTATAATAATATATAGTCTTTATATTCGGAGGTTTTTGAATGACGCTTGTAATTTTGGCAGCAGGAATGGGGTCGCGCTACGGCGGACTCAAGCAATTGGATCCGATGACCGATTTCGGTAATTTTATCATCGATTTTTCCATTTATGATGCACTTCGCGCAGGCTTTGATAAGGTGGTCTTTATCATTAAGGAAGAAAATCTGGAGCTCTTCCGCGAGACCATCGGAAACAGGATCGAGGAAAAAATCAATGTTTCGTATGCGTTCCAGAAGATTGACGATCTTCCCGTCGGCTATTCCGTTCCTGAGGGGCGAACCAAGCCCTGGGGTACCGGACACGCCGTGCACTGTGTAAGGGATATTGTAAAGGAAAACTTTGCGGTGATCAATGCGGATGATTTTTACGGAAGAGATACCTTCGTTCAGCTTGCAAAGCATCTGAAAACTGCAGATTCCGCAAACGGCATGGCACACCACTGCATGGTAGGCTTTGCACTCGGAAATACTTTGACCGAAAACGGTACGGTTTCACGCGGCGAATGTGACGTCAGCGCCGACGGAATGCTGAACAGCGTCACCGAACGCACAAAGATCATGAAAAAGGAAACCTGCGCCGCGTATCTCAACGACGACGGTGAGACGTGGACGGACATTCCGTTCGAAACGATTGTTTCCATGAACTGTTGGGGATTCACCCCCGATTTGTTCCGACATCTGGAAGCGGAATTTGCTGCATTCCTGTCCGATCTCGGCTCCAATTCGCTCAAGGCAGAGTTTTATTTGCCGGCAGCGGTTGATGCCCAGCAAAAAGCTGGACTTTGCGATGTAAAGGTGTATCCCACCACCTCGCTTTGGCAGGGCGTGACCTATGCCGAGGATAAGGAGCGGGTAAAGGCAGCAATCAAAGCGTTGATCGCGAGCGGAGAATATCCCGAACGGCTGTGGGACTGATTTGATTTTTTTGAAAGGATGATATATCAATGTCTATTTTAATTACAGGTGGCGCAGGTTTTATCGGTTCTCATACCGCAGTCGAATTTTTGAACGCAGGATATGATATTGTAATCGCCGACAACTATTGCAACAGCTCTCCTAAAGCGATTGAGCGGATTAAGCAGATCACGGGAAAAGATTTCCGCTCTTACGAGGTGGATCTTTGCGATAAGGCGGCGCTGGAGCAGGTCTTTATCGAAAATCCCGAAATCGAGTCTGCAATTCATTTTGCGGGACTCAAGGCTGTCGGCGAATCGGTTGCCAAGCCAGGGCTGTATTATTACAACAATCTTGTCAGCACACTCAACCTTGTTGATCTGCTGGGAAAATACGATGCCAAGCGCATCGTGTTCAGCTCCTCCGCTACCGTTTACGGTATGCCGAAAACCGTTCCGATCTGCGAGGATTTCCCGCTTTCCACCACCAATCCTTACGGCGAGACAAAGCTGATGATCGAGCGGATTCTGAAGGATCTGTGGGTGTCCGATCATACGTGGAGTGTTTCTGTGTTGCGTTATTTCAACCCAATCGGTGCACATAAGAGCGGACTCATCGGTGAGAATCCGAGGGGGATACCGAACAATCTGTTACCGTATGTTGCAAAGGTTGCC
>JAFTPJ010000051.1 GCA_017463405.1 Clostridia bacterium
GCTACGTATTCGGAATCGATGCTTGGAAAAAGCAATCACTATCATGACGGTCACCAGCTACTTTATATCGTAAAGGGCAGTGTCGACGTCACGGTGGACGGCGTTTGCGAGACGGCGGAGACGGGGACGCTTTTGCTGTTCAGCCGCTTCGAGGAGCATTCCATCGCCGTCAGGGGAGACATATACAAGAGGTATTCTCTGCGTATTTCCCCAGATATTGTCAATTCGCACGACAACGAGCTGCTGTTCGGTGTGCTGGTCAACCGTGCCGCGGGATTTTGCCGTGCTCTGCCTCTGGGAGAGCATGCGGCATTTGCGGAATCGCTGTTTCGCCGCATTACGCTGGAGTATCGGGAGCGTTCGCTGTTTCGCGAGGAGATGCTGGATGCACTGTTGCGCGAGCTTCTGATCGCGATTTGCCGTCTGATGCCACACCGTGCACTGCCCGAGATGAGCGATGCGGCAAGGTTTGTCTATCGATTGCAACAGCGGTTTGAGAGTAATTTTCACGAAAACTTTTCGCTGGGTCAGCTGGCGGAGGAATGCCATATGAGCGTCTCCTATCTTTCCCATTTGTTTAAGGAAACGACGGGAATGTCGGTGATGGAGTACCTGCATGCCTGCCGCATGCTTGCCGCCAAAAAATACCTTGCCACCACGGATCGGTCGGTGGGGGAGATTGTTTCGCTTTGCGGCTTCAGCGACGACAGCAATTTCAGCCGCAACTTCAGACAGAAAACAGGAATGACGCCCACCGAGTTTCGACGGGCGTATCGGACTTGATCTTTTTCAGGCAAAATTATGCCATCGGATTTGTTTGGAATTGCTTTAATCGGTGGCGTAGTGATTTTTGAGAAGCTGTCTCATCACCCGAACGGCAAATGTGGCTTCCTCAATCATAAAATCTTCCCCGAAATGCGTCAGGTTCAGTTCCATATTGTATACGCCCGTATAACCGATCTCATCCAATGCATCCAGCACATCGTTCCAATCGATGCACCCCGTGCCGGGGATTTTATGCTGATCGGTGAGTGTGTCGTTGTCGTTGAGGTGAAGCACACGCACGCGGCTACCGAGTCGGCGGATAACGTCGGCGGGGGAGGGATTGCCGAATCGCATGGCTTTGTTGGAGTGTCCCGTGTCCACGCAGGCACAGAGATTATCGGCGTTGTCCGCAATCGCGCAGACCGCGTCGTATGACTTTAAAAATTCGTCCGTATTGCCGAAAAAGTCACAGATCTTGTATTTCGGCGAATCCCCGAAGGTTTCAGAAGCGATTTTGACGCGATATTGCTTTGCGTACCGCAGAGCAGAGGTAAACCACCGCAAATTCAGCTCGTGCATGTACGAAGCGGGCGTATCCGGTCCCACAAGACCGGTTGCCACACTGTGTATCACGCAAACGGGGGCACCCAACGTATGTGCTGCAAGGCAATCCAGCCGTACGTTTTCAAGAACGGCTCGGTTTTCCTCCTCGTCGTTTCGAAAGCCGCGGAGTCTGCCGTGCGTTTGAGAAATAGCAAGCCCCAATTCCTCGGCTTTTTTCTTCATCGCCGTAAAATGGGAAATGATTTCATCCTCGCTACAGCTGTAGATGGATGTTGGCTCGCGAAAATCCCAGAAGGGAGCGGATGATGTGTTGATTTCAACCGCATCGGCGCCGACCTCCTTGGCAATTTCCAACGCGCGCAGGTCGCCGTACCGTTTTTGCAGACCGCCGATGGAAAGACCGATCATTCGTTTCATATGATGTTCCTCCGTTTTTTTTTCATTATACTATAGATTTTTCAGTTTGTCAATTTGACATGCCGTTTTTTTGAAATTTTGTTGCGCAAACGCTTGACAAATTTCATTCGATATGCTATATTAAAAACAACTATTTGGTTACTTTTTGAAATTTCAAATGCAAAAAAGGAGAGCTTACAATGCAGATAGAGATGAACGACGAGCTGTTTTTACAGCTTACCGAGTACTGCAATCGTTCGGATAATTCGGTGGATAACCGCCGTCGTGCGCAGGCACTGGGTTTTACGGAAAAAAAGGTGCTGATTGCCCCGGGAGCCATCATTCGCATCCCGAACCTGCAAAACGTGGGTGACAACGTCTTTTTCGGTCTTTATACCTATGTCAACGGTAACGTCACGGTCGGCAACAACGTGCTGATCGGACCTCATTGCTCGATCGCCGCCGGAAATCACAAATTCGACCCCGCTACGGGGTGGTTCTCCGCGCGTACCGATCCCGACTGCGACAGCATTGTCATAGGAGACGGTTGCTGGCTGGCAAGCAAGGTCACGGTGACGGGGGGCGTTAAACTCGGACGCGCCAACTTGATCTGCGCGGGTGCGGTGGTGACAAAATCGACGCCTGATTATGCGATTATGGCGGGAATCCCTGCGCGTCAGGTCGGCGAGATCGATTCCGAGACGGGCGAATACATCTGGTATCACGGGAAGGAGAAACAATAAAATGAGCTTTTTCCCGAAAGAAAGACAAAATGCGATGCAGGTATTCACCTTTCCCGAAAGCGGACGTGTCGTGACGGAAAATCCACCGTGTCTGTGCTGGATTCCGCCCGCAGGGACGCATACGTATACGGTGACGGTTTCCAAGGTGACGGGAGAGGAAATCTACCGCGCCGAAACGGCGTATAACTACCACGTACCAACCTGCTTTTTTGAGGCGGGGGAATATCTTTGGAATGTTGATGCCGAGGGCGAGTCGCGCGGGGCGATGCCGTTTTCCGTTGCTTCCGATGCGGTGAAAATCCCGCGTGTGAGTGCCGAGGAGCTGTACCGAAACGTTCCCGACGTACATCCGAGACATTTGTTTTTTGAGAGCGATCTGGAAACGATTCGCCGTGAAAAGAGGACAGAGCTGGCTGTTTTGCGCCGCAATATCGAGCAGGCGTACCTTGACGGGATTCCCGAAATGCCGATGTTCCACCGTGACGTAAACGCGCTTCCATACCGCGAGTTTTTCGGTCATTTCCGCGATTTTTGCGACCGCAATCTGGTCGCGTGTGCTCTGGGATATTCGATACTCGGAGATGAGAAGGCGGGACGCTTTGCCAAGGAGCTGCTGCTGACAATGTGCGACCGCAATCCTGCGGGCCCCTGTTCTTTGCTGGGTCCCTGGGGCGACGAGGTGGGACTCAGCATGGCGCGGTGCTTGCCGTCGGTATATGACCTGTTGTATCCGATCCTGAACGAAAAGGAGCGTATTTACGTTGCTTATACGGTACGTGCTTACGGAGAGCAGTGCTATATCCGCCTGAAAAAGCGCGATTATTGCCAGAATCCCGGCGATTCCCACGTCGGGCGTCTTCCCGCATACCTGGGTGAGGCGGCACTAGTGCTCAAGGGCAGTGGCGTACAATCCGAGGTGGAGGCACTGGCGTGGCTTGATTACGCGCTGGAAATTTACGGCGGCATCTTTCCGTACTACGGTACGCCCGACGGCGCATGGGCGGAGGGGGTTTTTTACTCTACCAGCTACACGAAATGGTTTTTGCCATTCTTTTCGGCAGTCGAGCGCTATGGCGGCACACGTTTCCTTGACCGCCCGTTTTACCGCAATCTGACGACGTTTTTTTTGCATTTTGCAAATCCCGATTTTGAGAACCATCCGTTTGGCGACGGTTATTGGTGCTCGCCCGAGGACAAGGAATGGCCCGGCTTTTTCGCGCAGAGTCCCTGCCGCTTCTATGCCGATCGCTTCGGTCCCGAAGAGGCGCGCGCGTTTGTCAAAAAGCAAGTGAATCCGAAGCTGTACCTGCTGCATTTGTTGGATATTTTCCTGCCGTGCGGTACGACACCCCCATCGCTTCTTGCAAAGCCTGCGGAGAATACGGCGTGCTTCCCGGATGCGGGTTTTGTCAGCATGCACACCGACCTTGCGCATACCGAGCGCGACCTTGCCGTGCTGGCGCGTGCGTCGAAATTCGGCTCGGACAGCCACAGACACGCCGACCAAGGCTCGTTCGCGATCTTTTATCGGGGAACTGCGCTTATTTCTCCCTCCGGATATTTCGGAAGAGGGTGGGGCACCAGCCATCACATGAATTGGCTCAAAGAGACCCGCGCACACAACGCGATTCTCATCGACGGCGAGGGACAGCCGAAAAACAGCATGGAATCGCGCGGCAAGATTCTCTTTTGTCGTGACGACGGCGACGTAAAGGAGGCGCGTCTGGATCTGTCGGCTGCTTATGCAATGCTGACGCGCTGGGAGCGGACGATCCGTGTGACGGAGGGACTTGTGACGGTGATCGACGAGATCGATGCCGACCGCGACGTGACCGTGACGTACCCGCTTCACGCGCTTTCAACTCCCATAGCGGACGGCAATAACGTTGTGATCAAGCGCAACGGTGTCGCCTTGCGTGTTGAGCCGCAAGGAACAGATTTGACGCTGGCGAAGATCACCGATCAATTTGACGTCGATCTGAATGAGGGTGTGCCTGCGGAATTTCACGCGACTATGCCGACGCAATATCACGTTACCTACGTGACCGAAAGGAAATCCTCCCATCGCCTGACGGTGAATTATAAGATTCAATAAAATGACTGCCGATTTTTACGGAAATTGTAAAAATCGGCAGATTTTTTATTTTTTCTGTTGACAGACGTTGGAAAACGGTGTATACTATAAAAGTAACTGTTTGGTTGCTTTTCGGAAAGGAGATCTATTATGTGGACGGAAGAGAAGCTGAATACATTACTGACAGCACCGAGCGACGCCTTGATCGAGGATATGAAGCGCATCGATGGTGATATCATGGTGCTCGGAGCGGGCGGCAAGATGGGACCTACGCTGTGCGTGCTTGCAAAGAACGCGATTCGCGCGGCGGGGGTGGAAAAGCGTGTGATCGCTGTCTCGCGCGGCAGTGATCCGATCGCCGCCGCGTTGATGCGAGAGAACGGTGTGGAGATCATCAACGCCGACCTGTTGGATCGCGCACAGATGACGGCGTTGCCCGATGTGGAAAATATCATATACATGGCAGGTCGGAAATTCGGAACCGACGGTAACGAGTGGCAGACCTGGGCGATGAACGCCACGCTTCCCGCATTCGTAGCCGATCAATTCAGGCATTCCAATATCGTCGTGTTCTCGTCCGGAAACATCTATCCGATCGTGCCGCTTTCAAGCGGTGGATGCACCGAGCAGACGCGTCCTGTACCGAATGGGGAGTATGCAATGAGCTGTCTTGCGCGCGAGCGTGCATTTGAATACGCCGCAAATACGTTTGGCACCAAGGTCTTTATTTACCGTCTCAATTTTGCGGTCGATCTGCGCTACGGCGTGCTGTTCGACGTGGCGGATAAAATCATGAAGGGGGAGCCGATCCCGCTTGCCACCCCCGTATTCAATTTTATCTGGCAGGGCAGTGCCAATGAGATCGCTTTGCGCGGCTTGCTGCATGCCGCATCCCCCGCATGTGTGATGAACATCACGGGACCCGAAACCGTGTCGGTGAAGCGGGCGGCGCTGGAGCTTGGCGAATACCTCGGCAAAGAGCCGATCTTTGCGGGTGAGGAGGGGAGCGATGCCTATATCAACAACGCCTCTCTTGCCATGGAGACCTTCGGCTATCCCGCCGTCAGCGCAAAAACGCTGATTCGCTGGCAGGCGGAGTGGATTCTGGACGGCGGACGCAGTCTGAATAAGCCCACGCATTTTGAAGAACGGAAGGGGAGCTACTGATATGAAAAGACATGAAAAAGCGCTGAAGATCCTTTCGCACGGAACGGTGATTCCCGCAACGCCGCTGGCTTTGGACCGTGAGAGAAAATTGAATGAAAAGGGCTTGCGATTATTGATGAATTACTATCTGGACAGTGGAGTCGGCGGCATTGCGACGGCGGTCCATACCACACAGTTTGAGATCCGTAAGCCGGAGATTGGGCTATTTGAGCCGGTGTTGAAGATTGTGTCGGACGAGATTGACCGTTACGAGGCGAGAAGCGGAAAGGTGATTGTCAAGATTGCGGGTGCATGCGGTCCCGCAGAGCAGGCTGTCACGGAGGCAACGCTTGCCAAAACTTACGGTTATGACGCCGTTTTGCTCAGCCCGGGAGGTTTGAATCATCTGTCGGAGGAGGCGCTTTTAGAGCGGACGCGCGCGGTTGCAAAGGTGATGCCCGTGATCGGCTTTTATCTGCAAACCGCGGTGGGAGGCAGAGTTTTCAGCTACGACTATTGGGAAAAGCTTTGCGCAATTGATAACCTCGTTGCCATCAAATGCGCATCCTTCAACCGCTATCAGACGCTGGATGTGGTGCGCGCTACCGCACTGTCGGAGCGGAGCGAAAACATCGCGCTATATACGGGCAACGATGATAACATTATCATCGATCTGCTGTCGCGCTACCAATTTGAACAGGACGGCAAGACTTATGAAAAAGCCTTCTGCGGAGGTCTGCTCGGACATTGGTCGGTGTGGACACGCCGTGCGGTGGAACTGTTTGATCTGACGCAAGCTGAAAAATATAAGGATCACATCTCTCCGTCCCTGCTCACTCTGGCGTCGGAGGTGACCGATACGAATGCGGCATTTTTTGATGCTGCAAATGCTTTTTCGGGATGCATCGCGGGCGTGCATGAGATTTTGCGGCGGCAGGGCTTAATGGAGAACAATTTCTGCCTTAACCCCTTGGAAACGCTTTCTGCAGGGCAGGCGGCGGAGATTGAACGTGTTTATCGGATGCACCCGCAGCTGAACGACGATGATTTTGTGCGCACGCATCTGGATGAGTGGAAGCGCCGCGTCGGTATGTGACGGAGGCATGCATGGAGCAAAAAAAGAAAACGGAAATTACGAAAAATAAAATTTTAGAGGCTGCCGAGGCGGAGTTTTCCGCATTGGGGCTTGCCGCCGCGCGCGTGGACAGCATTGCTAAAAGTGCAGGCGTCAACAAGCAGATGATCTATGCGCATTTTGAGAGCAAAGAGGGGCTTTATACGGCGGTGCTTTCGCGGGTTTACGGCCGCCTGTCGGTGTATCAGGAAACAATTGCGGCGTATACCTTTCAAGGCGCGGAGACGGTCAGACGGATCATCTCCGATTACTTCGATTTTCTGATGGAAAATCCGAGCTTTGTTCGCCTGATGCTTTGGGAAAATCTCAACGATGCACGGTATGCCGCGGGGATTGACACCGAGCTGTTCGTCGGTGCCGAGCGGCTGTTGCGCGAGGGTGTGGAAAGAGGAATGCTACGTCCGACGCTCGATGTCGAGCAGACGGTGATCTCCATGAACATGTTCTGCTTCTCCGCTTTTTCCAATCTGCATACGCTTTCCAAAATTTCGGGAATTGACCTGAAAACCCCCGATGCATTGCGCGTGCGACGGGAGCATATCACCGAGCTTTTCTTGAAATATGTGTTTGAATAAATGAAAAAATCATGTTTTTTTGTGTTGACAAACAAATATTCCTATGTTAAAATAATATCGTAAAATTGCCATTTTGCAAACGGGAGGTCTTTATTATGAAGAAACTGTACCGCTTCACAGTCCTTTTTCTCGCAATTCTTACGGTTCTTCCACTTTGGGGAGTACCGTCGATTTCTGCCGAGGAGGGGGCTGTTTTGTATTCGGAGACGTTCGATCGCTTCATGGATATAGCGGAGGGGACACGCCTGACGCGCGATGACGGCTTTTCCAACACGATACCCGATACAACAGCCGTGGCAAGAGAGGGGGAGAATACCTATCTGCGTGTGGATTTTGCCTCATCGGGCGATCCCGACAAAACGGTCTACTATCTGAAAAATTCCTCCTATGATCTTGTGGATGCCGGGACCGAGGGAGCGATCAGGACCGACGAGGCATCGTACGGCTTGATTTCCGGTAAGGATACAAATATTGATAAAAATCTGCAATTGGTGCATCCCGCGGTGTCGTATATCAATCACAAAAAAGTGTTGCTGGAGGTAGACTATTATCTCTCGGAGGATGCCAACGGCTCGATTTACAGCCAGATTCTGAAATATTCCTCGGCAGAGAGCAACTGGCAGACGGCGACCTGGCTGAATCTTTACAATATCGATCCCGAAACAGGCGCTTTGAACGTGGCAAGCGACGTAAAAAATTCGGGTGAGCGGTTGGTAAGAGATGCATGGAATACCGTGTCCATGGTGATCGATATGGAAAGCGGTATGGCGGATTATTACCTCAATCACGCGCTGTATGCAGAAAATGCATCGCTCGGACATACCTGCATCTCCTTTTTGGCTGACTCCTGGATTGTGGCAAAGATTCACCGTACCACCACGGTGGGGCATATCGCATCAGAGGAGCTTGACGGTCATTTCGGCTTGGACAACGTGCGCATCGGTACGATTGGTGCGGATATGATTGTGTCGGTACCGTCGGAGAACGCAATCGGCGAGAAGCTTTCCGAAATTGCGCTGTACCGAAACGGCACGAGAGTCGGAACAAACTGTTTACAGCGAAAATTCCTTTGCACGAACGGCTGGAGCGTCGCTCCGATCTATTTCGACGGCAGTGCATATGAGGGGGTGATTACGGGCACCTCCACGGCGGAGCTTCGTACCGTTCTGCCCGGTGGCTTGCGCTACGTTAGTGAGCTGGACGTGAAAAAATACGAGGCGCTGGAAGCATTAAAGGAGAATGGAACCTTAACCGATCTTACGTTTGGCACGATGATCGTACCTCAATTTTGGGGCGATGCCCGCGAAATGCTGGAGGCAGCGACGGAGCGTGTTAAGGTACAGGCAACCTATGGAGCATGGTATTCCGACGAGCGCGCGGAAGAGGACTTTTATTCCTTTGCAGGCTCGCTTGCCAATCTTGGAAGCAGTCACTATAACGATGCCTTCGTCGGCATCGGCTACGTGGCGGCGACCTTGAAGAGTGGGGAAGTGGTGTACTATTGCGGTGATTTTGATCGTACGGGCGCGTCGGTGCAGGATTTGGCACGGACAATGCTGGAGAGCGGCGAGCCGTTGAGCAATGCACTGCGATCGCATCTGATGGTATACCTTGACACGCCGATCGCGGACGTTGGGGGAACTGTGACAGAGATTTCAATCCTTGACAACCGTCTCTTCTTCCGCATCGACGAGAAGATTTATGTGTGTCTTTCCTACACGGGTAACGATGGCTGGCGCTTGCGCGCACAGGGAGAAAACTATCTCGGCTTTGAGAGTGCGGGCGCGGCACAGGCGCTGGCAAGCTATTTGGGCGAGACACCGAACGAGGTGTGTGAGCCGCTGGCGATTGATTACAAGGACGGTGCTCTGGTGGTTCGCTCGGCCGACGCATCCTATGTCAGCATCGAGATCGGTCACGATTTTGAAATGCGCTGCTACAATGCCGCAGACGAGGAGGTTGTGCGTCCGACCGATATCAATATCCGAGACGGTGAGGTTGTTCTGACCGGAGAGTTGCAGGACGGTGAGGCGGTGTACGGTGGCGGTCAGCGCTTTGACAGTGTGAATCAGCGCGGCAAGGAGCTGCGCCTTTACGCCAACGATGCGTGGAACAATTCCAATTCCACCTATATGGTAACCCCACTGTTTTCCACCTCTCGCGGCGGCGGATTTTACGTCAACCGTTATGAGGATGCAGTCGCCGATCTCGGAAAATCGGTGGCGGATGAATGGAAATTCAGCTTGAAAAACGACCGAATGGATTGCTATTTCTTTGCGACCGAGACGATCAAGGAGGTTATTGAGGGATATACGGTGCTGTCGGGCAGCACGGAGATGCCTGAAGAGTGGACGTATGGCGTGATGGTTTGCCGATATGCGTACGATCTAACCACATTTGACACCGATAATGTCGCGGTCAAATTCGATAATGCACCCTCCGGCTACAGCGTCAAAACGATCGTAACGAATTTGATCGAGGCGGGCATGAAGCCCACTGCAATGATTCTGGAGGCGTGGGGCTACGCGAATATTTCACTCGATACCGAGAGTGCACGCACATCACGTGAGGAGCTGCAGAGGACGATTGATTGGCTGGATGAGCGGGATATCAAGACGATGCTTTATATGATCGTCGGCGGCTCGTTCAATCCGGCGACAGCAAAGGGCTGGAAGGATGAATACGCCACGAAGGCATATGTCACCGAGAACGGAGAGACGCGCTACACCGATAAGATTTTCAGTGTTTATATGCAAAATGGCGTGGAGAACCCCGACGTTGCCGGCTCGTCCGGACTGCGTCGATATCTGGATATTACCAATCCCGAGGCGGTCGCATGGTTTTACGATGAAATCTGGGGACAGCTGATCGACATGGGTGTTGACGGCGTCAAGATCGACTTTGCAGAGGAGATGCCCGATGAGGGATACGATTACGGCGGAGCTTCGGTTAAATACGATTGGCACGATCCGTCCGTGTTCGAAAGCGGAACCGAGCATCACTCCTATCCCGTTTACTTCATTTCTTCCTTCTACAAGCGCATGAACGAGCTGAAGGCGGCAAACGGCGAGACCGACGGCTTTGTCGTGCTGGCGCGCGGCGGTGGCATCGGTGCACAGCATTATCCGTTTATGTGGGCGGGGGACCAGGTACGCTCCTTTGAAAAACTGGACGATGCATTGCTTGCAAATGTCAATTCCGGACTTTCGGGAATGCCTTTCATGAGCTATGATATGGCGGGCTATCGCTACAGCGCAAGTTACGGTGTGGCGTACAGCGATCCGAACAGCCTGGCATACGAATCCGAGGTGTTTATTCGTGCGATGAGCTACACGGCGTTTACGTTGAACGTACAGACACACGGAACGGTACGGAACGTGTACGAGCTGACAGAGGACGCGCAGAATATCTATCGCTTGTATCTGGATCTGCGCGCGGAGCTGACCGATTATATCACAAAAAATATGCAAATCGCGTGCGAAACGGGTGTCCCTGCCGTGCGGCATCCCGTGCTGGAATTTCAGGATGATCCGAACGTGTACAGCATCAAAGATCAGTTTCTCCTGGGAGACGCCTTGATGGTAGCACCGATTCTTACGGAAGGTGCGACCAAGAGGACCGTCTATCTGCCTAAGGGGAGCTGGACGAATCTTCTGACCGGTGAGGTGGTCGCCGGCGGATCCTATGATGTAAAGTTGCAGCTTGGACAGAGTGCACTGTATATCAACAACGCATCCGCCGATGCCGCATATCTTTTGGAGATTTTCAATCGGAGTGAGGCATGGCGCGGTATTTGCGATCTGGAGACGACTCCGCCGACCATGCAATCCGAATTCCGGGATGATTTCGAGCGTTTTTCCGATTGGGGTGCAGGAACGTATTTGACGGATGCAGACGGGTTTGTCACGCCGCCAAGCAGTCTTTCTGTTGCAAAGGAAGAGGATAACACCTACGTGCGTGTGGATTTTGCGGCGGCGGGTGACCCCAATAAGACAGTCTATTATGTGAAAAATTCCGCCTACGAGCTGGTGGATGCCGATACCGAGGGCGCGATCATGACCGATGAGGCATCCTACGGACTGATCTCCGGCAATGATGGAAATATTGACAAAAATCTCCGGATGTTGCACTCCAGAATTCCCTATGAGCGTTATAAGAGTGTGCATCTTTCGATCGATTACTATATTTCCGAGGATGCAAACGGCTCGATCCACAGCCAGATTCTCGGTTATACCTCGGCAGAAAGCGATTTTCAGAATGCGAACTGGATCAATTTGTACAATGTCGATTCCGAGACAGGGGCATTCAACGTCAGCGCAAGCGGCGGCGAGCTTTGCTCTGACGATCGCTTGACACGCGGTGCGTGGAATACCGTTTCCTTGGAGATCGATCTGGAGAACGGAGCGGTCGATTATTACTTGAACGGGAATTTGTACGTCAAAAACGCGTCCCTTGGTAAGACATGCCTGACGCTGAACGCAGGCTCTTGGATCATCGGTAAGATCCACCGCACCACAACGGTCGGACATATTGCCTCTGAGGAACTTGGAGGATATTTCGGAATCGATAACGTGCTCATTTCCGCAGAGCACTATGAAGAATAACAGCCCAATATTATCCATTGGATGAGAATGAAAGGAAAACGATATGAAAACAGGATTTGAAATCACAGATGCAAAAAGAATCGATGTGAGAGACGGTATTGTAAATAATGTGATACAGGCGCCCAAGGCGGTATATTTTACCGTTGGTGCCCTGTCCGCCCGTCTTTCTTATCATGGGATCCACGGCTGGAGACTGCAGACAAACGTGCAGGGCAAGTACGATTTTGACGATAACGGAGCATCGCAAACGCTTGCGCGCTTTTTAAAGGAGGAGATTGCAGATCTCTCCGAGGAGATTTCTGTTGTGTACGAGGCGGATGCCATGACGTTGCGTGGCGGCGACGGAACAAGCGTAACAATTGCAACCGATCGCTTTTCGATCGCATTCTGCACCGCCGACGGAAAGGAAATTTCCCACTTGACGGACATTTCCTTTGACGGTGCGAATGTTACGGTGAAGGGAAGTCTTATCGAAAACGAAGCGATCTTTGGCGGCGGCGAACGCTTCGACGTTGTCAACAAGCGCGGCACGGCGTTTCCGCTGGATATCTGCGACGGCTGGAACTGCACGCATACCTCCTATATGGCGATTCCTCTGTTTATCACCTCGCGCGGCGGCGGTATGTTTATCAACCGTTACGAGTGTATGAACGTCGATTTCGGCGCGGCTGTGTCCGATGAGTGGTCGGTGACGGTTTTGAACGACGTGCTGGATTGTTATTTCTACGCCAACGGCGATATCAAGGCACCCTATGTCGGCTATACCGAACTGTCGGGACACGCGGATCTGCCCGAGGAATGGGCGCAGGGAGTGATCATCTGCCGCTACGCTCCCGATATGAGAACCTTTGAGGATATGCCCGCATACAGAACGCCTCATACGATCGAGCAGGTCATCGAAGCACCGATCCCGAAAAATGCGGATTCGGTTTGCAAGCATCTGTGGATCGCGCGCAAAACGAAGGCAACGGGGGAGATCACCTACGTTCCGGTCGGCATTTACGAGGATGACGAGGAATATGAGTATCTCTACGATATCGTTTATCTGACGCGCGGAGAGGGCAAATACTACCGTGCCGCATACTATCGCGCCGAGGACGGCTATTACTACCGTCTCGGTCCGAAGTATTCTCCCGGAGGACCCGGTGTCAAGAATCTGACCGAAAAATTCATCAATGCCGACATGAAGCCGACCGCGATGCTGATGGAGGCGTACGACTGGGGCAACATGTCGCGCGATATCGAGTTCTGTCGCGGGAGTGAGGCAGATTTTAAGAAATGTGTCAACTTCCTGCATGAGCGTGGACTCAAGGCAATGATCTATATGGGACTTGGCGGCGGTATCTCCGGTTGTTCTGCAGGACTGAAGGACGAGTACTGGGTGAGAGCAAATCTCACGTTTGCCGACGGTACCGTTGAGGAGAACACCAACGCATTACCGCAGACGCAGGGCGGCGTGAATCCTGACCTCGGAAATTCCGGACGCAGAGGGTATATCGATATCACCAATCCCGAGGCAATGGATTGGTATTTCAACACGATCTGGAATCAAGTGATCGATATCGGCGCGGACGGTGTCAAGATCGACTTCTGTGAATTCGTTCCCGATGAGATCACCTATCCGGACGGTACGAAGGTAGAATACCTGTGGCACGATCCGAGTGTCTTCGGCAAGCGCGATCCGCATCACGGCTTCCCGAGCTACTTCCTCTCGATGTTCTATAAGAAGATCAATGAAATGAAGAAGGAAAAGGGAATTCCCGGCGGCTTTATGGTGCTCTCACGCGGTGGTGGTATCGGCGTGCAACGCGCTCCCTATATGTGGGCAGGTGACCAGACGCGCACCTTTGAAAAGATCGAGGATCAGTACCTCGCGGTCGTCAACTCCGGTCTTTCGGGCGTCCCCTTCATGACCTACGACATGGCGGGATATCAGTATCAGGAACACGATGGTTACTTCCGTATGGGCGAGGAAGAGGGAAGACTCTTCGCAAGAGCTGTGGAGTGTACCGCATTCACCACCAACATCCAGACGCACGGTGACGTTCGCCAGGCGTTTGAAATGTCGGAGGATACGCAGGAAATTTACAGAATCTACACGAAGCTGCACATGAAGCTGATGCCGTTTATTCAGAAGTATTCCAAGGTTGCGTGCGATACGGGTGTACCTGTGGTCAGACACATGGTACTGGAGCATCCGACGGACGTGAACGTCTACAATATCGAAAATCAGTTCTACTTCGGAGACGGACTCCTGGTGGCCCCGATTTTTGCCGATCATACCTATGAGCGTGACGTATATCTGCCTGAAGGCAACTGGATCGAGCTGTTGACCGGCAAGGAGATTGTCGGCGGCAAAACCGTCTGTGCCAAGGCAAATATCGGGCAGATTGCTCTCTACCTTGACACTTCGAGTGAGGATTTTAAAGCACTCAAGGAAATTTTCGATGGCGCCGAATGGAACGCTGCAAAGGCTTGGAATTGATCGTCTTTTTGTTGGATTTGTATATATATAATTTTTATATAATAAAATTTTGATTTTATATTGACAAATGGGATTTCCTGTGGTACAATGTGCACAACAGGAAATCCCTGTATTTTATCCTCAATAATATGAGGAAATTTATATATGGAAAAGGAATTTTACGATCATGGAGAAAAAAGATTTTAAGATCGACGGCGCAACCGAAATCAAGGTGTGTGATTGTGCCGCTGTCAAGAACGTTCTTCAGACCGCAAAGGCTCTGTATTTTACCGTTGGTGACGTCTATGCCCGCCTCAGCTGTGAGGGTGTGAAGGGCTGGAGACTTGTCGCAAATGCCGATGGAGATTTTAATAAGCTCGGTGCATCCCAGGCGCTCGCAATGTATATGGGCGAGGACTATTCGGATTGCTCCAAGGAAATCGACGTCAAGGCTGACAACGGGAGCGTGACGCTTGCTTGCAAGTGCGGCTCCAAGGCTGTTCTGTCTCTCGGCAAGGAATTTTCTTTGAAATTCCACTCTCCCGAGGGGAAGGTGATGTCCGATGTCACCGCTCTTGTGCTTGAGAATGACCGTATGACGATCAAGGGTGCACTGGAAGCCAAGGAAGGCGTTTACGGCGGCGGTGAGAGACTCGACGTTGTCAACAAGCGTGGCACCAAAATGGATATGTATTCCTGCGACGGTTGGAACAACTCCTCTACCTCTTACGTGATCATTCCCGTGTTCTTCACCACGCGCGGCGGCGGTATGTTCTTCAACCGCTACGAGCCGTCGGTTGCCGATTTCGGTGCGACCGAGGCTGACGTATGGTCTTATATGATCAAGGATCCCGTGATGGATTGCTACTTCTACACCACAGGCAATCCCGCAGACGTACTCAAGGGCTATTCCGAGCTTTCCGGCTACGCATATATGCCCACTCCCTGGATGCAGGGTATGCACATCTGCCGCTACTGGCCCGACCACTATATTTTTAACAAGTCCAAGGATCTCGTATATAACACGCTGCAGGATCTTCCCGATTGGGAAAGCCTCTATATTCCCGCAGGAAACGGTGAGTACGTTTCCGTCAAGGAAGCAGACACAGAGGCTCTGGCGGCTGCTGTGAAGTTCTTTGTTAAGAACGACGAGGGCAAGTACGTTTATACCTACGTCACCGATGACGCAGGCAAGTACTACAAGAAAGGGCCCAAGGGCAACCCCGGCGGTAACAGCACCCAGACCATCATGGAAAACTTCATCAAGGCAGACATGAAGCCCGCGGCTGCCAGCATGGAGGGGCGCGGCTGGACTTCAGGCTTCTGCGATACCGATGCAAGCCGCGCGAACAAGGCGGATCTGCAGAATTCCTTTGATTGGCTCCACGCACACGGTATGTACGCAATGGTATATATCGGTGTCGGTAACGTCAATCCCCACAATATCGGTTTCAAGGAAGAATATTTCTTGCACGCAGACGTCACCATCACCAAGCCCGACGGTTCGGTTGAGGTAAAGGAGAATACCGTGGATATTCCGTGGATTCTCGGTACCGGCGAGAATCCCGACGTCGGACGCGATTCCGGTAAGCTCAGAACCAACCGCTACCTCGATATCACCAACGACGAGGCTTGCGAGTGGTATTTCGACAAGATCTGGGGCGAGATGATCGAGATGGGATGCGATGGCGTCAAGATCGACTTCTGTGAGGAAATGCCCAACGAGGGTAAACCCTACGGTAACGTCGTCACGCACTACCGTTGGAAGAATCCCGACAAGATCGTTCCCGGAACCGAGCACCATGCATATCCATCCTACTATATCTCCGCATTCTACAAGAGAATGATCGAGCTCAAGGCAAAGAAGGGACTGACCGACGGCTTCATGGTATTCTCCCGCGGCGGCGGCATCGGCTCTCAGCGTAACCCCTACATGTGGGCAGGCGACCAGGGTCGTACCTTCGACAAGCTGGATGACCAGATGCTGGCAACCGTTAACTCCGGACTTTCCGGACTTCCGTTCATGTCCTTCGATATGGCGGGATATCAGTACTGGGGTGAGGATTATCACACCATCGGTAAAGCAAAGGAGAGCGAGCTGTTTGCACGCGCAACCGAGTTTACCGCGTTCTTCTCGCAGATGCAGACGCACGGTGACGTTCGTCACGCATATGAAATGACCGAGGAGGTTCAGCAGATCTACCGTAACTTCATGAATCTGCACACCGAGCTGATTCCGTATATTCAGAAGTATTCCAAGATTGCGTGCGAGACGGGTATGCCTCCCGTGCGTCATCCCGTTCTGAAGTATCTGAACGATGAGAACGTATATAATCTGAACGACGAGTTCATGCTCGGAGACGCACTGCTCGTAGCACCGATTCTTGAGGAGGGTAAGGTTGAGCGCGACGTTTACCTGCCCGCAGGCTCCTGGACGAATCTCTTGACGGGTGAGGTTGTCGATGGCGGCAAGACCGTAACGGTTGCCGCTAATATCGGACAGATTCCCGTATTCCTTGACAATACCTCTGCCGATGTTGCCGAAGTGAAGCCCGTATTCGAGGGTATCTTCTGGAAGCAGATCAAGAACTGGAAATAAATTTATGATTTTCACGGCACCGCCAAGGCGGTGCCGTGTTTTGTATGTATGATATAAAAATTATATAAATTAATTTATATAAATTTGTAATTTTGCATTGACAAAAAGGAGGATGTATGGTAAAATGTGGTCAACAGGATAACGACCTGTCAAAATCCCCATAATCAGGTGGGGAAATTCTCTGAAAAACAAAGGATGAAACTTAGCTATGGAAAAGGCAACCTGCAAAAGAGCTTGCAAATCCGAGATTAAGGTTTGCAAATGCGCAGCGGTGAAGGACATTCTTCAATCCGCAAAGGCATTGACGTTCAGCAATGCACAAGGGATCTCGTTCCGTTTGAGCTTCGAGGGGGTCAACGGTTGGAGATTGCAGACAAGCAAGACCGGCAAATTTGATAATTTGGGTGCGGCACAGGCACTCGCTCGCTTCATGAACGAGCCCGTAAAGGATTGCGCACAAAAGATCACGATCACCGAGGGCAAGGACGCGGTTACTCTGACCGAGAAGAAGGGTACGAGCGTTGTTCTGTCTCTGGGCAAGGAGTTTTCCTTGAAGTTCTGCGCAAAGGACGGCAAGGTAATCAGCGAGTTGACCGATGTCGCATATAACGAAAAGGACAGATTGGTCATGAAGGGAACGCTCGTGGAAAACGAGGCGATCTACGGCGGCGGTGAGCGTCTTGACGTTGCCAACAAGAGAGGCACGGCATTCGACCTGTTCACCTGTGACGGCTGGAACAACTCCGCTACGACCTACGTTGTGATCCCCGTGTTCCTGACCACCCGCGGCGGCGGTATGTTTTTCAACCGCAATGAATCCGCATGGGTGGATTTCGGCAAGGAAGAAGCAGATGCATGGATGTATATGCTCCGTAGCGGCGATTTGGATTGCTACTTCTATCCTACGGGAAATATGGCGGACGTACTGCTCGGATACACCGAGCTGACGGGTCACGCCTATATGCCGACGCCTTGGATGCAGGGAATGCATATCTGCCGCTACAGCCCCGATTTTTGGAAGTTTGAGGCGGACAAAAGCTGTGATTCCATTGAAAGCTTTTCGGATTGGGAAAAGCTTTTTGTGGCAAAGGATAACAAATACATCGATTACAGAACGCCTGCGGCATACGCGCTCTATACACAGCTTTCCGATGAACAAAAGAAGACCGTTGACAGGTTTTATCTTTATAACGAGGCAGAAAACAAATATGAGCTTGCATACGTCAAAACCGATGCGGGACTTTATTTCCCCAAGGGACGCAAGGGAAACCCGGGCGGTAGCAGCTGCAAGACTATCATGACCAATTTTATCAATGAGGATATGAAGCCCGATGCGGCAAGCATGGAGGGACGCAACTGGGGCGCATGCTTCAGAGACAGTGATGAAAGCCGTGAAAACAAAGAGGATTTGAAGAGGTCCGTCAATTGGTTGCACGCGCACGGCTTGAAGGCAATGGTCTATATCCGTGTCGGCGGTGTAGACGTTCAGGATATCGGCTTTCAGCCGGAGTATCAGGTGCATGCCGACGTAGAGATTACAAACGAGGATGGCACGGTTACCGTAAATGAAAACACCACTGCAATTCCTTCGATTGCCGGCACGGGAGAAAATCCCGACGTAGGACGCTTCAAGGGCGTTATGAGAACCCGCGATTATTTGGATATTACCGGCGATGAGGCTTGCGAGTGGTACTTTGATAAGATCTGGGGCGAAATGATCGACATCGGTATCGACGGTGTTAAAATCGATTTTTGTGAGCTGATGCCGGACGGTGAGATGCAGGTCGGTATCACCAAAACGCATTATAAGTGGAAGGATCCCTCAAAAATCGTCACGGGCACCGAGCACCACGCATACGCGCCGTATTTTATCTCCCTGTTCTACAAGAAGATGATTGAAAAGAAGGCAGAGAAGGGACTCAAGGACGGCTTTATGGTATTTGTCCGCGGAGGCGGTATCGGTTCTCAACGAAATCCCTATATGTGGTCTGGCGACCAGGCGCGCGCGTTTGATAAGCTTGACGATCAGCTGTTGGCGGTTGTCAACTCCGGACTTTCGGGACTTCCGTATATGTCCTTTGACATGGCGGGTTACGCATACTGCGGCAACAACTACTTTACCATCGGCAAGGAAACCGAGTCCGCGATCTTTGCACGTGCGACCGAATTTACAGCGTTCCTGACGCAGATGCAAACTCACGGCGACGTGCGTCACGCATACGAGATGACCGAGGAGGTTAAGCAGATCTACCGTAACTTCACGCGCCTGCACAGCGAGCTGATCCCGTATATGCAGAAGTACTCCACGATCGCGTGCGATACGGGTATGCCTCCCGTACGCCATCTTGTTCTGAAGTATATGGATGACGTCAAGGTCCACGATCTGATCGACGAGTTCATGCTCGGCGACGGCTTGCTCGTCGCACCGATTCTGACGGGTGACACGTGGGAAAGAGACGTTTACCTGCCTGCGGGCTCTTGGACGGA
>JAFTPJ010000052.1 GCA_017463405.1 Clostridia bacterium
CTTTTCCACGGGGAGCGCGTTCAATTCTCCCGCATAAGCAAGTGCCGACAAAAAGGTATCGATTTCCTCCTTTTTGACCGCGGAATTTGCGGAATACAGGATCATTCCCTCCCCAACCGATACGGGCGTATTGGGCATGATGCGAATGATCGGAAGCGGTCCGCCTGCCAATGCTTCGATGGCAGAAATCGAAACGCCCGCCGCCATGCTGATCAATACAACGCGCTCACGACGCTTTTCCAGCATCGGACGCATCTGTGCAAACAGTCCATCAAATCCTTGCGGCTTGACGGCAAGAAAGATATATTGACATTCGTTTGCCACACCGTTAAGCGTTTCGATTGCCGTGCCGTATGCTTCCGCAATAGCTGCCGCCTTGTTGATATCCGTATCGCACAGCGCGATTTTGGAGGGATCGACGGCTTTTGCCACCGCCTGCGCAAGTGCCCCTCCCATATTTCCGCAACCAATAAAACCAAATTGATATTTCATGATAAACTCCTATTTTAAAAATCAGCGGATCTGTCCGTTTCCTCGGACCACGTATTTATAAGTTGTCAACTCCTCCAAGCCCATCGGTCCCCTTGCATGGAGCTTTTGTGTGGAGATTCCGATTTCACAGCCAAGTCCGAATTCTCCACCGTCCGTAAAACGCGTGGAGGCATTGACGTACACCGCCGCACTGTCGACTGCTGACGTAAAGTATGCGGCGTTTCTCTCATTTTCGGTGATGATCGCATCGCTGTGATGTGTGGAATGTGCAGCAATGTGCGCCACGGCTTCCTTGACATCTGCCACGACCTTCACAGCGAGAATATAGTTCAAAAACTCGGTATCAAAATCCGCGTCGCACGCAGGTGTTCCGTCAATGATTCCAATCGCCTCTGCATCCAGCCGAAGCTCGACGGGCGGGAGCGCCTTTGCAATGCGATCTTCCACCAAGCGTTGCTTGAGGCGCGGCAAAAATTCCTTTGCCACAGAACAACTGACCAAGCAAACCTCCTCGGCATTGCAAACCGACGGACGGCTCGTTTTTGCATTTTCGATGATATTCAGCGCCATATCAAGATCGGCTTCTCCGTCCACGTATACGTGGCAGATGCCGGTTCCCGTCTGGATGCAGGGTACCTTTGCGTTCTCCACGCACGCACGGATGAGTCCCGCGCCGCCGCGCGGAATCAGCAAATCAACGTAGTCCGCTGCGGTCATCAGCTCATTTGCCCCTGCGCGTGTGGTGTCCTCCAGCATATTGATCAGCGTGATCGGCAGTCCTTCGGCTACCAAGCCATTGCGCAACGCCTTGACGATCGCGAATGAGGAACGGTACGCCTCCTTACCGCCGCGCAGTACGCAGACGTTTCCGCTTTTCAGTGCCAGTGCCGCCGCGTCCGAGGTTACGTTCGGGCGGCTTTCATAAATGATCGCCACCACGCCCATCGGTACACGCGTTTTGGTGACGGTAATACCGTTGGGGCGTGTGAAGGAATCGATCACCGATCCCACGGGATCAGGCAAGCGTACGACATCGCGAATACCTTCAGCCATCGCTTGGATGCGCTCCTTGGTCAAACGCAGTCTGTCGATCATCACGGGACTGACGCTGTCCTTGACCGTTTCGATATCCTGCGCGTTTGCCGCAAGGATCGCGTCGGAATCTGCCTCAAGTGCATCTGCCATAGCAAGCAGAGCCACGTTTTTATCCTGCTCCGAAAGCAATGCAAGGTCGGCTGTTGCCGCTTTTGCCTGCTTCAATATTTCAAGTGTTGTCATTCGGTTGCTCCTTTGGCAAAGAATCTGGTTCCGATGCGCTTTCCTTCAAACAGATCGTACAATAAAGACGGCTGCGCACCGTTGAGAATCACCATCTCACATCCCGCCTCCATGCAGATTTGCGCCGCATGAAGCTTGGTTTTCATACCACCCGTGCCGAGCGACGAGCCCTCGCCTCCCGCCAAGGAAAGAATCTCCTCTGACAAATCCGCGACCTCGTGGATCAGCGTTGCGTCAGGGTTCTTATGGGGGTCTGCCGTATAAAGTCCGTCGATGTCGGACAAGAGGATCAAACGATGCGCCTCAACGCTGACCGCAACCATTGCCGAAAGCGTATCGTTGTCGCCAACTTTGATCTCCTCAGTGGCAATCGTGTCGTTTTCGTTGATGATCGGCAACACATCCAGCTCCAGAAGACGCTTCATTGTGTTTTGGAAATTGTGATAACGGTCGTCGTGACGGAAGTCCGAGCCGGTAAGCAACAGCTGGGCGACCGTATGATGGTATTTCTGGAACAAGCGGTCATACGTATACATCAGCTCGCACTGTCCGACCGCTGCCGCCGCCTGCTTGGTGGGAATATCCGTCGGACGCTCCTTAAGCGAGAGTTTCCCCACGCCCATGCCGATTGCCCCCGAGGAAACAAGAATCACCTCATGCCCCGAATTTTTCAGATCGCTCAACACCATGCAAAGCTCTTCCACACGGCGGATGTTCAAAAGTCCAGTCGGGTGTGCCAGTGTGGAGGTTCCGATTTTGACTACAAATCTCATAGCTTGTGTTTTCCCTTCCTTGCTTCATGAGAAATTGATATACATTATATTATAGCAAAAATACGCTGCGCCGTCAAGGCTTTTATACAAAAAGTTTTGCGCGAATATTTTTGGCAAACGGGTTGACAAAACTGTTGCAATATAGTAAAATTACCACAAGTTGCTAAAAGCTTACATCATATATCTCAAAAAGGAAACGAAAATGAAAAACTATCAAATTTATGATAATACAAAACCCAGACGTTGGTTGGAAAGCGTTCCGATCGGTTGCGGTCGAATGGGGGCGACGCTGATGTGCGGCGTCTCCTGCGAGGAAATCCATCTCAATGAGGAAACGATCTGGTCCGAGGATAAGAGCATCGGTGTCAATCCGCAGATGTCGGATAAGATCAAGCAAATCCGAAAGCTTTTTCTCGATGGAAAGCCCGCAGCGGCGGACAAGCTTGCAAAGCGCATCTTTACGGATTGCTTTTCGCGCATCCGCTCCTTTGAGGGCGCCGGTAAGCTGCTCATTTCTCTCCATGAAAACGACAATTGCAGAGACTACCGTCACACGTTGGATCTGATCAACGGAATCGCAACGGTGGAATACGTCAAGAACGGCTCCCACTATCAGCGTGAATATTTTGCATCCTATCCCGACAACGTCATCGCCTGCCGCGTGACCTCCTCCAAGGAACCGATCAACGCTCGTATCATGTACGACAGAGCGCGCATCCTCTCGCTCGATTCCGATAACGGTGAAATTTGTGCGACGGCAAAAACGGTATTCGGAGATCACAAATTCGGTATCAAAATCCGTGTTGTAACCGACGGCGAGGTCGCTTGCGACAATGGGGATCTTGTTGTCACCGATACGCAAAGCGTTTGTGTTTACATTGCGATCGAAAGCGAATTTTCACACGGTGAGAATTTCGTAAATGCCATCCGATTCCCCGATTTGCTTGATTACGAAGCAATAAAAGCACGTCATATCGCGGATTTCTCGTCCTTGATGAAGCGTGCCGATATCGAGCTTCCCACACTTCCTGAGATGTCGGATTTGCCGCAGCATGATCTTTTCAAACTCCGTTGGTACAACAAGCCGCGCGACGAGGGACAATTCATGACGCAGTGGCAATTCGGCAGATATCTGCTGGTCTCCTCCAGCCGTAAGGGTACCCTTCCCGCGAATTTGCAGGGCATCTGGTCGGAGGGCGATGTGTGCGAATGGAGCGGTGACTATCATACCAATATCAATCTGCAAGCCAATTATTGGGCGGCAGAAACCGTCAACCTCTCCGATTGCCACCTCCCGCTCTTTGATTACATGAACCGATTCCTTCTGAAATCCGGTAAACAGACGGCTGAAATCGGATATCAAACACGCGGTTGCGTAGTGCATCATCTGAGTGATATTTACGGCTTCACCGCTCCCGCAGACGGCTTGTGGGGATTGTGGCCGCACGGTGCTTCATGGCTGGCGCTGCATATGTGGGAGCACTATCTTTTCACCAAGGACGAAAAATTCCTCCGTGAGGAAGCCTTCGAGTTTGTGCATCAGGCGTCTCTGTTCTTCCTCGATAACCTCGAGCAGGATTGCAAGGGGCGTTGGGTATACGCCCCCTCCACCTCTCCCGAAAACCGCTATTTCGTCAATGATGAAAACGGAAACAAATATGCATGCTATCTTGCCGCAAGCTCCACGATGGACGTAGAAATGATCATGACGCTTTTCACGATTTACACGGAAAGTGCGAAAATTCTCGGCGTTGAGAATAAGGACGTTGCAGACGTTTTCGCAATGCTTGCAAAGCTGCCCCCCTTGAGCATTGGCAAATATGGGCAACTGATGGAGTGGATCGAGGATTATGAGGAGGTCGAACCGGGTCACCGTCACACCTCACATTCCTACGGTATCTTCCCGAGCTTTATCATCAATCGCTCCACCCCCGATACCTACAAGGCAATCGGTGTGACCATCGACCGCCGTCTCGCAGGACAAGGTAACGGCGCCGCCAGCGCCTCCAACGTCGGATGGAGCATGGCGTACCTCGGCGGTGCGGTCGCCAGACTCCGCCGCGCAGAGCAAGCCTACGGCTTGATGAACCACTTTGCGACCTATCATGTTTCTCACAATCTTTTGGATGTGTTCATCCGCCCGAACCGAGATAAGGACGTCTTCCAGATCGACGGTAACCTTGGCTTCGTTGCGGCAATGTCTGAAATGCTGATACAGAGCCATGAGGGCGTCATCGCACTCCTGCCCGCGCTCCCCTCCCGCTGGGATCACGGAAGCTTCCGCGGTCTTTGTGCAAGAGGTGGCTACGAGCTTGATGTGCGCTGGGAGCAGTATGAGGTGACCTCGGTTGATCTTCGCGCGAAATTCGCAGGAGAATGCAGAATCGAACTTCCCGTATCGCAAAAAGCGTTTTCCTTCACCGATGAAAACGGCAATGTCTACACTGCAGAAAATCAAATACTGACGCTGAACATCAGCGACGCGATCCATCTGACCGCTGTAAAATAAACAAACCTCATCCGCATTTGTGCCAAACCGGTGCAAATGCGGATTCTTTTTTCAAAAAGGCTTGCAAAAAAATCACTTATATGATATAATAGTAAAGATTGACTGATAAAGGCGGTATATTATGATTACAATTTCCAACCTGAGCTTTCATTTCGGCGGTCAGCTTCTGTTCAAGGACGTCGATCTGAAATTCACCCCCGGCAACTGCTACGGCATCATCGGTGCCAACGGTGCCGGAAAGTCTACGTTTTTGAAAATCCTTTGCGGTGAATTGGAGCCTTCTACGGGCGAAGTATCCATTCCCGACACTGTGAGAATGTCGGTGCTCCGCCAAGACCACTTTGCATTCGATGAATTCACCGTGCTCGATACGGTCATGATGGGAAACAAAAAGCTTTACGACATCATGAAAGAAAAGGATGCCATCTACGAAAAGGAGGATTTCTCCGAGGAGGATGGCATGCGTGCGTCGGAGCTGGAGGCTGAATTTGCCGAAATGAACGGCTGGGAGGCAGAATCCGATATTTCCAAGCTGTTGCAGGGACTCGGTATGCAGGACGAGCAGCTTTACGATACCATGGCAAGCCTCAAGGAAAGCGAAAAGGTCAAGGTTATGCTGGCACAGGCATTGTTCGGCAATCCCGACATCATCATGCTCGACGAGCCGACCAACGGTTTGGATATCGACGCGATCATGTGGCTGGAGGACTTTCTCGCCGACTATTTCGGCACTGTTTTGGTCGTTTCCCACGACCGTCACTTCCTCAACGACGTCTGCACAAATATCGTTGACATTGACTACAGCGGCATCAAAATGTACGTTGGTAACTACGAATTCTGGTATGACTCCAGCCAGCTGATCCAACGCATGATCAAGCAGCAAAATAAGAAGGCTGAAGAAAAAATCCGCGAGCTGCAGGCGTTTATTTCCCGATTCTCTGCGAACAAATCCAAATCCAAGCAAGCAACCTCGCGCCGTAAGCTGTTGGACAAGCTTTCGATCGAGGAGCTTCCCGCATCTAGCCGTCGCTATCCGTTCATAGGGTTCGATATGGATCGCATTGCGGGCAAGGATATTCTCTTTGTCAACAATCTGTCCAAGTCTCTTGACGGAACGGTGCTCTTCAATAATATTTCCTTTACCGTCGGCAAGGAAGACAAGATCGCGCTTCTCGGCAACGAAATGGCGATCACTTCCCTGTTCCGCATTCTGATGGAGGAAGATACGCCCGACAGCGGCGATTTCAAATGGGGGATCAGTATTACGAAATCCTATTTCCCGCACGATAACACTCCGTATTTCAAGGATTGCAACCTCAGCATCATCGATTGGCTGGCACAATACTCCAAGGAAACGACCGAAACCTATCTGCGCGGCTTCCTTGGCAGAATGCTCTTCTCCAACGAAAGTGTATTCAAGCCCGTCAATGTTCTCTCCGGTGGCGAAAAGGTGCGCTGTATGTTCGCTCGCATGATGCTCTTTGGTTCCAATTTCCTACTGCTCGATCAGCCTACCGATCATCTCGATCTGGAATCGATCAGTGCCGTCAACAACGGTCTTTCTGCCTTTAAGGGTAACCTGATCTTCTCCTCTCACGACTATGAGTTGGTTAATACGGTCGCCAACCGCATCATAGAAATTCAATCCGACGGCTCAATCATCGATCGCCCAGGAACATATGAGGAATTTCTGGCGTGGAAGCGTGAGCATGAAATGAAATAATAAATGATAAAAAACGGCTGTACGCATCCAAAATCATGCGCACAGCCGTTCCTTTTATTTTCCGAATGTCAGAGTCAGGTCAAGACTTTCGCCCCGTCTCCATATTTTTATTTCTACCTGATCACCCGGCTTATAGTTATAAAGATGAGTTTGCAGATCCGTAATGGTAGGCACTGTTCTGCCGTCAAAGGCATACAGAATATCGCCGACCTCCAAAACATTTTCCGCCGCACCGCCGCTGACAATGCTCACAACCAGCACGCCGTCACTTTTTGCGGTATAAACGGTTCCTCCCAAGCGGAATTGCTCCCCTTTTGTAATGTTTTCACCAGAAATTCCGATCGCGGGTCTTGCATGCGATACCTTGGAATCAAATTCTGAAACTCTGCCTTCCATAATCGCAGTCAGAGTAACCATCGCCTCATTGATCGGAATGGCAAACCCGATTGCCTCATAATCGGTCAGCTTTCTTGTAACAATTCCGATTACCTCGCCGTCGGAATTGCAAAGCGGCCCTCCCGAATTACCGGGATTGACGGGGGCATCGGTTTGCAGCATCGTCATTTCCCCCGAAAAAAAGGTGTCCGAAACCGCAACCTTACGGTTCAGTGCGGAAATAATTCCGTGCGTCGTCGTCCATGCCGCCTCGGCGCCCGAAGGGTTTCCGATTGCGATGGCAAGATCGCCTACCCGGATTTTGGAAGAATCGCCGACCACTACCGCAGGAAAGCTGTTCCCCTCTACCTTCAGTACCGCCAGATCATCCGGTGCATACCATCCGACCACCTCTGCATCCAGCTGTTTTCCGGAATATGTGGTGATTTTAACTTTGTTTGCACCGCTGACAATATGATAATTGGTTGCAATGTATCCCGTTTCGGTGATAAAAAATCCCGTTCCGTAGCTTTCGATCGAATCGGCATAAGCGTTGATCAGAACCGTTGACGGCTTCACTGTCTGTGCAACCGTTCCGATTGCAGAAAGGTCAGACGTACCGCCATCCCCCGCAGAACCCGAACCGTTCCAGATGATGACAGCGAGCAATAAAGCGATACACAGCAAAAATACCGCAGTCATTACGATCGAATATATCAAAATTCCGGTTCTCTGCTTTTTTGTTTGCAGCATACGATCGGAGGTAACCTGCTCGGTATAATTCCAATGGTACACATATCTCGACGTGCTTGGCTCCTCTATTTGTTCATGCCCTTTATGCGGATGCTCCGACATCTTTCTTCTCTCCGTTTCTGACATCAATTTAACAGCTCGAATTTATATCCGACACCCCAAACGGTTTTGAGAATCCATTTATCGGAAACCCCCTCCAGTTTTTCGCGCAGACGTTTGACATGTACGTCCACCGTTCTGGAATCTCCGAGATAATCAAATCCCCATACCTTGTCAAGCAGCTGATCTCTGGTAAAGACACGGTTATAGTTGGAGGCAAGAAAATACAGCAGTTCCAGCTCCTTCGGAGGAATATCCACCGACTTTCCGCGCAACTTCAATTCATATTTCTGAAGACTGATTTCAATATTTTCAAACTTGATGATTTCATCATCACTCTGATAGGTATTCGCCTGGCAACGGCGCAACACCGCCTTGACACGCGCCGAAAGCTCTTTGATATCAAATGGTTTCACCACAAAGTCATCCGCACCGAGCTCCAAGCCGAGAACCTTATCGAATACGTCATTTTTAGCGGTCACCATGATAATGGGCTTCGAGGAGATTTCGCGGATCTCACGGCAAACCTGCCAACCGTCCTTTTTGGGAAGCATAATATCCAAAAGAACGAGATCGGGAGAAAAAATTTTAAAATAATTCAATCCCTCGATACCATCGGTTGCGATTTTTACATCGTAACCCTCGTTCTCAAAATACATTTTCATCAAATCACTGATATTGGAATCGTCATCGATTACCAGAATTTTTGTATCGGTCATAAATAGTATTATCCTCCCTGCTTGTCTGATTCATCTATCATACAATTTTATTATAAAACAGAATTGGGATGATTGTGTGACG
The DNA here is from genome assembly GCA_017463405.1 of Clostridia bacterium. Lineage (GTDB taxonomy): Bacteria > Bacillota > Clostridia > Oscillospirales > CAG-272 > UMGS1865. Next base: position 8,804 of record JAFTPJ010000052.1, read on the forward strand.
AAATTTTGAATTTTAGAAACATTTCGTTCATTTGTAAATTTTTTCCCAATCTCTGTATATTATAACATAAAATTGAACAGATTGCAAATGGTTTTGAAACATTTTTTTGATTTTTTTTGA
>JAFTPJ010000053.1 GCA_017463405.1 Clostridia bacterium
TCAAACAGATAGACTTGCACACCGTTGGCGGCAAGAACGCACGCGGCGGTTTTTGCAAAGAGTGCGGAGTTGTTACGGCTGTCGTATGCAATGGCAACACCGTCCTTTTCTCTGCCTTCCTGTAAAATCAGCGAGGCAAGTCCCTGCGTCGCGTGTGCAACGGTGTGGCGATTCATTGCGTTCAGTCCCGTTTTCATCGTGCCGCGCAGTCCCGCCGTACCGAATGAAAGCGGCGCGGAGAAGCGCAGCTCAATCTCGGCGTTGTCGTTTGCGATTGCGCGTAGCTCCGCCTTTTCCTCTGCGGACAGCGCGTCGGAATTCAACCATTTTTGATAAGCTTCCAGATATTGTTCCATAACTTCCTCCGTTAAACGTATGTTAGATTAGAATATGTCAGTTTTTTGCAAGATATTCGCGTAAAGCGTTTGCGAGCTGATCGGGGCAGGAGGTGCTTTTGAAGCCACAGCGGATGCCGGAGAGTCGCTCGATCGCATCTTCAATCCGCATTCCCTTGATGAGCGCGGCAACGCCTTGCGTGTTGCCCGCACAGCCGCCGTGGTAGGAGACCTCGAGAATGATACCGTTCTCAACGGTGATATCGATATTGCGGGAGCAAACGCCACGGGGGGTATAGCTGAAACGGTCCATGATCTTATTTTCCTTTCTATGAGAGATGTGGGTAAAGTCCAATGGGGGTATAATGTGGTGCTTCCATCGCAAGATATAGGAGAAACGATGAAAGATCCGCCGCCTCTGTAAAGAAAGAAAGCCGTGCCGAAAACGGTGCATCAAGTGCACTTGGTGGGGTAGAGCCGATGCGGTAAAGCCGTAGATCGCACAGCTGTGCGGCAAACAGCACGTCCGATAGCTCCGACGTGCCGTCCAACGGCAGAGAGCACTCAAAATATTCGGTGCAGTTTCCGAGGCAGAGCAGCGGCAACAGATTCCGCCGCAGAAGCGCAAATCGCGTGACGCGTCCCGTGTCATTTCCGACAACGTCGCAGGTAGCGGCGATTTTCAGCTCGTACCGTTCGATCAGGCGTGAAAAGCTGACCAGCTGTCCCTCCGCGGAGTTTTCGATCGGTAGGATGCAATATTCACAAAACCCGTTATAGACCTCCTCGCACGCAGAAAGAAAGCTGTGCGTGTAGGAGGCGCGAGCGTCACCAAGCCGCGCCGAGAAGCAGAGGTATGCCGAGTCGGTATAGCTGCTTTTCTGATATACGATCCGACGCAAGCCCTCGGCGCGGATATCCTCCGCTTCGGGAAAGAGGGCATCGGGGAAGACGGGACGTTTTTTTTCAAGCTGTCGGCGAATCTCGCGACAAAGCAACGCACTTTTCATGGCTTGATAGGAGCGATGAAGCCTTTCCAAAGCCATGCGATTTCCGATCGGCATTTCTCCGTTTGGAGCAAATGCCGGCGGCTTGCGGTCGGGAAGGGAGGATAACAGCTCGGAAAGATCTTCTGTTTCCGCAATTCCCGCGGCAAGCTCATATAGGTGTGCCAGCTCTTGCTCGCCGATAAGATCCATGCGCGCGGCACTTTCCTTGAGATTCGCAGCAACGATATCCTCGGGCGAATATACGCGAAAGTCGTTCATCAAAGCAGATCCAGAACGGAATAGCTGTCAGAGAGGAACTTCTGCAGCTCCTCGGCGCTTAACTTTTTCTGGGAGAGCAGGGAAAGCTGATAGAGGTAAGCGACGGTCGTCTCGCGTTTCTGCTCATCCATGGTCTCCAGCTTTGCGATCAGAGGAGATGCCGTGTTGACGGTCAGAGTCGCCTCGGTCGGGTACTCGCCCATGCTCATACCGCCCATGGAGTACAGCTTCATCATTTCCTCCATACGGCGGGATTGCTCGGAGATGGTCAGCAGGGTGGGGACGCCCGTATCCTTCAGGGGAGCAAATTCCACCTGTAATTTTTCATTGCCCGACACCTTGACAAAGAGCTCTGCCAGCGCCTTGTTTTCGGTTACGTCGCCGTCTGCCTTGAGGGCGCCTGCCACGTCCGCATCGATACGGACGTACTTGACCTCGGGCGTGTACGCCTCGAGCATGGAGAGGAACTGCGGGTCCAGTTGCTTTTCAAAGAGGGCAACCTGCATATTTTGTGCCTCGAACATAGAGATATACTGTGCCTGGGCCGCCTTGTCGGACGCATAGTACACTGTATTCTCGTGCGTCTCCTTTGCGCCCTCCAGATAATCTGCGGTGGTCAGGAACTTACCGTCTGTCAGTTCGACGAGCAAGGAGTCCTTGACACGGTCGTAGAATTTACGGTCGCGCATGCAGGCGTATTCGACGAAGGTGCGGATATCGTTCCAGACCTTCTCATATTCCTCGCGCGCGGTGTTGCAAAGGCTGTTCAGCTTATCCGCAACCTTCTTGACGATGTGTGCCGAGACCTTGGAGACGTAGGTGTTGTTTTGCAGATAGCTGCGCGAGACGTTCAGGGGAAGCTCGGGGCAATCCAGAACACCCTTGAGCATCAGCAGGTACTCGGGAATGACCTCCTTGATGTTATCGGCGACGAATACCTGGTTGTAATACAGCTTGACCTGCCCCTCGATGGATTCATATTCGTTTGTCAGCTTGGGGAAATAGAGGATACCGCGGAAGTTGAGCGGGTAATCTGCGTTGACGTGAATCCAGAACAGGGGCTCACGCCAGTCGTGAAAGACCTTTCGGTAAAACTCCTTGTATTCCTCGGGCGTGCAGTCGGAGGGGTTTTTGAGCCACAGCGGCGTGGTGTCATTGACGGGCTTCGGTGCCTCGGGCTCCTTGTCGCCGTCCTTCTTTTCTTCCGCACCGTCGTCCTCTGCGGTGAAATAGATCTCCACGGGCATGAAGGCGCAGTACTTTTCAAGGATTTCCTCAATCTTGTGCTTTTCAAGATATGCGGCTTCCTCGTCCGAAATATGCATAATCACGGTCGTGCCGTGTCCCGCGCGCTCACCTGCTTCGGTCTCGTATTCTCCTTCCGCGTTACAGGTCCAATGAAGGGCAGGGGAATCGGTATAGGATTTTGTAATCAGCTCCACGCAGTCGCTGACCATGAAGGAGGAATAAAAGCCGAGACCGAAGTGACCGATGATCCCGTTTCCGGTGTTTTCTCCCTCGTATTTTTCCATAAATTCGAGTGCCCCCGACAGCGCGATCTGGCAGATATAGCGATCCAGCTCCTCTCCGGTCATGCCGATGCCGTTATCGCTGACGGTCAGCGTTTTGGCTGTTTTGTCGACGGTTACATCCACGCGATAAGCTTCGTCGCCGCCGTCGTACTGACCGAGCGAGGAGAGTCGGCGGAGCTTTGTCACCGCGTCGCAGGCATTGGAGACGATCTCACGCAGGAAGATGTCCTTTTCGGAATAGAGCCATTTCTTAATAACGGGGAAGATATGCGCGGTCTCGACCGAGATCCCGCCTTTTTTATTGAGATTTTCGTTGTTCATCAGTTTTTACCTCCGGGAATTGTTTTTTATCATTTATTTTCTTCCGATTCGTACTCGGTATGGAAGCTGGCCAGTGCATCCGCCGAACGGTCACTATCCAGTCCGTGCTTGCGGACGAGTGTGTATGCCTTCAGCGCATCCAGCTCATACTGCGTCAGATCTCCCTTGCCGCCGCACGTTCGTGTGATGCCATCGGATGCCTGTTTGCGTTTTTTCTTTGCAATGCTTTTTTCAATCGCGACCTCCGTCTGCTTTCCGTAATAATGCTCGGTGCCCGCGGGCAGTCCCTTTTCCTTGAGCTTCTTTTTCAGATAGCGGTCTGTCAATTCCAGCACGGTTGCAAAGAGCGGGACCCCGAGCACCATACCGAAAAGCCCCCAGATCGACCCCATCACCGTGATAGCGATCATGACGCAAAGCGAGCTGACCCCCGTGTTGTCGCCTAGGATCTTGGGGGCGAGGATGTTGCCGTCGATCTGCTGTACAATCAGGATGCAAAGCAGGAAGGGGATGACCTTGATCGGGTCGGTCAGCAGAATGATGATCGCGGATGGGATGACTCCGATGAAGGGACCGATGACGGGGACGATATCGGTGATGCCGATGATCACGGCAATCAGTACAGCATAGGGAACCTGCATGATGGAAATGATGATATACACAAGGATTCCGACGATCGTAGAATCCAGTAGCTTTCCGCGCAGAAAGCCGCCAAACGAGCGGTCCGCGACCTCACAGATCTCCGTGATGCGTCGGTTGAGCGTATCCCCGAAGATCGCGCGGCGCAAGCGCATGATCTGTGCATACCGCTTTTCCTTGGAGTTCAAAATATAGATCGAGATCACCAGACCGAAAATTACGTCGACGACGATGAAAAACACGTCGTTGAGTGCCGTGAGCAGTGTGGTGATGTTGGAATAAGTCAGAAGATCATCCAGAAAGCCCTGCAGATCCAGATTGCTCAAAAGCCCGTCAACCTGCTCCAGAATGTCCTCGTAGACCAGCGTGGGAAGCGAATAGGAAAAGCTGTCGTTGAGCGAGGTGATCAGCCCGTTGACATTTTCCAGCGCATTTTTCAGGAAGCTTTCGTAATTGTTGAAGAAGTCGAGAATGCTGGCAATCAACTGGGGAACAATCAGCATGATGAGCGCAAAAAAGATCAGAAACAGCATGATATACGTGCAGATCAGCGAAAGCACGCGACGCAAGCCGTCTGGATGTACGTTAAAGAGAAGCTTGTGCTCGAACATGCGGAAGATCGGATTGCACAGGTAGGCAATGCAGAGCCCGATCAGCACGGGGCGGAGAAGATAGGCGACATATCCGAGCCAGTAATTGATGCGATCGAGGTGGAGGATGGAGAAGACTGCCAGCGCGAGCAGCATCAGCGCGACAATGATGCGTGATGCCTTTTTCTGTGTAAAGCTCATTGCTCCTCACCTCCTGTCTCGGATGCGGCGTCATCTGCCGAAAGCATCCGCGTCATTGCCTCCGCAATTTTGATTTCGGCATCGTGACGGATCTGCTTTTCCGCATTCTCTGCGGCAAATTGCGTCAGGATATCCGCGGGCGTTTCGGGGAGCAGCTTCATCCTGCGGCTTGTTCTGTGAATCAGCAGTGCAAAGCGGTCAAGGGAGGTCAGCTCCGCCTCGTTGCCGCTGTCGATCTGTTTTTTCGCATGCAAAACACGCTTTTCCAGGCGCTTGATCATGGACGCCATGCCCGTATTGAGCGTTTTCATCGGGTTGATGATGGGGTCGGGGGCGTAGTAGTTTTCAACGTCGTCCGGCATCCGCTTCTTTTGCAATCGGCGGTGGATCAGCTGATCCGAAAAATCGAGGATGGTTGCAAACAGCGGAACACCGAGAAGCATACCGAGCAGTCCGAAGAGCCGACTGGTGACACAGATGGCGATAAGGACGCACAGCGAGCTGACGCCGGTGTTGTTGCCGAGAATTTTCGGCGTGATGATATTGGTATCGATTTGGAACATGATGAAAACAATCACCAGAAAGGGCAACATCCTTTCGGGATCGGTCAGCAGTACGATCAGCGCTGCGGGGATTGCTCCGATGACAAAGCCGATCAGGGGAATGATATTGATAATCGCAATGAAGGCGGCAAGAACGATGGCATAAGGAATGCCGAACAGGGTGAAGAATACGTAAAGAATAAAGCCGACGATCAGGGTATCCACAAGCTTTCCTTCAAAGAACTTACCGAAAAGATTGTCTGCCGTGGTACACAGGCGCGTGATGGTGATATTGGTCGAATTGCTGAAGAGCGCCGTGCGGAGCTTCATAATCTGCGCATAGCGTTTTTCCTTGCTGGCGAGGAGATAGAGCGAGATGAACAGCGCAAAGATGGTATCGGTGACAGCGGAGATCAGCGTGCTCGCTGTGGTTGTCACGGCGTCGATGCCGACACCGTCCAAAAATTCCACGGCGAGGCGGTACAGCCAGTCAAAGAATTGGGAGTTGTCGATATGCTGAAAGAAGTTGTCCTTCTTTACGATGGAGCCAAGCAGGGAATTGATTGCGTCGTAAATCCCGTTGATATTGTTGACCGCGGAATGGACGTAGGACTGATAATTGGAGACGAACATTGTGATGCTTGCAATCAGCTGGGGCAGAATCAGCCACAGCAACAGCGCAAACAGAAGGAAAAAGCTCAAATATGTGCACAGCAGGGACAGTGCCCGCCGCAATGCAGAGGGACGGAGGTGTGCAAACAGAATCCGCTCGTAAAACCGGAATACAGGATTGGCAACGTAGGCAACCGCGAGCCCGAGCAGCACGGGCCGGAACAGGTCAAACACATAGCCCAGCCACCGATTCAGTTCGATATGATAGGAAATGACCAGCAATATAAGAAAGATCGCACAATAGCAGATGAGAAAGGTGATTCGGCTTCGATTGTGCAGCTTTTTTAGTTCGGATGGCATCTGTCGGGGGTCTCCTTCAAAATAATAAGTATAATAAATATTCTATACTAAAATGTGCCGTTCGTCAAGGGCTTTTCATATTTTTAAAATTTATTTTAAAGAATTGTTGCAAATACTTCAAGAATATGGTACAATATTGACACAACCGAAAGCGCTCTCTTCCGGGGAAACGCTAATGAAATCACTGAAAAACACCTCATCATAAAAGCTAAAATTCAAGCGAAATCAGCGATTACAGAAATGGTATCAAAAAAGGAGAATCCAAGATGCGAACAGAACGCGCGAATGCAAAGATCAATACTTACCTCAACGTGGTCGGAAGGCGGGAGAACGGATATCACGATATCGTCAGTATCATGCAAACGGTGTCGCTTTGCGATCTCGTTTCAGTGGATTTCCGTCCGTCGCTTCATACATCAATTACACTGATGAGTTCAGGAAATGATCGGATGCCGAACGACTGCCGCAATCTTGCGTGGCGCGCGGCGGAGAAGTTCCTCCAAAAAACAGGGAGGAGCGGCGAGGTCCGTATCGTGCTGGAAAAGCATATTCCCATGGCGGCGGGACTTGCGGGTGGTAGCGCCGACGCGGCGGCGGTTTTGCGTGCCCTGAACGCGCTTTGTGACGCTCCGCTGACTGTCGGGGAGCTTTGCGAGCTCGGTGCAATGCTCGGTGCCGACGTCCCGTTCTGCATCCGCGGCGGAAGCGCGCGCGTGACGGGAATCGGCGAGTGCATGGAGGAGATTCCCGAAATGCCGATGGGCACGCTTGTCGTTGCCTGCCGCGGCGAGGGGGTATCGACTCCCTGGGCGTACGGTGCTTTGGACGAAAAATACGACGGTTTCCGCGCGGTGCAGACCGAAGACACGCGTCCCAACGCCATCGCCGCCGCATGGCAAAAAAACGATCTGATTGCATCCTGTGTTCACTTTTTCAACATTTTTGAGCAGGTCGTTCCGCAGGTGCAGGGCGACGTGGAGGTATTGAAACGGATGATGGTATCAGCGGGTGCGCGGCACGCGATGATGAGCGGGAGCGGTCCATCAGTGTTCGGCGTTTTTGATTCGCGTGAGGATGCGGAGGCGTGCTGTGCGTCCCTGCAGAGCGCGGGTGCTGCGGCATTTGTTTGCCATCCGTGCGGAAAATATCCGCTGTAACCGCAAAAAATCCGCTTTGTTCATATGCAGTTCACACCGTTGGTGTATAATAATATGTCAAAAAGCTTACATCGACATTTGTCGGAAAGGAAAAGATCTTGAAGAAAAAGAAAGAACAGCTTACCTCTTGCCGCCGCAAGACCTCAATCGGCGGTCAGGCATTGATGGAAGGAATTATGATGCGCGGTCCGAAAATGACCGCAATGGCAGTGCGGAATACCAAGGGCGAAATCGTCATGGAGGAGTTCGAAACCAAGGGTGCCAAGCGTCCCGCAATCTGCCGGTTGCCAATTATCCGCGGTGTGTTCGGCTATATCGACAGCATGACGCTCGGATATAAGTGCCTGATGCGCTCGGCAGAGCTGTCGGGGCTCGAGGATATCGTCGAGGAAAAGCCGAAGAAGAAAAAGCAGCAGGAGGCAGTATCGGACGCGGAGACGTCCGTTGCGCCTGCCGTCGGGGAGAGCACCGATGCTCCCGCGACAGCCGAGGCAACACAGGAGAAAAAGGAAGAGGAGGAAAAGCTCCCTGCATGGGTGATGACCCTGACAATGGTGGTAGGTCTTGTGCTCGGCATCGGTCTTGCAGTCGGCCTGTTTATGTTTTTGCCCACGTTCCTCTTTGAGCTGTCGTCCATGGGCTTGCCGTTCCTTAAGGGGCATAACCCCATCACCGATTCGCTGATTAAATCTGCGTTTGAGGGAATTTTGCGCGTGGTACTTCTGGTCGGATACATGGGTGCAATCGCGCTGATGAAGGACATTCGCCGTACCTTTATGTACCACGGAGCCGAGCATAAAACAATCTTCTGCTACGAGGCGGGACTGGAGCTGACGGTTGAGAACGTCCGCGCACAAAGGCGCTTTCATCCCCGTTGCGGCACCTCGTTCCTGATCGTGATGGTGCTGGTCAGTATTTTCGTATCGTTCTTTATCGACCCGATCGCCATCGCGATTTCGGGAAGCGTGCTGCCGATGGTGTTCCGCTTCCTCGTCAAGATCCTGCTGATCCCCGTGATTGTCGGGCTTGGCTACGAGGTCATCAAATTGGCGGGCAGGCATGACAATTGGTTCACGCGCCTGATCTCGCTCCCCGGTGTTTGGCTGCAGCACATCACCGTGTTTGAACCGACCGACGATATGATCGAATGTGCGATTACTGCCGTCAAGCGTGTCATTCCCGATGACGAAAGTGACGCGTGGTGATTAAATGCTTGAAAAAGAGGGAAGAATTATGGAAACTATCAGGGAACAAGCGGCGCGTGCCGTAACCGATCTGATCGAGGTATCGGGAATCACTGCGGGGCAGGTGCTTGTCATCGGTTGCTCGTCGTCCGAGATCGTCGGAGAAACGATCGGCCACGGTTCGAGCCTCGAGACCGCCGAGCAGGTGTTTGACGCCATCTATCCGATTGTAAAGGAAAAGGGAATTTATCTTGCGGCGCAGTGCTGTGAACATCTCAACCGCGCACTGATCATCGAGCGTGCGTGTGCCGAAAAATACGGATGGGAGGAGGTCGCAGTGGTACCGCAGCCCAAGGCGGGTGGTTCCTTTGCAACCACCGCATGGGCGCGCTTTGACGCCCCCGTCGCCGTCGAGCATATCCGCGCACATGCGGGACTGGATATCGGCGGCACCTTGATTGGGATGCATCTGCGTGACGTCGCGGTGCCCGTACGGCTTTCGGTCTCTGCAATCGGAAACGCCAATATCCTCTGTGCCCGTACCAGACCGAAATTTATCGGCGGTGTCCGCGCAAGATACGAATAAAATACAGGTTTTAAGCGTATCCTTACCGTTTTTTTGGTGAATTTGTCTCTTTTTTACACGAAACTTTAAAAAAATGTGTTTTTTCCTATTGACAATTCACATATTTTTGTGGTATAATGTGTTTGCTGACTATTGCAAAAAAGAGATCAATACATCTACCGAATCAGAAAGGGGCACCAATCAATGGAGATCGCTATTATTGCACACGACCTGAAAAAAGAATTGATGACACAGTTTTGCATCGCTTATTGTGGAATTCTCAGTAAGCATAATCTGTGCGCAACGAGTATTACCGCAAAATATATTGCGGAAGCGACCGGATTGGAGATCGAACGTCTGATGGCGGGCGTACAGGGCGGAAAGCAGCAAATCGCATCGCGCATTTCCTGCAACGAAATCGATGTCCTGCTGTATTTTAAGGATACGAGACCCGATGTCAAAAGCGAGGATGTCGATGCGGAGTTGACGCGTCTGTGTGATCTTTACAACGTTCCCGTCGCAACCAATATCGCAACGGCGGAGGTCATCATCACGGCGCTTGACCGCGGAGATCTGGATTGGAGAGAGGTGATGAATCCTCGCTCCGCCTACAATTTAAAAAGGAAAAGGCAGAATGCTGCAATGATCGATTGATCGGTCGGCGGCGAGACACGCTTTGTGTAGGATTTGCGTTTTCAGAGAAGGGGTCGTTTCCGCAAGGATTCGCTGAAAGATCCCAACGCAGGGACACAGGGTACCACTCGACCGTAAAATCAAATAAAATGAAGTGAAACGTCCGGGTGGAACCGTGCGGAAAATATTCCACACCCCGAGCAGAGTGATATCTGCTCGGGGTGTGTTTTTATCAGTTAATATTATTTGTTACATAAAAAAGGAGAAACAATCATGAAAATCAAAATTCAGGATCAGGTACGGGAATATGACGCTCCCGTAACGGTGTATGACGCCGCAAAGGATATGGAGCTGATCACCAGAGCTGTGATCGGTGCGGAAATCGACGGCAAGACTGTCGCATTGACGCAGGAGATCACTGCCGACACAGAGGTCAAACTGTTGACCTTTGAGGATGCAGCAGGAAAGCACCTGTTCCGCCATACCGCATCGCATATTCTTGCGCAGGCGGTCAAGCGCCTCTATCCCGCCGCAAAACTGACCATCGGTCCCGCGGTGGACAACGGCTTTTATTACGATATCGATTCCGACGTAACCTTCACCCCCGACGCACTCAAGGCGATTGAGGGCGAGATGAAGAAGATCGTCAAGGAGAATCTCAAAATCGAGAGATTCGAGCTGCCGCGCGCTGATGCAATCGCGCTGATGACCGAAAAGGAGGAGCCGTATAAGGTACAGCTGATCGAGGAGCTTCCCGAGGATGCCGTTATCAGCTTCTACCGTCAGGGCGAGTTTACTGATCTGTGCGCAGGTCCGCATTTGTTCACCACAGGAGCCGTCAAGGCGCTCAAGCTTACGCAGTGCACGGGTGCTTACTGGAAGGGCGACCAGAACAACAAGATGCTGCAGCGCATCTACGGTATCGCGTTCCCGTCCAAGGACGAGCTGAACGCATACGTGACCCAGCAGGAGGAGGCGCTCAAGCGCGATCACAACAAGCTCGGACGCGATCTGGAGCTGTTTACCACCGTTGATGTCATCGGTCAGGGACTTCCGATTATGCTTCCGAAGGGTGCACGCGTCATTCAGCTACTCCAGCGATGGGTCGAGGACGAGGAGCAGAAGAGGGGCTATCTGCTGACCAAGACCCCCTTGATGGCAAAGAGAGATCTGTATAAGATTTCCGGTCACTGGGATCACTATCTGGACGGCATGTTTGTCCTCGGAGATCCTTATGACGAAACCAAGGAATGCTTTGCGCTCCGTCCGATGACCTGCCCGTTCCAGTATCAGGTATTTCTGAACAAAAAGCGCTCCTACCGTGATCTTCCCATGCGTCTTGGCGAGACCTCCACGCTGTTCCGTAACGAGGATTCGGGCGAGATGCACGGTCTGATCCGCGTTCGTCAGTTCACAATTTCCGAGGGGCACCTGATCCTGCGTCCCGACCAGCTTGCGGAGGAGTTCAAGGGATGTCTCGATCTCGCAATGCACATGCTGGATACGTTAGGACTCAAGGAGGATTGTTCCTTCCGCTTCTCGCAGTGGGATCCCGCGCGTACCGATAAGTACGAGGGTACCCCCGAGCAGTGGAATGAGGCACAGGGCATCATGAAGGAGCTGTTGGACGCGAATGGAATCAACTACGCGATCGGTATCGACGAGGCTGCCTTCTACGGTCCGAAGCTGGATATCCAGATCAAGAACGTGTTCGGAAAAGAGGATACGCTGATCACCATCCAGATCGATATGCTGCTGGCAAAGAAGTTCGGTATGGAATACGTTGACTCCAATAACCAGATGGTAACGCCGTATATCATTCACCGTACGTCCATGGGATGCTATGAGAGAACGCTGGCACTTCTGATCGAGAAGTACGCAGGTGCGTTCCCGATGTGGCTGGCTCCCGAGCAGGTGCGTGTTCTGCCCATCGGCGACGAGCACGTGGCGTACGCAAAGAGCGTACAGGAAAAGCTCTCCGCCGCAGGTCTGCGCGTCGAGCTGGACGATTCCTCCAATACCATCGGCTATAAGATCCGTAACACCCAGCTCCAGAAGGTACCGTACATGCTTGTCATCGGTGCCAAGGAGATGGAGGAGGGAACCGTTTCCGTACGTAACCGCGCCGGCGAGACGGTGACCAAGCCTGTGGATACCTTCCTTGCGGAGGCACTGCTTGAGGTGGCACAGAAGAAGAGATAATAGAATACAGGAATATATCAAGTGTGTTTTGCGTTTGAGATATTCCGTTTATTAGGGAGGATGCGCATTTTGCAAGCAAAAGTGAAAACTTCGGTGCAGGTTTGCGAACCAATTACCCATACGAAAACCAAGGCAACGCCACGGGGGGCGCTGCCTTGGTTTTGGTACGGGTAACAGGACTTGAACCTGCACGGTTGCCCAATGGATCCTAACTCCATCGCGTCTGCCAATTCCGCAATACCCGCGTAAGTGGGTATGGCGGAATTTTTCCGCACATACCCTTATAAGTGGGTATGGCGGAATTTTTCAGCACATACCCGTGTAAGTGGGGGTGGCGGAATTTTCCGA
>JAFTPJ010000054.1 GCA_017463405.1 Clostridia bacterium
CCACGTCAAACGACGTCTCCGTATCCGTACCGGGCGTCCGCTCCGGCGACTCGCCCGCATTCACGGAAGCACCCGCTGATATAATGGTAATGATCGGACATGCCAGCGTAGTCGTATCCACGGTATCCTGGTGAATGTGCCCTGCAAACAGCGCAATGATCTCTCCCTTTGCATCGGTAAAATCAACGTCGACTGTGCTGTTGCTCCATCCGTCAACCCCTGCCGTATAGCTTCCGCTGAAGGTTGTCTTGTTGCAATATGCGTTGATGATACCGTTCAACTGATCGCAATCAACGGTATAAGGAGTCGTAGCACCGTTCACGAGCTTTGGCGGAACGTGGGTCGTAATCACCGCGCTATAGCCCGCGGGCATATCCAGTGCAACGTCAGCCAGCCAATCGAGCTGTGCCTGTCCGTAGCAGGAGGTGCCGAAGCGGTCATTGATCGCCCATCCGTAAACGTCCTCCGAGTACTCGCCGCCGTATTGCGAATTGAGCACGATGAATCTTGTTTTTTGCGCGATGTTATCCACGTAGAAGTACAAACCATCCTCGGAAAACACTCTGCTGAAGTCAAGTGACTGCCAGCGGAAATAGGTTTCCCACAGCTGCTCGGGCGTAGACTGATAGCGGTAATAACCGGTAACACCGTCCCCGTTGGGATTATTTCCCCAGGTACCGTCATGGTTGCCAAGAGCAACCAGCAGTCGCTCCGTACCCCAAAGCGGCGAGAGGTGCTTGGCAATCTGCTTCTGGCTTTCGACCAGCTCCGCCTCGGTAGAACACGACGACCGTGTTCCGATATCACCGCTCAATACGGCAAACGGAATTTCGCAATTGTCAAGCATTTGCGCCATCACCTTACCAAGGTGATCGGTCTTTCCCGTATGATTATCGGGAATATGCGTATCGCTCGCCCACGCAAAGGACACACAATCCTTGCCGCCCGCGGCTTGCAGGGCCTTCACGACCTCCGTTTTTTCCGTAATCATTGATTTCCAATAGGACGGAACCGTCAGACCGTCGGAGGACGTTTGGTACGAGGGCTCATATGTAGAATCCGAAATTTCCCCCGTTTCCTCCTGCGGTGCCATCGCGTTTCGGATTATCACACCGGAGAAAAATAAACCGCACAGCAAAACAGCAGTGAGCAGAATTGCCGTCAGATTGAGCATCAGACGGCTTTTTCTGCCGAATGTTTTATCAAACAGATGCTGTATGCGTTTTAGCAATGAGCCATTTTGCGAGCTTTTCCGCTTCCGATGACGCGAAGAGGAGCTTCCCGATCGATGTCCGCCCGATTCATGGGGGTGTGATTCGGAGCCCGACGGCGAACCCGAACCGCTCTCATGCGTCTGATTTTCCGCAGAGGGCGCACCCTTTTCGTCCTTCTGATTCACTCCGGTGAACTTATCCTCCAATCCCAAAACAGACACCTCTCTTTCAGTTTAATTTTTTCTCCAAACCATCTTATTCACCACGCCGGTATAGCTTTGAATCAGCTTGACGACCTTGGTGGAAACGTTTTCTTCAACGTAATCCGGCACGGGGATTCCGTAATCGCCGTTTCGGTTCAGCGTAACCGCGGTATCAACCGCCTGCAAAAGACTCCCCTCGTCGATGCCCGCCAGAACAAAGCATGCCTTATCCAGCGCCTCGGGACGCTCGGTAGACGTGCGGATGCACACCGCAGGGAACGCTCTTCCAATGCTTGTAAAGAAGCTGCTTTCCTCGGGAAGCGTTCCGCTGTCGGAAACCACCGCAAACGCATTCATCTGCAGGCAGTTGTAATCGTGGAAGCCGAGCGGCTCGTGCCGAATCACGCGCTTGTCCAGCGCAAATCCGCTGGTCTCCAGACGCTTGCGGCTTCTTGGATGGCAGGAGTACAGAATCGGCAGACCGTATTTCTCCGCCATTTTATTGATCGCCCCAAACAGAGCGGTAAAATTCTTCTCCGTATCGATATTCTCCTCACGGTGTGCGGAAAGCAGGATGTATTTTCCCTTCTCCAAGCCAAGACGTGTGTGGATATTGCTCGCCTCGATCTCCGCGAGATTGTTGCGCAGAACCTCCGCCATCGGAGATCCCGTCACATATGTCCGCTCCTTCGGGAGTCCGCAATCGGCAAGATATCTGCGCGCATGCTCGGAGTACGCCATGTTCACGTCGGAAATGATATCGACGATACGGCGGTTGGTCTCCTCGGGCAGACACTCATCCTTGCAACGGTTTCCCGCCTCCATGTGGAAAATCGGAATGTGCAGACGTTTCGCCCCGATCACGGACAGGCAGGAGTTGGTATCTCCGAGCACCAGCACCGCATCGGGCTTGATTGCCACCATGAGCTGATAAGATTTTGCGATGATGTTTCCCATCGTCTCGCCAAGATCCGCACCGACGGCGTCGAGGTAAACCTCGGGATCGGCAAGCTTCAGATCCTTAAAAAAGATGCCGTTGAGATTGTAATCGTAGTTCTGCCCCGTGTGGGCGAGAACGGTATCAAAATATTGACGGCATTTGGTAATCACGGCGGACAGACGGATGATCTCCGGACGCGTGCCAACGATAATCAATAGCTTGAGCTTGCCGTTGTTCTGAAAAGAAATGTTATCAAATTCCATTCTCACACCTCCTCAAAGAATGTATCGGGACGGTCGGGATCAAACGGCTCGTTCGCCCACATCAGCGTCACAAGATTTTCCGTATCGGAAAGATTGATGATGTTGTGTGTATACCCCGGCAACATGTGAACCGCCTCGATTTTGTCACCCGAGACCTCAAAATCCAGCACCTCGTCGCCTCCGATGCTGCGCATCCGAATCAGAGCGTGACCGCTGACCACAATGAAAAATTCCCATTTGGTATGATGCCAATGCTGTCCCTTGGTAATTCCGGGCTTTGAGATATTAACCGAGAACTGCCCGCATTTTTCGGTTTTCAGCAACTCGGTAAAGCTTCCCCGTGCGTCCCCGTTCATCTTCAGGGGAAACGCCACCTTTTCTTTGGGAAGATACGACAGATAGGTGCTGTAAAGCTTTTTTGCAAAGGAGCCCGCGGGGATTTCGGGCATCACCAGTGTGCGGGACTGCTCCCGGAATGTCTCCAGCAGATCCACAATCTCCCCCAGTGTGACCTTGTGCGAGTTCGGCGCGGCGCAGTACCTGCCGCCGTTGCAAGGCACGGTTTCGATCCCGTCAAATTCACTGCGGTGCTCGCGTCCCTCCAATGCATCCAGCATTTCGGTGACCAGATCGTCGATGTAAAGCAATTCCAGCTGTATATTCCGATCACTGACCGTAATCGGCAGACCGTTTGCAATGTTATGGCAGAACGTGGCAACAGCGCTGTTGTAATTGGGACGGCACCACTTGCCAAACAGATTCGGAAAGCGGTAAACAAGCACCTTGGCACCCGTTTCCTCCGCATAGCCAAAAATCAATTCTTCTCCGGCTTTCTTACTTCTGCCGTAATCCCCGTCATATCTCCCGATGCAGGTCGCCTGAATGGAGGACGAGAGCATGATCGGGCAGGTGTTGCGGTGCTTTTTCAGCGTATCCAGCAAAACCGAGGCAAAGCCGAAATTCCCTTGCATAAATTCCGCAGGATTTTGCGGACGGTTCACCCCCGCAAGGTGGAAAACGAAATCCGCCTTTGCACAGTATTCGTCCAGCAACACGGGCGCGGTGTCAAGATCGTATTCGTAAACCTCACCGATCGCAAGTGCGGGACGCGTCCTGTCCTTTCCGTCACGGATCGCTTTCAGAGCAGCGCAAAGATTTCTTCCGACAAAGCCGTCGGCGCCTGTGACAAGTATATTCATCATCACTTGGCATCCTTTGCAAGCTCGTCCCGGATGTATGCGAGCGCGGCGATCTTCGCCTTCGTTTCCTCCACCGTCAGAAGCTGTGTGTTATTGGAGTTGAACTCGGTCAGCGTGTTTCTTTCGGTATCTCCCGTATTGAAATATTTGTCATAGTTGAGCCCGCGCTTATCGCAGGGCACGCGGTAGAAATTGCCCATGTCAATGGCATGCGCGCATTCCTCGTTGGTCAGCAGCGTTTCGTACATCTTCTCGCCGTGGCGGATACCGATCACCTTGATCTTCTCCTTGTCACCGCCGAACAGCTCGCAGACCGCCTCTGCCTGCGTCTGAATGGTGCAGGCAGGCGCCTTCTGAACCAGGATGTCCCCGGGCTCGCCGTGTTCAAAGGCAAACAGAACAAGATCGACCGCCTCGTCAAGCGACATGATAAAGCGCGTCATTTTCGGCTCGGTCAGCGTAATCGGGTTGCCGCTTCGGATCTGATCGATCCAAAGAGGGATCACGGAGCCGCGCGAGCACATGACGTTGCCGTAACGCGTGCAGCAGATTTTCGTTGTATTTGTCGTACGTGCCTTTGCAACGATAACCTTTTCCATCATCGCCTTGGAGGTTCCCATTGCGTTGACAGGGTACGCCGCCTTGTCTGTAGACAGGCAAACAACGTTTTTGACCCCCGCTTCGATGGCAGCAATCAGGACATTTTCGGTACCGAGCACATTGGTCTTGACCGCCTCGATCGGGAAGAACTCGCAGGACGGCACCTGCTTGAGCGCCGCCGCGTGGAAGATGTAATCCACACCGTGCATGGCGTTTTTCACCGATGCCAGATCGCGCACATCGCCAATATAAAATTTGATTTTCTCGGCAACGTCGGGCATCTTCGCCTGAAATTCGTGCCGCATATCATCCTGCTTCTTCTCATCGCGGGAAAATATGCGGATCTCACCAATATCCGTCCGCAAAAAACGGTTCAGCACAGCGTTCCCGAATGAACCGGTCCCGCCGGTAATCAGGAGGGTCTTGTTTGTAAATTGTGACATGATCATTCACTCCAAAACTTCTATTTTCGACTGATACAGGCCGAATTGCCGGCATCCGCCGACGAACCGACCGTATAAAAACATTTCTGTGCCGTGCCGTCAATGCCCGCACTGCACAGATGTTCAAATTTTTTCACTGAAGTCAATACCGCACCAATCCGATGAATCAGAACACCTTATCGATCACACCGTAATTTTTCTTTTTATTGGTATCATCGCCGACATGGTACATTCCTTCAACGGTAAAATCATCCCACGGATGCTTTCTCTTGCGGAGAAGAATCTGGAATGCGCGGAGCACGCTGCCCTGGCTGATCAAAAGGATCTTTTTGCCTGCATACTGCTCGTTGATGAGATCAAGCACGTCCACACAGTTCGCAATGACCATACCCCAAGAAGTACCGCTGGGGGTTCTTGCGAACATATTGTTTTCGATTTCGCGAGCAATGAATGTAGGGGTATGGCAAAGCTCCTCAAAGGACTTATATTCCCAGCCCGTATTATCAATACCGTGCAGCTTATGTACCTTGATCGCCTCGAACTTTTGAGGTCTCTCCATTATAATAAGTTGTGTATTGACTACGCGAGGGATAGGACCGTAGAGCGCAATGTCAAAATCGTATGCATCAAGTTCAGCCGCCTGCTTTTTGGTGATCTCGATTCCGCTTTCGGTAAATCCGCAATTGTTGGAGGTATCGCACATAAATTCATGCTTTGCAACAGCCTCGGTTTCTGCGTGACGGATCAGGTGAATCGATTCGCATCTCACCTCGGGAACGGTGGTTCCGGGAATATAATCAATTTTTCCGTTTTCCTGATCTACGGCAATCCCGTATCTCAACAGATTCTTTGTGATATGTACCCTTTCAGACATAGGTATCGTATTTACGTCAAACATATATTTATCTCCTTATTTTTTCAATAGCCTGATTACTTTCTCGGTCAGATTGTTTGCCACAATATATTCGTATACTGCGTTCGGAACCATATCCTTCCATTCGTCACCGTTGACGATCTTCTGTCTGATCTCGGTACTGCACATCGCCTTCTCTCTCTTATCGAAAAGCACATGGGTACCATATCCGAGATCGCCAAGTCTATGAAGCTTTTCATAGCCCCAATCGTCGTAAATCGTAAAGTACGACGTTGCGTTCAAGGGTACGTAATTATACAGGATTTCGGGACGCTCGATCGGATACGGAACAATCTCAAAATCCTCTCTTGGAATCCCTGCCTCGAGCAAAGCCAGCTTTACCATGTTAAATCGTTCATAATACGTAAAGGGGTTTGATGCCGCTTCGCTTCTGTGAGGGTCAATCGCCTCACGAATCAGCGTAGCGTTCTCGGGGGATGTGATTCCCACGATCAGTTTTTTGCATTGCTCTTTTGCAAGCAACGCGTAGTTCAGGTGATCATTGTGAAACAGTTGAAATCTGCCATGAATGAATCCCAATTCTACCATTGGTTATTACCTCCACTTTCAAATTTCTTTTTATAAATAAATTAAATTCAACCTTGGATTGAATTTAAAGTATTTTTGATAATTTGTTTTCTCAAATACGGATGATCCGTTCGAGCAATACCGCCTTCAAAACGCA